>DATDRM010000034.1:0-8185 GCA_035291705.1 Anaerolineales bacterium
AGAATACCTGGAAGGGGACGATCTCGGTCACAATGGGATCGTTCCACATCTTTGCCGCTTCAATCTCACTGATTGCGTCCTCAGCAATTTGTTTCTGTTCTTCATTATGATATAGGATCACAGATCGATATTGCGGGCCCACGTCTACCCCTTGCCGGTTGGGTGTCGTTGGATCGTGGAAGGTGAAGAAGACTCCAAGGATTTCCTTGAAAGAGATGATCGCCGGGTCAAAGGTGATCTGAACGACTTCAGCATGCCCCGTCTTTCCGATGCACACCTGGGCGTAAGTTGGCTGTGTAACCGATCCACCCGAGTAGCCAACTTCGACATCCACAATACCCTCTAATTCCGCGAAAATTGGTTCCAGACACCAGAAGCACCCGCCCCCTAGGGTGGCAATTTCCAGATTATTGTAATCTCTCATAGTTTTCATAACAACCTCATTTGCTCGCCTACTTCTGTCAACGGGTCGAGCGCTAGCAGCTCGTCCAGGTTGGCGCGGGTCAGGGAGGGAGATTCCGCCAGGTGGCGCAGATGGCGGAACTTTAGGAAACGCCAGCCCTGCTCGATCGCCTGGCGCAGGCGCGGGTCGCGGCGTTGTTTGAAGATCGCCAGGTTGGCACGCGCTCCGGGAAGCACGATTATACAGCATTTGGCTGGGTATGGGCTGGCGAAGACCAGCTCGCCAAAGGTAGCAGTAGCCAGCACGTAGAATACCATGGCCGGCTGCGCCAGGTCAAGGTTTTCGACATCCAGCCAATGTAGCGGCTTTTCACCCTGGGGGTTGAAGCCCAGACGCCTCCCGATTTCAGCCAGTTTATTGCGCATAGCCGAGAGATCGGCGCGCCGTGTGGGTGGCGCATCCTGCGGGCGCAGCCTCCACATCCCGTTGCCGGGCGGGTCTTCCTCGCCATAAGACTCGAGGCAATTGCTGACCAGTTCCAGACCAGGGGTTAACAGCCCGGGAGAGGCCGCGCAGGTGGCAACTTCAACCTCGGCCAGGGTGCATCCGGGGTGGCCTTGCAAGTAATGTACCACGGTCACTTCGACGCGATCTGCCAGGGAAGTTTCGGGGCGGCCGGTCTGGCGGTGCCACCAATGGCCAGCCTCCAGGGATTTGTCGCTCCCCCCAAAGCGCAGGAATCCATTGCGGGAGGTGAAGGCCTCTTCAAAAGCCTGGTGAACCTGGCTGTAGTGCTCCGCCGGGGAAGCCTGGTCACCGGTGGGGAATGTGCCCTTCTCGACCAGGGCGCTCAAAGCTGCGGTGTGCAGGCTGAGGTAATGGGCTGCTTCGCCGCGCTGACGCAGGTGCTCCCTGGCCGCTTCCACAGCTATATCCTGCTGGTAGGACAGGTAGTCGATCGAAGGATGACGTTGCCGTTTTACTACAGTTCCCCCGAGTCCCCATAAAATCTGCGCCTGGTTGCCCTCATCCCGCGGCGCCAGTCCGTCCAGCCGGAACCCGGCCTCCGCCGCAGCGATCAATGCTGCAGAGAGGAATCCCGGCTCCGCCTCTCCGATCAGCCCGAACAGGGGTATGCCTTCCGGGAGCAGGGTGGCCAGATTGCTCAGCGCTGCCTCCAGGGCGGTCGTGTGCCAGGCCCAGTCGTAGCGGCGGCGGTGCAGCACAGACTTGAATGGCCCGATCGCCTCGCGTCCCCATAACCACCCTGCCCACAGCGCAGACAATGTCCAGAAGGCCTGGTTAGGACGGGGCAGCGCAGCCAGGATGGCGCTAAAGTCTGCGGGCGAGGGCTGGCTGCTCAGCTGCAGCTGCTCGCGCAGGTCCTTCGACCGGCCTTCGTAGACCATCACACCGCCCTCTGTGGGCAGAGGCTCTGGCCAGATGGTCAGGGGTACTGGGGGAGCAGTCGAAGCCAGTCCTTCGACCGCCTCTTCGAGCGCCAACCACAGGTTTTTCTCCCGGAAACGCGGCGGGATGGTCAGCTGGCGCGGGCGCGACCGCCCGGTCGGGTGGGGCCACAGGGTGTTCGCCTGGTCGAGAGCGCTCAGCATCAAGGCTACCAGGTTGCGCCGCCGGGTAGCTGCTGATTCAGGCGCCGCCGGCTCGGCCAACAGGCTGTCTAAGCGATTGATTACTGTGATCACCGCGTACACCGCACGCGGCAGGTAGGTATTCAGGGCTTCTTCGACGTTGCCGCGGTCTGGGTCGCCAGAGGGGGCGATGCGCTCCAGTGCCCGCGCCCGGTGCATCCCGGCGGTGGCGAAGCTGGCTGCCAAGCGAGCGTCGGCTGGACTGACTGGCCTCTCCCCTGCATCACCGCAGTGCTCGCATTCATAAATGCGCGCATACGGCGCGGTCATTTCGCGCTCCCATAGGAAGGCCTGCGCCGTGACCGGCTGCTCGCATTGGGCGCAGGTCGTCCGGTACAGGCCGCGAATATGTGGTTCCAGGCGTTCCTCTCCCTTACGCGCTGCCGCTAGTTCGGCCAGCGCGGCGCGCAGTTCGACCTCATCCGGCGGGTGCGTCGCAAGTTCCAGCAGAAAACGCGCCACCGGGTTATTCGCCGCCACCAGCACGCGATAGCCGGCGCGCGCCGCCTCCACCGTGACCCCTGGCGCGGCTCCAAATGGGTCGAGCACCCAGGCGCCGGGTTTAGCGTGAGCGCGCAACCAGGCTGTCGCCACACCCTCTGCGATGGGCGGCAGATAGCGGGATAATAGACCCGGGTGGGCTGGCCTCCAACCCGGCAGGAAGACGAGCGATTCGGGCATGGGTTTGGTTGAGCTTTAGTATAATCGAGCTGGTATCTTCCCGGAAGATCAGCGAGAGGAGGGTCTATCAACCATCATTTCCGTTTCCTTAATTGCTGCCCACCGGCCGGTTTACCTTACGGGAGGTTAATCATCATGCTGGCCGTCTTCACCCTGGCCTGCAACCTGCTTACCCCGGCGGCTACCCCGACTGCGTTGCAAGCCACGCCGACCCCCAGCGCTTCCCCACCGCCGATCGCAGAAATCCCGCCCATCTCCCCGCCGCCGACCACGCCGCCCCCAATATCCACCGAGACCTCGCCCGCGCCGCCTGTGGTCCAGCCGTGCGTGGACCTCCATCCGGGGGCGACCCTGCCGCCAGCGGAGTTCCCCGCATTCGAACAGAACATGCTCGGCTTCCTGAACCAGGGAGGATCGCCGGTAGAGCTGGACTCTGCCTTGTACGCGGCCGGGGTTGCCAACCAGCCGCGGTCGGTCGCTACTGCAGACTTGACAGGCGATGGCTGGCAAGACGTGGTCGTTTCCATTTACGACCCGGAATCCAGGTTTGTACCGCCGAGCGGGCTGCTGCTGATCTATATCTGCCAGGAAGGGCACTTCATCCTGGCTCACCGAGAGCTTTCCGCCGAAGCCATGGGTGCGCCCGGCATCCGATATCTGCAAGACCTGAATGCCGATCGCAGCGCTGAATTGGTGACCGGCTCTGCAGCCTGTGGGGCGCATACCTGTTTCGAGGCGATACAGGTTTTGGGCTGGTCTAGGGAGGGCTTTGAGAATCTCCTGGTGGGGGAGATGATCGACTTGCCGTACCCGGATATCCGCCTGGCTGACCCCGATGGAGATGGCTTGTATGACCTGGAAGTTGCGGGCGGGGGATTCGGTTTGGTCGATGCGGGACCGCAGCGGACCTTGACCCGTCACTGGCGGTACGATCCTGCTGCTGGGCGCTGGCAGGATTCTCAAGACTTGCTCGCCCCCTCCAATTATCGCATCCATGTGTTACACGATGCCGAGGACGCCGCTTTGGCCAGGGATTATGAGCAGGCATTGATGGATTATGACCGGGTGAACTCCGATCTCGCCCTGGTGGATTGGATGGACCCCGAGGTCGAAAAGGCGAACCTGTCTGCGTATGCCCTGTTCAAGACGGCGGTGGTGAGCTTGATCCAAAACAAAGTCGACCTCGCCCAGGCAGCTTTCGAACAGTTAGCAGCCTCCTATCCGCCCGGAATGAAAGGGCACGCTTATGTTGAGTTAGCCATGGCTTTTCAGGCGGCTTACCCGGCACGAGGTGTACCATCTGGCTGTGCCGCCGCCCGACAGTACGCCGTAGAGCACCCGGACCAGGTTTTGCTCCCCCTGGGCTCGGCGACCTACGGTTACGCCAACCGGGATATCTCCCCCCAGGATATCTGCCCGTGGGAGTAGAGGGATTATATGATAGAATATTGGCATCTGCTGTGGGGAGAGTTGTCTCGTTTCCGGCTACTCCGGTTGTCCCAGCGATCGCTTCTAGCCCGAATTTTTTTCGCAAGGCAAGTCCTAAATAACTGTGCTCAACCTCATTGATGTTCCATTCATATGCAGGAGGAGATGACAGATGTATTCTTTGCTAGCTATTTTGACTCTTGGGATTGATATGCACCTTTCTCCTGGCGCTTTCTCGATCCTAAGCCAGGAGGCCCAGGAAGGCGGTCTGCCGTGGTGGTTTTGGCTGCTGGTGATCATCGTGGTCATTGTGCTGGTCTGGTGGTGGTTGAGCCGTAAACCGGCCGAAGCTGCCCCGCCGCCGGCGACAAAGGCACCGGCCACCGAGGCACCGGCCACCGAGGCACCGGCCCCTAGGATGGCTGAGGCTGAGAAACCAATCCCTGACGACCTGAGTGTAATTGAAGGCATCGGCCCCAAGATCTCGGCCCTGCTCCAGGCGGCTGGGATCACCACCTTTGCCAAGCTGGCGGCTACAGAGACCAGCCAGATCCAGCAAATTCTCACCGCGGCCGGCATTCGGCTGGCTGATCCGGGTACATGGGCCGAACAGGCCAGGTTAGCTGCGGCCGGCGATCAGGATGGGCTGCAAGCTCTTCAAGATCGCCTGAAGGGCGGCCGGAAGGTGGAATAACCCGATCCGTGACTTTCAGGTGTTAAATTTAATACCTGCGTCAAATATATCCAATCACCACAAAAGGAGTATAAAAATGGACGAATTGATTAAATTGGTTTCGCAACAGGCGGGCATCGATGCGACCCAGGCTAAGAAGGCGGTGGATGCTGTGGTAGCTTTTGCAAAGAAGAACCTGCCGCCCCAATATGCCGGTTTGGTTGATACCCTGATCACTAACCCGAAAGCAGCCCAGGATATGCTGAAGATGCTGGGCGGAATGATGGGCCAGAAGTAAACAGAAATATAAGGAGGATCACATGGCATCCCTCATTCAAATTGAAGGCATCGGTGAATCCTATGCCAAGAAGCTCAAGATGCTCGGCATCAGCACCACGCACGCGTTGCTGGAACGCGGCAACTCACCCAAGGGCCGCCAGGAAATTGCAGAGAAGTCAGGCATCAGTGAAAAATTGATCCTGGAGTGGGTTAACCGGGCCGATCTCTTCCGCCTCAGAGGGGTCGGAGAAGAGTATTCCGACCTGCTCGAAAACGCTGGTGTCGACACGGTCGTCGAGCTGGCCCAACGAAACGCGGAGAACCTCTACGAGAAGATGGTTACGGTCAACCGGGAGAAGAAGCTGGTGCGCAAGCTTCCCACCCTCGACCAGGTCAAGTCCTGGGTGGAGCAGGCCAAGAAAATGCCCAGGGTCGTCAAGTACTAGGAATCTCAAAACTTCCGGAGTCGTTCCCGAACTGGCTTCGGAAGTTTTGTTTTTTGGGGTGATGATTATCTCGCGCGCCTCCCTGGAGACTTGCCAGGAGGCCACTGGCACCGTGGTCGTGATCGATGTATTGCGGGCTTTTTCGACTGCCGCCTACGCTTTCGCGGCGGGTGTCCAGGATATCACTGTCGTCAGCACAGTCGCCGAGGCGCTGGACTTGGGTGAGCGTTCGCCCGGTGGTCTGGTGATGGGCGAGGTGGATGGTTTGTTGGTGCCGGGGTTCGACTTTTCCAACTCTCCAATCCAGTTCGATGGCCTGGACCTGGCCGGTCGCCATCTCATCCAACGCACCTCTGCTGGCACCCAGGGGGTGATCCGCAGCCGGAAAGCCGACCGGCTGCTGGCGGCCAGCTTCTGCAATGCCCGGGCGACTGCGCAGGCCATCCTGCACTCCTCCCCGTCGACCCTGACCTTTGTCATCACCGGCACACGCCCTGGGGGCTGGGGCGACGAAGACGCCGCCTGCGCCGATTATATCGAAGCCATCCTGCGCGGCGATACCCCTGCTATTGTCCCCATGCTCGACCGCGTGCGCCAATCCCCAACTGGCCGCCTGTTCGCCGATCCCTCCCAACCCGATTTTCACCCGCTGGACCTGGAATATTGCCTGGCGGTCGACCGATTCGACTTCGCCATGCCCATCCGGCGCGAGAATGGTCTCTTCGTTATGGAAGCGTGTAGAATATAATCAGGAAAACCATCATGCAACTCCCCCAATACATCACCCCTGCCGAAGTCCAGCGCGTCTGCCATGAGTTGGGCTTGCGCGATTGGACGGAACTGAAAGAGCCTGCGGTGCTCCCGGAGGAGGCCGCCCGCATACGCGTCGAAGTGGGCGGCGAGGCCCTGTTGGTCTCCGAGGAAGCGTTTCGCCAAGGCCTCGAAGTAGAGCTCGAGCACGGCACGCGCTTCCCCGATACGAACGTGACTAACAACCACCCCATCCTGACCGGTAGGATCGTAGCGGCGCATCTCAAGGAATCCCTGGATTATTACCTTCGGCTAGCGGTCGCCGAACTGGAGGGCGATCTGCTCAAGGCGATGCGCGCCGGAGATTTTCAAAAGGCCTCCACCAAATACAATCTGCTGGTCGAGGCCCGCCTTAAGGTCGCCCGGGCTGAAGGGGGACAACTCATTGGGTGATCACTTCCTGAATGCTGGAGGTTGATAAGAATGGTTAACACTCATCCAGGGAGCATTCGGGAAGTTGACCCATACCGCGCGGCCGAAGCGCGCATCGTCGCCATTCAGGCTGAAGAAGAAAAACTCGACCTGAACGCGGTGTGCCGGACGCGGCTGCTGGCTCACGGGCAGAGAGCGGATAAGGTGATCGCTTTCCTGCATGGATATACCTCCTGCCCACAGCAGTTTTCCTTGCTGGCGGAGGAGTTTTTTAAACTCGGCTACAATGTTTTCCTGCCGCGCCTGCCGTATCACGGCCTGACCGATCGCTTTTCTAACCCCCTGGTGAATATTACGACTGAAACGCTGGTCGCCTTCGGTGATGAGGTTGCCGATATCGCTGTCGGCTTAGGCAAAATGGTGACCATCTGCGGCCTTTCCGGGGGCGGAACGGTAGCCATGTGGCTTTATCAATCCCGGCCAGAGGTGGACCTGGGAATAGCGATTTCCCCCTTCTTAGGGGCTGCTTCCATTCCCGCACCTTTGACTGGACTATTCTCCAGGCTCCTCTCCACGCTTCCCGACCGTTTTTATTGGTGGGATCCCATTAAGCGGGAGAAGAACCCATTGACTGCGTACTATGCCTATCCGGGTCTCTCGACACACGGACTGGGAGAGATGTTACACCTGGGATTCGCGGTGCGCAAGGCCGCGGAAAAAGGACTCCCGGCGGGGAAGCGCATCCTGGTCATCACCAACGCAAACGATCGCACAGTGAACAACTACCTGACCGCGCAACTGGTCGCATCCTGGCGAAAACCTGGCGTGAACGTGCAGACTTATGTGTTTGAGCGGGCATTGGAATTGCCGCATGATATCATCGGTCCCCACCGGCCTGATCAAAAGATCGATCTCGTCTATCCGGTCTTGATCGACCTAGCCACACGAGATTGAAGCAAAGTCGCTGAGACACAATGGCGCGGCACTAAACGGCTTAAGGTTAATGTCTGCTATTGGTTGAGTGGTGATGCTCGCCTGGCCAAAACAACCCATCCTCTACGAGATCAACACCTGGGCCTGGCTGCACGAGCTAAGCCAGGTATACCAGCATCCGGTCACCTTAGGGGACATCCCGCCACAGGAATGGGATGAGATCGCTTCCCTGGGCGTCGACGCGGTGTGGCTGATGGGAGTCTGGGAGCGCAGCCCGGCTGGGGTGAATATCGCCCGCCAGTACCGGGGTTTGCTGGAGGAGGCATGGCGCATCCTGCCCGACTTTACCTTCCAAGATGTGGTTGGGTCGCCCTACTGCGTGCACCGCTATATGGTCGATAAACACCTGGGCGGGCCGGCTGGCCTGGCTGCTGCCCGCCAGCGCCTGGCGGAGCGCGGCCTGCGCATGGTGCTGGATTTTGTACCTAACCACCTGGCAACCGATCAC
>DATDRM010000035.1:0-7895 GCA_035291705.1 Anaerolineales bacterium
ATTTTCTTGGAGGACATGCTTACATCATGGAAAAAAGAGACAATCTCGAACTGTATTACCAGATGGTGCTCATCCGCCGGCTTGAAGAACGGGCGGCTGAGCTGTACCAACAAGGCAAGATCGGAGGCTTTCTCCATTTATATATCGGACAGGAAGCGGTCAGCACCGGGCTGATCTCGGCGCGCAAGCCCCAAGATCGGCTGATCACCGCTTACCGCGACCATGGCGTTGCTATCAATGCCGGCATTCCAGCCCGGGAAGTGATGGCTGAACTGTTGGGCAAATCCAGCGGGGCGTCGAAAGGCAAGGGCGGCTCGATGCACATGGCCGATGTCGAGAAGAACTATTGGGGCGGACATGCGGTGGTCGGCGCGCACCTGCCCATCGCGGCCGGACTGGCGCTGGGCGACCAGTACCAGGGAAAGGACGGGGTGACGATCTGCATGTTTGGCGATGGAGCCACGAACATCGGTTTTTTCCATGAAGCCCTCAACCTATCCAAGGTGTGGAACCTGCCGGTCCTGTGGGTCTGCGAGAACAACAAGTATGGCATGGGCACCTCGGTGGACCGCGCCTCGGCTGTGATCGAGATCCGCCAGAAAGCGGAAGGCTACAATATCCCCAACGAGCGGGTAAACGGCATGGACGTCGTTGAGGTGCGTATGGCGGCTGAGAAACATCTGGAAACCATCCGGAGTGGAAAGGGGCCATTTTTCCTGGAGGCGGTCACCTACCGTTACCGCGGCCACTCGATGGGCGATCCGGAGAGATACCGGCAAAAGGATGAAGTAGAAAAATGGCAGGAAGAGGACCCAATCGGTATTTACCGGAGCTATCTGCTAAAAGAAAAGCTCGTCCGTGCAGCGGAACTGGACGATGTGGAGATGAAGGCCGAAGCCGAAGTCCAGGAGGCGGTCGAGTTCGCCGAATCCAGCCCTGAGCCAGCGGCAGAAGAGCTGTTTGCCGATATTTATGCGGAATGAAGAGGTAGACAGGTAAATAGGGAACAAGGAAACAGGGAAACAAGGGAACTGGGAAACAGGGAACAGGTTAAGAGGAACTTTATATGGCAAAAATCACGATGCGCGAGGCAATTTCGCAAGCCTTGTGGGAAGAGATGGAACGGGACGAGCGCGTTTTCATCATGGGGGAGGAAGTCGGCGTGTGGGGGGGCACCTATGCAGTCACCAAAGGCTTTTACGATCATTTTGGCGAAAAGCGCGTGCGAGATACGCCCATCGCCGAGGCGGTGATCGTCGGAGCGGCGATCGGCGCGGCGCTGACCGGCCTGCGCCCGGTAGCCGAATTGATGACGATCAATTTCGCCTTTGCGGCGATGGATCACATCGTCAACCAGGCGGCCAAGTTACGCTATATGTTCGGCGGGCAATTCACGATCCCGCTGGTCCTGCGCGCCCCCGGCGGCGGGGGACGCCAGCTGGCTGCCACCCACTCACAGACGCCAGACGCCATTTTTGCGCATTTTCCCGGTCTAAGGGTGGTGGCTCCGGGTACGCCTGAGGACGCCAAGGGAATGCTGAAATCCGCCATCCGCTCTGACGATCCGGTCTTGTTTATCGAGCATGCCACCCTTTACCAGGTGCGTGGAGAAGTCCCGGATGGAGATTACACCACTCCGTTGGATCGAGCCAGGGTGCAGCGTCCAGGGGATGATGTAACCATCGTCACCTACAGCAAAATGCTCGAAATTTCCATGAAAGCGGCCGATCAATTGGAGCTAAACGGCGTCCAGGCGGAGGTCGTCGACTTACGCTGTTTGCGTCCCCTGGATATGGAGCCGGTACTGGCATCCTTCAAAAAGACTAACCGGGCGGTGATCGTCGAGGAGGGCTGGCAGTCTTTCGGGATCGGTGCGGAGGTCTCGGCTCGCATCTACGAGCAGGCTTTTGACTATGTGGATGCCCCGATCCGGCGCGTGGCGCAGAAGGAAGTCCCCCTGCCCTATAACCGGGCGCTCGAGCAGATGGCCTTGCCTCAGGTGGAGGATGTGATCCAGGCGGTCAAGGAGGTGTTGTGATGGCGGATGTTGTGATCATGCCCAAGCTGGGCTTCGATATGGCCGAAGGCACCCTTGTGCGGTGGGTGGTCGCCGAAGGCGCTGCACTCGAAAAGGGCGCAGTCCTGGCCGAGATCGAGACCGATAAAGCCACCGTCGAGGTTGAATCTGGTTATTCTGGGGTCGTGAAACGCCACCTGGTGGAAGAAGGGACAATCGTGCCGGTAAACACGCCGATCGCGGTGATCGGCGGGGCGGATGAGGAGATCGATTACGGCCAGCTGGTAGGCGAGATGGCACCCATAAGCCCGGCCGCGGCTGCGGGAAAAGAGAAAGCGGTCGCTGCGCAGGCCGCAGCTGTTGATACCAGGCCTATCCGCAGAGAGGAGCCAATGGTTGAAATTCCCCCTGTCGAGGAGGGCAAACTACCGGAGGGGTTGCGCGCCTCTCCGCTGGCGCGGCGCCTGGCGGAAGAACGCGGCATCGACCTGCGCAAGGTAAGAGGCTCTGGGCCGCGTGGGCGCATCGTCCAGGCGGATATCGAAGCTTACCAGGAAGCCCGGCCAATGGTGGAGGAGCGCGTGCCGGTTGTTGCTCCAGCCGCAATCCCGTCGACTGTGGGTGAAGCTCGTCAGGACCAGCGCATCCCATTGAGCCGCTTGCGCGGCGCGATCGGACGGCGTATGGCCCAGGCCAAGCAACAGGCACCGCACTTCTATCTTACCCGCGAGTACGACATGCTGGCTTTGATGGACCTGCGCGCCAGTATCAATGCCCTGCTACCAGAGGACGAGAAGACTTCGGTCAACGATTACGTGATTAAAGCCGTTGCCTTGACTTTGAGCGAGTTCCCCAACCTGAACGCGGCGCTCGACGAGCAGAAGGGGGAAGTCGTGCAGTTTGGCCACATTAATATTGGGGTGGCGGTGGCGGTTGAGAATGGGCTGTTGACCGTGGTCTGCCGTGATACCGACCAAAAGACGGTTCACCAAATATCGGTGGAAGTGCGAACCTTGGTGAAACGCGCCAGGGAAGGTAAGGTGCGCCCGGATGACATTGAAGGCTCGACGTTTTCGGTGAGCAACCTGGGGATGTACGGCATCGAACATTTTATCGCCATTATCAACCCGCCTGAAGCGGCCATCCTGGCATTAGGTTCGGTGATGGACGTTCCGGTGATGGAAAATGGCGAGATCAAAGCTGGCAAACGTATGAAAGCTACTATCTCAGTCGATCACCGCGTCAGCGATGGCGCCGAGGCGGCCAGGTTCTTGCAAGCTTTGGCCAAATACCTGGAGCAGCCGCTGAGGTTGATGCTTTAGAATCCTGTGAACACAGATAAACACTGATAAAAACTGATCGAGAATCTGTGTGCATCTGTGGTTTCAAGTAAGGATGAAGCAACCATACCACAGATAAACACAGATAAACCTTGATAAACACAGATAAATACTGATCAAGAATCTGTGTGCATCTGTGCCCATCCGTGTGCATCTGTGGTTTCAAGCAAAAAGGAAGAAGATATGGTCGGCGAGCTGGGGCACATCCGCAGACGCCTGGCAGAGGAAGGGGAGAAGACCCTCACTTTTTTCGAAACGCTGGCCCCTTCAGACTGGGAGCAGCAGGTTTATACGGTAGGCTCACAGTGGCGGGTGCGGCAGGTGCTGGCGCATTTCATTTCCGCCGAGCGCGCTTACCAAGGATATATCCGCGATGTTCTGCAGGGAGGACAGGGGGCGCCACGCGATATGGACATAGACGCCTTCAATGACGCAGAAGCCCCCACCTTGAGCGTGAATCCGATCGCGGAGCTGATCTCAGCCTTACGCCAGGCGCGCGCCGACACGATCAGCCTCACAGAGACTCTGGAGGAAAGCGACCTAGCCCGGAACGGGTATCATCCCTGGTTCGGCGAGAAAAACCTGGCCTGGTATCTCAAGATGCTTTATCGCCACCACACCATGCACCTGCAAGACGTACGGAAGTCTCTCGATACCGGCGAAACTATCCCGCACTCGGATGTACACAGGACTGGCAGGCAAGTCAGCCCGCCCTCTCCGGCTGCGCTTGCCGATGAGTGAAAGCCGGGGGTAAGAGCATGCCAACGCTTGAATATGACCTGGGATACCTGCGGGCAGCTCTCACTATGCTGGACGATTACCTGCTGTCCAATGACCTGTACTGGTCGATCGGGAACAGCCCCCCCAGGGGAGAGCCCCCCTATCCAAGCCTGACTCTTGGGGGGGTGCTCCTGGCGCAGGCGCGCGCTCACGCTCATCCAAGACCTGGAAACTTAATTGAGCAAATCGCATCTGCAGACGAGCAACTCAACGCCGTACGGGGACGCTGGCGGAGTGCCTGGGGGAGAAAGGCGGGGCGCGACTTTCACGCTCGCCTCAACCTGTGGCGGGATTTCCTGGAGGAATACCGGCAAAACCCGGAAGCCAATCTCGATCGCTACGCTTACGAGGTGAGGCGGCGGGCGATGCTGCACCTGCTGGAATCAGGAGCTGGTGAGATCCCAAAGGCGGAGCAGGAGCTAATGGCCGGGATCGACCGGTTATTGCGCATAGTCCTTATCCCTGGGGATTTCGTTTGGGAGGTGGAACTGGCCGCTGGATTTCCAGAGGAAACCTATTGGTATTTGTATGGGAGGTTGAAGGGGTAGAAGAAATTAATTGGAACTCTATATCGGGGTGCAGAAACGCGGTTAGAATTAGCAGCAAGAGAAAGACGCGTGATGATCAAAAGGATATCGACTCTTCCAAACCTTTTGTCCGCCGCCCGGCTGCTCATGCTCCCCGTATTGTGGCTCTTCGCTTTGCGGGATCTGCCAGTGTTGGTGGCCGTCGGTCTGGTCGTCGCCGCGCTGACCGACAGCCTGGATGGGATCATCGCCCGGCGGCTGGGACAGGTGAGCGAGTTCGGCAGCAAACTAGACTCATTTGCGGATAACCTGCTCAAACCTTCGGTCGTGGCCTGGCTTTTCATCCTTGAACCAGAAATATTTTCCGACCATCCGATCGAACTGCTGGCTGCGGTGGGTTTATATGCCGCTTCGGTGACTGTCGGCCTGATCAAGTTCAAGCGGTTTGGCAACCTGCACCTCTATTCGGGGAAGGTCGGCAGCTATGTACAGTATCTTTTTATTTTCTCAGCCCTGATCTTTCCCGGATACAATCCGCTGTTGTTCTACCTGGCTGTCGGGATGTTCATCTTCTCGAACAGCGAAGCCCTATTGCTGCAACTCACGCGCTCTCAGGTAGACGAGCATATCGGTTCCATCGTCTTATCCTGGTTGAACCGCTCTTAATGCTACCTTGCGGCGCGCGACTTTCACGCCAACCTGAACCTGTAGCGGGATCTCCTGGAGGAATACCGGCAAAATGGCGTTAAACACCCTGGCCCGGCAGATCGATAGGCGGGTTGGCGTCGAATGAATTGGCGGTCCATCGCTTCCTTCCACTCGTGATCAACCGGGCCAGAGTGATCCTGAATGAGTGGGATTAGACGTCAGGGATAGCCACCTCCCGAGAATTTCGAAGTGCCAAAGACATCATCTTCAAAGTCAAAAATATCGTTCTTATCCCGTCGGTCAGTCCATATGCCATAGACCAGATTACCAGAGGTGGTCAGGTCAAAGTAATCGCCGATGAAGACATAGTCGACGATGGATGAGAAATCGGAAATTCGCAGGTTTGTCGACCATCCGGATCCACCCTGATCCTTCTTGGCGGAGAAGATATCGTAGTACAGGTTCGGTGAACTTGGGAAAACTGTTGGAAACTCTGGAGATAATCGGTGGTCTTCCCATATAAGGTATAGGGACGAAGATCTGCTCGTGTTCTTCTGTGTTTCCAGTGCTGCAAAGCCCTGAGCCCTCACCAACCCATCGTCGTTGATCGTGAGCGGCGCTGACCAGGAATTGTATGGACTTCCAGAGCTCGTGATGTAGCGGATATCCCCGTCTTCGGGGGTGTCGGAAAAACCGGGTTCTGGATTGGCAGCCGGGTCGTGGGTGTAGGCAACATGTGCCGCACCCCTGGCGTCGATCTCCACATCTGGGAACATGACGGCCCACCAGCGCTGGTAAAAATTTTCCGGACCTAACCAGAAAGGCGCTTCATAAGAATCTGTGGCTGCAGTTATTGGTGAGTCCCAGTCTTCACCATTGTTTGCGGACCGTCGGGTATGGATCTCAAAGCTACCATCCACCCAACCATCCGAGCCGGAATTGTACCAGGCGACCAGTACTTCGCCGCCCAGACCGCCGCTTGGCCGGGAACCCTGTACGACGACGGGGTTGCCGCACCCGCCCGTGCTCTCGTCCAACAAGACGGGCGCATCCCATAGTACTCCTTGATCAGCAGAACGGGCAAAGGTGATGTGGCAGTCGCCAGGCTCGAAGGTATCGAACCGGGTCGCGGTTACATAGATCCAATCCTTTTGCGCCGGATCGATGTGGGTGCCGATCCAGGGCTTATCGTATTCGAAACCAGGGTCGAATTCGATGATCTCGCCGGTTTCGATGTCGAAGGTGATGATAGTCGGATCACCGTCCAGAGCCAAGTTAGGACCCGTCCAGCTGGCGCCGTTGTTGTCCGAGTAACTGACGATGATATCCCAGTCGTCGATGAACGTAAAGGTGGTTTCGGTCTCCTCAAAGGTAGACTTAATATCCATGTAGGCGTAGTACACCCGGCTGCCGTCGGGGGCATAGGCCAGAACCGGATCGCTGCAGGAGCTGACTTCCGTGAGTTGCGGCATGACGACCGGCAGCGACCAGCTGGAGCCTCCGTTCCCACTGGTAAAGGCGACGCAGGCGACCTCAAGCCCTATGTAATGGCTCCCAGCAACAAGTTTCTTCTTGTTCGCTGGATTGGCTGCGAGGGATGGCTCATTTTCATGAATTACCGGGTTCATGCCAATGGGAACATCGTCCACCCTGCGATGTCTGCCCCTGGCAGGAGGGATACCGCTTTGACTGATGTCCTTGCCTTCGATCGTGGTAATCCCCATCACGGCCGCCCGCAAAAGCATGGGCTTGCCGCTGAAGAACTTGACCTGATCTTTCAAATCCTCCGGAAACGGAGGTGGCGTCCCTCGCTGGGCGGACGTCGTCAGCGATGGACCGGGGGATAACAGCCCCGCCAGGAGAATCGCAGAAAACATTATCAGGCTTATGTGTTTCCAATTGCTGTTCATTTCTACCGACTCCTTCTCTCAAACTATCTTAGCTGACTCCAGAAAACCTTTTTCTTCCCAAAAATCGATCAGCTTACACCACCTCCCTTCGCGACTACCAAGCGATAAAAAAGTTGATGCAGCAGATGCCTACCAGGAGGCTGAATCAAAAGGCTCTTCTATAAAGATGAATGGCTTGTTCGATGGAGATGGAAGGATGATGAGGTAAGGGTCGATCAGCGAAAAGCGCAAGCCATTTGGAGGCTCAGGTTGTTCACTGCAAATCGAAGAGCTCCCTGCCTGGAGCAACTCACCTACAGGTGAGATTAGCAATCTCATTTATAGAATACCACCGGTTCGGGTGTGAGTCAATTAGTCAAAATGTACCAATCTCCTCCAATTTGCCAGGCATTGAAGTCCCAATTAAACAGCAGATGCGTAGTTCGGACCTCCGGCGCAAGTCGAATTTGGAGAGCAGGCGAGTGACTTGATTCTTCACCGTTGTCTCACGATACTGGCAATATACAGAAAACCTCTGGCTTGACAGCGCAAGACTCTGGAATATAATGTAATGTGGCCGAAATAATCCACAATCTAATCGATAGTTGCGGGAAGGCACACCATGATTCGGAAAGATGTGGTGCGTCATCAACCTGGACATCCTTAAGGATACTCCCGGCGACTATGAAGCGAA
>DATDRM010000036.1:0-10466 GCA_035291705.1 Anaerolineales bacterium
CTGGATATGGAAATCGAAGGCCGCCGCCAGGCGAACGCCGCGCAGAATCCGGAGGGGGTCGGCGCTGAACGCGTTGGCCGAGCAGGCGCGCAACTGCCTGGCGTGCAAATCGGCCGCGCCGCCCAGCGGGTCGAATAAAACCTGGGGTTGGTGTGCCTCCACCGCCATGGCGTTAACCGTGAAATCCCGCCCGCGCAGGTCGCTCTCCAGATCGGGACCCTGATAAGCAGAGAAATCTAACACCAGGCGAGTTCCCTCAGCATCGGAGAATATCACCCGGCCATAGTTGCGCTCTTCGTCCAGGGGATAGAAAGCGCTGCCGATCACATTGGCCACCTGACGGGCGACCTGCAGGGCATTTGCCGGGAGGACGAAATCTAAATCGTGGCTGAGGCGCGCCAGCATGGCATCCCGCACCGCGCCACCCACCAGGTAGACCGGTATTCCGGGGGGCAGTGCGGGGAGAATGCGATCCAAGATCGGGTGAAAGGTAAATGGTTGGGCGGTTGGCACGTAAAACACCTGGGGAGTTTCTTTAAATCGAGAAGCCTGGGCAGCCCGCAAGGCTTGCTCGGGCGTACCGCCCTGGCCAACTACGCGCTCTCTCAGGCAGGCGACCCAGCGGCCGGCATACATCGAGAGGTCGTATCCGCTTGGACCAGGAGGGCGGGTGGGGACATGCATGCCTCACTCGGAAGGATTGTAACGGTGGGGATCGACCGTACCGATGAAGGGCAGGTTGCGATAGTATTCGTCGAGGTCCAGCCCGTAACCGAAGACAAACTTATCGGGGATAGCGAAGCCCCGGTAATCGATGGGTACATCGATCTCACGCCGTTCAACTTTGTCCAGCAAGGCGCACACGCGCATGCTCTTCGGGTGGCGAGTGGAGAGCAATTCCAGGACAGAGGCGATGGTGTAACCGCTGTCGACGATATCTTCTACCAGCAGCACATCCCGGTTGTGGATGTCTTCCTTCAAATCCAGGGTGATGCGCACCTGTCCGGTGGTCTTACGCGCCCCGGCACCATAGGAAGAGACAGCCATGAAATCGATTGTATGTGGGATGGCGATCGAGCGCATAATGTCGGCCAGGAACAACACGCCACCGCGTAGGATGCAGATCAGGTGCAGATTCTTATCGGCGTAATCGCGGCTGATCTCTGCCCCCAATTCTTGGATGCGGCGCTGGAGAGTCTCGGCCGGGATCAGGACCTCATCGAGGAAATTGTGATAGTCTTCCATGGCTACTCGGGCTAATCGGGCTATTCGCGGGGCACTTCGTGATGTCGGCGGCAGCGGGCCTCATAAAATTCCGAGGCGCCAATCACAACGATCGGGTCGTCATAGCGAGCTGGCTTGCCGTTGACCAGGCGTTGGGTGCGCGCGGCCTCCTCCCCGCAGACCATGCAGATGGCGTGCAACTTATCGACCTCTTCGGCCTGGGCCATCAAGGCTGGCACCGGGCCGAATGGTTCCCCGCGGAAATCGGTGTCTAAGCCGGCGACGATCACCCGCAGGCCGCGGTCGGCCAGCTGGCGGACGATCGGGATGAGCTCGGAATCGAAGAACTGGGCTTCGTCGATGGCGACGACCGTGGTGTCTGCATTCAAACTAGCGAGGATTTCAGCGGAATTTTGGATGGGAAGGGCAGCGTAATCGTTGCCGGCGTGCGAAGTCACCTTGCTTTCTGCGTAGCGCACATCGATCGCCGGTTTAAAGACCTGGACTTTTTGACGGGCGATGATGGCGCGGCGCAGCCGGCGGATCAGCTCGTCCGTCTTGCCGCTAAACATCGAGCCAACGATGACTTCAACGGAGCCGGTATGATGTTTCATGGTCGCCTCGCGGGATAGTATTCCAGGATTCTACCATAACGGTCTGGCGGCAACAGTGATGGGAAAGAAATCGATGCAGTACTGTGATTGATGTGGAAGGACGGCGCCGCTTACTGTTCCTCCCACCACTTCTGCCAGGCGTCTGGTTCGGCGGGCAGGTCCTGCCCGGTGATGTCTTTCAGCGCCTGGAGGGCATTCTCGCGCACTTTTCCATCCGGATCTTGGAGGGCAGCGATCAGGGCGGGCACTGCGGCGATTGCTTTATCGCCTAGAACGGTCAACTCCCAAGCCGCAGCCTTCCGCACCTCGGTGTGGGGGTCGCTCAAAGCCCGGGCCAGGGCGGCGATCGTCTCGGCCGAATCGGGTGCGATCAGAGGGGCCGCCTGGAGGGCCGCTATCCGCACGGCAGGGCTCACGTCTGCTGTTATTGTCTCCAGCAGGCGTGGTAAGGCCGCCATGGCCTGCGGGCCGATCTCCCCCAGTGTCCCGGTTGCCAGATAACGTACCAGGATGAACTCGTCGCCCAGGGCCTGCTCCAGGCTTGGGACGGCCTGCGCCGAGGCCGGGCCAAAATAGCCCAGAACCCTGGCAGCATTGGCGCGCACCTGGTAGTCACGATCTTGCAGCGCGCCAATCAAGGCTGGCACTACCTGGCCAGGTTCTTCCTTAGACAGCGACAGGGCTGCGGCGGCGTTTTGGCGCACTGTGCCCTGCTCGTCGCCGAGCGCCAGGATTAAGGCGGGAACGGCTGCAGCTGCCTCCACTCCACATTCTCCTAAGGCCCAGGCGGCTGCCGCGCGCACCTCGGACTGCGGGTCCGCTAAAAGCGCCTGCAGCCCTGGAAGAACTGGTCCCATTTCCCATTCGCGCACCCATGAGGGGCGTCCCAGCAACATGGCGGCGGTGGCGCGGGTTTCCCACTCCGGGCTGTCCAGCGTCCCGGAAAGGTAAGCCGAATCTTCACGTTGCTCCGGGTCGATTGTGCCCGGCTTGAGCTGGTTAATTGCGCTCAGCACCGAGGATTGGTCGCTTGCCCCGCCGAACCTGAGCGCTGCGATCAGCGCCGGCAGGCTGTCTGTAGCACCCAGGTTGCCTAAGATGGTGGCTGCCTTCGCGCGGTCGGACCAGTTTTCGCTCTCAAGAGACCGCTCCAGCAACGCCAGCTGCTGGGTTTGGCTGATCTGTGAGGACAAGATTATCCCGGTGGCATGGCCGATGATCGACTCCAGCCGGTCGAGGACATCCCTGGAATGGGTGCCCAGGATTACCGTCAGGTTAAGATCACCCAGCGCCTGGGTGACCAGTTCTCTTTCGTCCTGGGTGCCTTCACCGCCGACCCCGTTCGTTTCCTCATAAATATAGACCTGACCATCGATCTCCACCACCTGTTGAAGTTGGACCTTTACCTCCTGGGTGGTAGGGGCAAAGGGAAGGGGAGAAAAAACGCTTCTCAGATTTTCACCGCGATAGTAAGAATAAATCAGGTAAAGGACGGCTTCTCCCCCAGCGACTCCGGGCTTTGATTCAGGGTAGAGCACGCTTTGGATATAGTACAGGTGCTCGGTGGCGGGCACGAGCACGATCTGCATCTCCTCGAGCGGGGGTAAATCCAGGTCTTCGGGAGCTTGCGGAAGCTGCCCTCTCCGATCAAGTAGGGGCACGATGGATCGCTGGAATTCGAGAGTGGCCTGCTCCCGCGAGGGAAGCGGTAGCGGGGTCGGCGTCGCCGTGGGAAGAGGAGTTCGGCTGGGGACTGCTGGCGAAGGGGTCAGTTGAACTATCGATGGCGAAAGGGTTAGTGGAGCGGGAGCTGGCCCGCCAGCAGTCTCAGCCGGCTGGGCCGGTTCGCCCCCGCCGCATGCCGTCATGGCCAAGATCGTGGTGACGGCAAGCAAGGAAAAAAACACTGCTCTGTGCATAAATTTATTATAGTGAACTTCATCACAAATTTCAAGTTAATTAGGACTTACGCAGTTGGAATGAGGATGGGTGTGTTTGGGTGGGCGTTGCCCGCCCAAACACACCCCAATCCCCACATCTGCGTAACCCCTAAATAAAATAAACCTCCCGCCGTTACGATCGGGCGGGAGGTTTTTATATTTTTTCCAGAAATCAAGTAGGTTGTGTGCCTTAGACCTGGATTTCTTCGGCAGCTTCAGGAAGTTGATACCCCATCTGCCGCAGGCGCTTCTTCAGGTCGGCGAGGGATTTGCGCCCAAAGCCTTCGATTGAAAGCACGGCAGATTCGCCCAGGGCCAACCGGTCGAGCACCTGGCCAACTTTGGTAACCCCCGCTTTAGCCAGCGCTTCGGTGGCGCGGGTACCTAACTCCAGTTCAGCTATGGGACGTTCTGGAGAGGTGCGGGCAGCCTCGCGCGCTTCCAGGTCTGAAACATATTGCTCACGGGCGTGCAATTTCTTATAGAAGCGGTCTACCTGGCCTTCCGTGTCCACGATGCGTTGTTCACCAGTATAGAAGGGATGGCAATTCGAACAAATGTCGGTGTGGATCACTTTCTGGGTGGAGCCGGTTGTCCAGGTGTTACCACAAGCACAGATGACCTGGGCGTCCGGGTAATAAGTCGGGTGAATATCCTTTTTCATAGTCAGAAAATCCTTAGACGTGAAGCGTGAAGCGTAAAGAGTGAAACGTGAGGCGTGAAAAGTGAAGTCCTTAAATCACCTTTCACGTTCCTTGTTTCACTGATTCTTCTGCTGCTGGTAAGACGCTGACGCGTTTGCGACCTTCGCGGACGGTCTCGTAAACGACGACACCATCCATCGTAGCAAAGAGCGTGTCGTCCGAGCCTACGCCGACGTTGTCCCCGGGTTTAATGCGGGTGCCGCGCTGGCGGACAAGGATGTTCCCGGAGAGTACCTTCTCTCCACTGAACACCTTAACCCCCAGGCGCTGGCCCTTGCTATCGCGACCGTTGCGGCTGGAACCGCCGCCTTTCTTATGAGCCATTTTTACCTCCTGATGCCGCCATGATGGCATCGATCCTGAGCCGGGTGTATTGCTGGCGGTGACCGCGTTTTACCCGATAGCGCTCTTTCGGTTTGTATTTGAAGACTACCACCTTAGGACTCTTGAAGTGGGTGACCACCGTAGCTTCGACCTTGGCTCCCTCTACGAATGGAGTCCCGATGGTGACGGACTCGCCGTCGGAGATTAATAGCACACGGTCGAGATCGATCTGGTCGCCTGGAGCGGCTTCATAGCGGTCGACTTCGATCGTGCCGCCTTCGACGGCCCGATATTGCTTGCCGCCATCTTCCAAAATGGCGTATTTCATAGGAACAACCTCCAACCTTCACTTCGCCGCGCGCTCCGCGCTTTGCAAAGCGACTCTTGTCGCCAGTGCCGAGGCGCGGGGAAGTTGGGGATAACAAGACTTCGCCCCAGCGACCTGAGCCGGGGCCGCAATATTATACCGGGGTTGTCAAATGGTGTCAACAAGCATTTTCGAGAAAACCTTTCGGGAAGGTAATTGGCGTAACGGTTTTGAAAGGTATTCAAGTTCTGGCACATGGTATAGTATTTCGTTGATGCACAGCACCGATCGGGAAGGGGTGGTTTTCGTTTGTTCCAGCTGCGGTTTCCATAATCCGCCAGCGATGCGTTTTTGCGGCAACTGCGGCAACCGGCTGGTCGACTCTGCCGGTCAAGCAGCCTCCAAAGCGGAAACTGCCAATCCGGCGGCGGATCGTTTAGGCATCCTGGTGGGGGCCGACCTAAAAGAACGCTTCCGCCAGGCTGGCCTGGAGGCGGCTGGCCAGCGGCGGAATGTGACGGTCCTGTTCGCCGATCTATGCGGCTATACTGGCCTGGCGGAGCAAATCGATGACGAAGACCTGTTTGATTTGATCCAGGACTATATCCAGCTCCTGGCAGAGAAGGTTTACCAGTACGAAGGCATCGTTGACAAGATCATCGGCGATGGCTTGATGGCGCTGTTTGGAGCGCCTATCGCCCACGAAAACAATGCTGAACGCGCAGTTCGCGCGGCGCTGGACATGCAGGCTGGCCTTGAGCTGCTCAACCAGGAGTGGGCTGGCCGGCTGGGGGTCAAGTTGCAGATGCACCTCGGTTTGAACGCAGGGACGGTCGTTGTAGGCGGCGTAGGTTCTGACTTGCTGATGGATTACACCGCCATCGGCGATACGGTGAACCTGGCGCGCCGGCTCGAGGAAGCTGCGCCTCCCGGGGGCATCCTGGTCAGCGAAAGCGTTCATAAAACGACTCAGCGCATATTCGACTTTGAACCAATCTATGATCTGGGATTAAAAGGGATCACGCGCCCGTTAACTGCTTATCGTCTGGCGAGCGTGAAAACCCAACCAGGCGATGTGCGCGGGTTGGAAGGTTTGCGAGCGCCGATGGTAGGCCGCGAACCCGAATTGCAGAAGTTAGAGGAAGCGGTTCAAGGGCTTCACCTTCGCCAGCGGGGCATGTTTATCCTGCTGAGCGGCGAAGCGGGGATCGGGAAAAGCCGCCTGACGCGAGAGTTCAAGTCCCACACCGATCAAACCAGCCAGCTGGTTGTTGAAGGTCAAAGCCTGACCTACCGTCGATCGGTATCGTATTGGATATTTCTAGAGCTCCTGCGAGATTACTTGCACATCTCCCCCCAGATGTCATCTCTGGAGGCGCGCTGGCGACTGATCTCGAAAGTCAATGAAATATTGGGCAGCCAGGCCACCGAGCTGCTCCCCTACCTGGAGCACATCTTTTCGTTCGAGCATGCCGATCCCCAGACTGCCCAAAGACTGGCGTACCTCGACGCGGGACAGCTGCGCCAACAGATATTCTTAGCCGTGCGAGACCTGCTGGTGGCCGAGGCTTTTCGGCAGCCCTTAGTCTTGATCCTGGAGGATTTACACTGGGCGGATGATGCTTCCCTCGATCTGCTGGCATTCTTATTCGATTCCCTGCGCCAGGCACCGCTATTGATCTTCGCTAATTCCCGACCCGTCCAGGATGGGAAGCTTAAGGATGTCCTCTCCCTCGCTCAAAAACGATTGGGTGATGAATTCATTTGCATTCCCCTCCAAGGGCTCACATCCGAGCAAGGCGAGCGCCTGCTTTCCGAGCTGCTGGCAAGCCCAAAATTACCAGACGCGTTTCGGCAACAGATTCTTCAACGGGCTGCAGGAATCCCATTTTACCTGGAGGAAATTCTGCGGGCGCTGATCGATGAAGGTGTGATTCATCAAGCCGATGGACACTGGCGGTTAGCCGCGGGAACCAAAACAGACGCTCTGCGGGTGCCAGACAACCTGCAAGACCTGATCCTGGCGCGGTTTGACCGCTTGAATCAATTTCAAAGGAAGATCCTGCAATCTGCCTCGGTAATCGGGCGCCAGTTCAACCGGCCGTTATTGGCGGAGGTGATGAAGCCGGAAAAAGAGAGCGATTTGGATGGCGCTCTGAAAACCCTGGTGGAGAGAGCTTTCCTGTTGGGACAGGCCCAGGGCACGGAAACGAGGTATTTGTTCCGGCATGTGCTCACTTCGGATGCTGTCTACAGCACATTGCTCCGGCGTGACCGCAATGAGTTGCATGGGCGGGTTGGCGAGGCGATCGAATGGTTGTATGCTGATCGCCTGGATGAACAAATCGAGGTGCTCGCCGGCCATTATTTAAGAAGTTCGAAACTCGACCGGGCGTTGCACTATCTGATTCTCGCCGGGCAGAAAGCATCCCGCGATTACGCCAATGAACAGGCACGCGCTCATTATACAGAGGCGAACGGTCTCCTGCCGAAAGTGTTGCATACCCCCGATCAAGAATTGCAGGTTAGGGTCGGCTTGGGGGATGTGTTGGTCTTCATTGGCGAGTATTCAGAAGCGCGCCAGAATTATCAATCCGTGCTGGAGACGGTGGAGCTGGTCGATCCTGGGATCAAGGTTTGCGAGGCTTGTGCTTTACAGCGCAAGATCGGCACGACCTATGAACGGCAAGGAGATTATGACCAGGCGTTAACCTGCCTGGCAGGTGCGAGCCGCGTTTTGGAAGGCAATCCCACTTCTTTACCGGTCGAAAAAGCAAATGTATACAATGATCTAGGCTGGATTCACTTCCTGCGTGGCAACTTCGAGGAAGCCAAAGCAAGCCTCTCCTCGGGGCTGAGTCTGGTGGAGGCTAGCCAACAGGTTGATGTCATCGCCTCCCTTCATAATCGCCTGGGGGCAGTCGCCTACCAGCAGCGCGCTTACGACGAGGCGGACGCCCATGTGCGCAAGAGCCTGGCTTTACGGGAGGCGATTGGGGACCTGGCAGGAGTCGCGCGGCTTTACAACAACCTGGGGCTGCTCGGTTTAATGCGCGGGGACCTGCGCGATGCGGAAACCAATTTCCTGCAGAGCGTTGAACTGCTCGAGAGGCTCGGTGACGCGGAGGGGATTGCCCTGGCAAACATTAACACCGGGCTGGTGAATTTTGACCGCGGGAATTTCGAGGCCGCAAAAACGCACTTGGAGACGGGCTTTGCCCTGGCTGAGCAGATCGGTCACCGCTTCTACCTGGGGCTGGCGCGCATGTACCTGGGGCGGTTATCGGGTTCCCTGGGACAGTATCGCGTGGCGGAAAACCAGCTCCAGGAATGTATGCACGTTTTCGAGGAACTGGGGGCACAGGATAATCTGATCGATGCTGCGACTTATCTGGCTGAGAATTATCTCGCCCAGGGGGATTTTGAGCGATCGATGAATTGGGCGGTCAAATCACTCGATTTAATCAGAGATAATGGAAATCATGGTGGTGGATCGGTGCAGTATGGGCGGATTTTAAGACTGCAAGGTGCGATCTCCCGGCGACGTGGGGATATGGAAAGCGCGCATCAGATGCTGGAGGAAAGCGCGGCACTTTTTCACGCTTCCTATGAAAAGCTGGAGGCGGCCCGTTCTGAATTTGAATTAGGATTATTAGCCAGCACACAAGGCGATTCTCTTCGAGGGCGGGGACATTTCCAGGAAGCCAGGATGATATTTGGACAATTGGGAGCGGATAAGGAACTCCAGCGCGTCGAGCAGGCTTTAATCCGGATTAAGTGACCAGCCCCGAGAATGGTTCAAGATGAACAAAGGAGCGAGACTCCTCCTCGTCTCGCTCCTTTCCGTTCCCGATAATATCAGGATGGCTTGATCGGATCAACCATCGAAGTTCACCCAATTCCCTGTCCATGGAATACTGCCAATCCAGACGCCAAATTCGTCCTGCCAGTTGGTGAACCGTTCGGCGAAGGTTGGATCGCCATAGGACCCGGCCCAGGCCCCATAGCCGCCAGCCCAAGCGCCGTAACCGCCCGCCCAGGCACCGTAACCACCTGCCCAAGCCCCGTATCCACCTGCCCAAGCGCCATAGCCGCCTGCCCAAGCCCCATATCCACCAGCCCAGGCGCCATAGCCGCCCGCCCAGGCGCCGTAACCGCCGGCCCAGGCACCATAACCGCCAGCCCAAGCGCCGTACCCACCTGCCCAGGCACCATAACCGCCGGCCCAGGCGCCGTAGCCGCCAGTCCAATCGCTAAACTCGCCGCGCAATCGGAATTCGCCTGAAGCTTCGTCGTAATACGAAAAGCCTTCGTAGTGTCCTTCGCCTGACATATCGGCCCAAATGTCCAAACCGTTATTGGCGGTACCGCTGACATCCGCATAAACAGCATCCGGTGCGTTAACCCTCCCAGAACCTTGCTGCCAGAGACTGTAGAGAGATTCGGTCGTTTCCAGGTTTATCCAGGGGAATGCAGTCTGCATGACCCGGTACTTGACCTGGTCTGGAGACAGGTCTGGGTTGTGGGAGAGCGATAAGGCCGCGATCCCAGAAACGACGGCCGCGGCTTGCGAAGTCCCAGCCATGGTGAAGTAATGCGGGGAGGTGCGGTTGGCTTCATGGTTCTTGGCAATGTAGCTATTGGGCAGCATCAAAGAGGCCATGTGAGCGCCTGGCGCTACCACGTCCGGTTTGACGAACCCATCCAGCGTCGGGCCGGCGGCGGAGAAGGGCGCCAGGTAGTCATCCCCCCAATCGTTCGGGGTGTAGTTGTCCGTGAATGCGCCAACGGTGATCACATAGGGGTTGTTTCCGGGAACGCCAATCGACATCGCTCCAGGCCCACTATTTCCAGCGGCTACGACTACGGTGATGCCTTGCGCCCAGGCTTGCATCACTGCTTGATTCAAGGGATCGGCCCAATAGGGTGATTGGACGGTCGACACCAAGGAAAGATTTAGAACCCTGATGTTCAAGGGATCCTTATTCTGGATCACCCACTGGATCCCCTGGATGACTTTTTCATAGGTGCCGTAACCCTGCGAGTCGAGCACGCGCACACCAACCAATCCCACGCCTGGCGCGATCCCATTCCATTCGCCGTCCGAGCCAACCTGGCTGTTGGCGATGATGCCGGCGATGTGGGTGCCGTGGCCATTGGGATCGCGCGGCGCCGCACTTCCCTGGACAAAGTCCATCCATCCGATAATGCGGTTCCGCTTCTTTCCCTCGCTATTCTTATCCAGGCCTGGGTGTTTGCCGAGGCCCGTGTCGACTATGGCAACCGTGACATCCTTGCCAATCGTTCCCTGTTCCCAGACAATATCTGCCCCAACAACATCCGCATAATCAGT
>DATDRM010000037.1:0-40226 GCA_035291705.1 Anaerolineales bacterium
TGACTGGCCTGGAGTGGATATCGAGATCGAATCGGTGCGTGATTATCCGACCAGTGCGCTGACAGCTGCCATAGTAGGCTTCCTTGGCCCGATCTCCGACAAAGAAGAACAATATTTCCTCGACCGCCGCTTTGTCCCCAATCGTGACAAAGTGGGCTATTCCGGTGTGGAACGCTTCTTCCAGAGCTTCCTCGGTGGCCGAAACGGGCGTCGCCTGGTGGAGGTGGACGTTGCCGGGCAAGTCCTGCGCGATACCACCCCCCCGGTCGAGCCGGAGCCCGGTTTTAACCTACGCCTGACCCTCGATACACGCCTGCAAATGGCCGCTGAAGCGATCTTGATTAACGAAATCGAATTTTGGAATACATACCTGGGCTCGATCCGCTCCACCAGCGGAGTGGTGATCGCCATGAACCCAAAAACCGGCGAAGTCCTGGCGATGGTTTCTTACCCCGCATACGAGAACAACCGCATGGCGCGCGTGATCCCTCAATATTACTACCAGCAACTGTTTCAGGATCCGCGTAATCCGCTGCTCAACCACGCCGTGGGCGATGAACTGCCCGCGGGTTCTGTTTTTAAGCTGGTCACCGCCGTCGGCGCGCTGAATGAAGGCGTAGTCACTCCCGAACAGATCGTAAAAGCCCCACCCAAGATCACCATCGAGGACAAATCGGTGGTAAATGAGCTCAACCCGCGGCCGCGGGAGTTTGTCGATTGGAACGAGAATGGCTTCGGAGAGATCGACTTCGTCCACGGGCTGGCCAATTCCAGCAATGTCTATTTCTACAAGCTGGGCGGCGGATTTGAGGATGAGGTGCCAGAAGGACTGGGCATCTGTCGCCTGGGTACGTACGCCCGCGCCCTGGGGTATGGCGCTACTCCCGATATCGAACTACCTCTGGTCGAAGATGGGTTGATCCCCGACCCGACCTGGAAACGCATCAACCAGGGGCAAAACTGGTCGCTTGGCGATACGTATATCGCCGGCGTCGGGCAGGGTTACGTCATCGCCACGCCGATCCAGGTGCTGCTCTCGGCTACCACGATTGCCAACGATGGCGTGCTCATGCGCCCCACCATCCTGCGTGACATCCTGGATAGCGAAGGGAATGTGATTAAGGACTTCCTTCCGGACCCGCAGTGGGATGTTACCAAGGACCCTATGATCGATGTCTTCACTGACCCCACCAGTCCTGGAGGCTGTGAAAACAAAATCACTGGCGAGAAGAAGACCGTCCAGCCATGGGTAATCGAAAAAGTCCAGGAAGGCATGCGCCTGGCAGTGCTGGAGGGTACGCTCGCCAAGGAATTTAAAAACGTTACCATCGCCGCGGCGGGCAAGACTGGAACGGCCGAATATTGCGATAAATATGCTAACGAAAAGAACCTGTGTATCCCGGGAAGCTGGCCCACCCATGCCTGGACCGTCGCTTATGCCCCCAATGACGATCCCGAGATAGCCGTGGTGGCTTTCGTCTACAACGGCGGTGAAGGCGCCAGTGTCGCCGCACCCATCGTCCGCCAGGTGCTCGAGGCATATTTTGAGCTCAAAGCCGCCGACACCGCTGCCGTCAGCCCCTGAAAGTTCATGCTATAATCACTTTCAAAGAAGCCAAGTGCCGGGTATTCTCATTGCGCGCCGATCCTGGCCGATACTTGAAATAAGTGATGGAAGAGCACCCAAAGGTGCAGATAAAAGGCATCCGCGAGGGGTTATTGATCACCCTGGAAGAGGAAAGCTGGCCTGATGCACGAGCGGCCTTACTGGAGCATGTGATAAACCAGGCTGACTTCCTGCGCGGCGGGCGCTTGATACTGGATATCGGCAACCACGTGTTACATGCCGCAGAATTAGGCCAGTTGCGCGACATGCTCTCCGAGAACGGTTTATCCTTGTGGGCGGTATTGAGCGGTTCCCCCGTCACGCAACAGAACGCCCAGACGCTCGGACTGGCCACACGCATCACTAAACCCACACCAGAACGAACTACTCCTTCCCTGGAGACTGCGCTAAGCGGCGAACAGGCTGTATTGGTGCGCCGCACCTTGCGCTCAGGTTTCAGCCTACAGCACATCGGCCATGTGATCGTCATCGGGGACGTCAACCCAGGAAGCGAGATCGTTGCCGGAGGCGATGTCGTCGTATGGGGTCGGTTGCGCGGTATGGTCCACGCTGGGGCGCAGGGCGAAGAAACCGCGGTGGTGTGTGCCTTGGATCTTTCACCCACCCAACTACGGATTGCCGGACAGATCGCCGTGACCCCCAAACGGCGCGGCAGATCCTTACCAGAGTTGGCGCGCCTGATCGACGGACAGGTTGTGGCAGAACCCTGGAATCCAAAAGGGAAATAGTTAGGGAAGATAGATGGCAGCAAAAGTAGTGACAGTTACCTCTGGGAAGGGTGGAGTCGGTAAAACCACCGCCACCGCTAACTTGGCCTCCGCCCTGGCGGCTGAAAACTTTAAGGTGGTGTGTATCGACGCCGATATCGGCTTACGCAACCTGGATGTCGTGTTGGGTCTGGAGAACCGCATCGTCTATGATCTGGTGGACGTGGTTGAAGGCCGCTGTCGCCTTAGACAGGCAATGATCCGCGACAAACGCTTACCCGAACTCTACCTGATCCCGGCCGCGCAAACCCGAGATAAAAGCGCCGTCTCTCCCAGCGATATGGTGCGTTTGTGCGACGAGCTGCGACCAGATTGTGACTGGGTGCTGATCGACTCGCCAGCCGGCATCGAGCGCGGCTTCCGCAATGCGATCGCCCCAGCCGACATTGTGATCGTCATCACAAACCCGGAGGTCTCGGCCGTGCGGGATGCCGACCGGATCATCGGCCTGATCGAAGCCGAAGAAAAAGGGCCAGCGCGCCTGATCATCAACCGGTTAAAGCCAGCCATGGTAAAGCGGGAGGAGATGCTATCTCCCGACGACGTGTTAGAACTGCTGGCTGTCGAACTGATCGGCATCGTCCCGGAAGACGAGAACGTTACTTTGAGCATCAACCGCGGACTGCCGATCGTGCTGGATGGCAAGAGCCGGGCTGGTCTGGCCTTCCGCAACATTGCCGCCAGGCTGCGCGGCGAACAGGTACCCTTCCTTGACCTCAACGACCAGGGTGGCTTGTTGGGCCGGCTGGCTCGCCTGATCCGCCCAGGAGGAGCATAAGATGAGCGCCATTCTGGACAGGCTCCTCGGGCGGAAGAAGAAGAGCGCCCGCCAAGCCAAAGAACGCCTGAAACTGGTGCTGATCCACGATCGCACCGATTTGAATCCTGGCACGTTGGAATTACTGAAAGACGAGTTGATCTCCGTTATTTCCAGGCATGTAGACATCGATCCGGCCGCGGTGCGCATCGAGATGACACAGGATGGCCGCCAACAACGACTGATCGCTGATATCCCGCTTAACCCGGCTGGGAGACGACGGGTAAGATAGACAATGGATAGTACAAAAACCTCCTGGCGAACTTTCGACTTCTGGCTGCTGGGAGCTGTGGCGATCTTAACCATCTTTGGCATCGCCATGATTCGCTCAGCGGTGGCTGGCAATATTGAGCTGGCTGAGCTGGATCTGGTGCGGCGCCAGATCATTTTTGTGATCGTCGGTTTTGCCATCGTGCTGATTGCAGCCTGGATCGATTACCACATTTGGGCAGCCATCAGCCGGCCGATCTATTTCCTCATGATTGGCATCTTAGTGGTGCTCTTCGTCGTCGGTACAGCCTTGTTCGGTTCGGCGCGCTGGTTCGAAACCCGGTATTTCTTTATCCAACCCTCCGAACCAGCCAAGATCATCATGATCTTGGTGTTGGCCGATTATTTCACTCGCCACCAGGCTCAAATGCACGCGTTAAAGTGGGTTATCCGGAGTTTCCTGCTCACCTTAGGGATGATGATCTGGATCTTGCTGCAACCCAACCTGAGCACCTCCATCGTGATCCTGGTGATTTGGTTTGCCTTGCTGTGGGCTAGTGGCTTGCGCTTCAAGCATTTGCTCCTTTTTGCGGGGGTTGGCGTAGTCGTGCCGGTGGCCAGTTTCCCTTTCCTGGTAGATTACCAGAAACAGCGCATCCTGAACTTCCTTTTCCCTGACCCTAACGCCCGCCATGGCGATATCTACAACATCCAACAAGCCCTGATCAGCATCGGGTCGGGAGGTTGGTTTGGCAAAGGGTATGACCTGGGTACTCAAGTCCATCTACGGTTCCTGAAAGTTCGTCACACCGACTTCATCTTCTCCGCACTGGCCGAGGAATTTGGCTTCCTGGGCACAGTGTTGATGATGCTCCTGATATTATTTGTAATCTTCCGCTGCCTGCGGGCCGCCCGCCTGGCGCGGGACACATTCGGTGCCCTGATCTGCTACGGCGTGGCGACTATGCTCGCCTTTCAGGCGATGGTCAATATAGGGGTTAATCTCAACCTGTTGCCAGCCACTGGCTTGACCTTGCCCTTCGTCAGCTACGGCGGCAGTTCGCTGCTGTCGATGATGATCGGCATTGGGTTGGTGGAAAGCGTCATCCTGCGCTGCAAATCCTTGGAATTATAGACGTGGTACGCGAAACGTGATCCGTGATGCGTACTGCGTAATACGTTATCCAGAATGTGCAATAATGTCTGTCTCGAGGAACTCCATGCCAGAAGCCGCCGCAGCCAAACCCGCCCGCACCCGGTTCGCACCCTCGCCTACCGGCCGCACTCATTTGGGCAGCGGGCGCACCGCCCTCTATGATTTCCTCCTGGCGCGCCAGACCGGCGGCCAATTCATCCTGCGCATCGAGGACACCGACCGCAAACGCTATAAACCCGAATCGGAGAAAGAACTGATCGACAGCCTGCACTGGCTTGGACTGGAGTGGGATGAAGGCCCCGACATCGGAGGACCGCACGCCCCCTACCACCAATCGAAACGGAAGGAGATTTATCAGGACCATGCTCGCCAACTGGTCCAGGCGGGCCATGCTTACTACTGTTTTTGCTCTCGGGAGCGATTGGAGCGCGTACGCCAGGAACAGCACCGTCGAAAAGAGCCCCCCCAATACGACGGCACCTGCCGCCGGTTAGATTCTGACGAAGCTGCCGAGCGTGTGGCAGCTGGCGAACGGCATGTCATCCGATTCAAAATCCCGCCAGAAGGCGCGATCAAGATGATCGACCGCCTGCGCGGGACGATCTCCGTCGAAAACCAGAATATAGATGACTATATCATCGTCAATTCAGACGGGTGGGCGCTCTACCACCTGGCGGCGATGGTCGACGACCACTTGATGGGCATCACGCATGTGATCCGCGGCTCGGAATGGCTGCCAACCTTCCCGCTCCACGCCCACATCGTGCGCGCCTTCGGCTGGCAAGAACCGGAGTGGGTGCACCTTTCAATTTTCTTGAAGCCCAGCGGCAAAGGTAAGATGAGCAAACGGGATACGGCCGACTTGATGAAAGATGGCTATTCGATCTATATCACCGACCTGCGAGCGATGGGCTACCTGCCGGAAGCCGTCGTCAACTGGACGGCGTTGATGGGCTGGAGTTATGACGACCGGACCGAATTCTTCACCCTGCCCGACCTGGTCGATAAATTTAATCTGGACCGGCTGAACCCTGCCCCGGCAGCGATCAATTTCACCAAACTGGATCACTTCAACGGGTTGCATCTCCGCAAACTACCCATCGCCGACCTAGCCACCCGCATGAAACCTTTCTTTCAGAAAGCTGGCTATAACGTTGACGATAAAAGACTATTGAATATCACTCCCCTCGTCCAACCGCGCATTGGCACGCTGGACGATGCCCCAGTCATGGGAGGTTTCTTCTTCGAAGAAGAAGTCAGCCCTGACCCGGAGGAGCTGGTCGGCAAGCTGATGACGCCAGCCGAGTCAGCAGAAGCCCTCCGCCGGGCCTACCAGATCCTTGAAAGCCTGCCCGAGATCAATCGCGAGACCGCCGAGGAGCCGGTACGCCGGCTGGCGGAAGAGCTGGGCTACAGCGCCGGACAGGTGTTCGCAATTTTACGCTCAGCCGTCACCGGAAAAACGGTCAGCCCACCGCTGTTCGAGTCCATGGCGGTGATTAGGAGAGAGAAGGTGCTGGAGAGGGTGAGGGAAGCGATTGGGGTGCTTGAGAAATTGGGTAGCTAATCGGCTTCTCTCGCAACTGCCAACTTCATACTTTATACTTTCTTTTACTTCCCCCTAACCACCCCTTCAACCTTCGCCCAGCTGTCTTTAAGCGAGACCGTGCGGTTGAACACCAGCATCTCAGCGGTGCTATCCTTCGCATCGACACAGAAATAGCCCTGTCTTTCGAACTGGTAGATACTTCCCGGGGCGGCGCCTGCCAGCCCTGGCTCAACAAAGCACCCTTTAAGGACTTCTAACGAATTTGGATTCAAATTAGATTTGAAGTCAGCGCCGGCCTCCACCTCATCCGGATTTTCTTTGATAAACAAACGATCATAGAGGCGGGTTTCAACTTCTAAGGCGTGGGCAGCTGAGAGCCAATGCAGCGTCGCCTTGACTTTGCGTCCGTCCGGCGCGTCGCCGCCCTTCGTCGCTGGATCGTAGGTGCAGTGCAGCTCGATCACCTCACCCGTTTTTTCATCCTTGACAACCCCGACACAGGTAATGAAATAGGCATAGCGCAGCCGCACCTCCCGTCCGGGGGCCAGGCGGAAGAATTGCTTCGGGGGATCCTCTCGGAAATCATCTCGCTCGATATAGAGCACCCGCGAAAAAGGAACCTTGCGCGTACCCATGCTCGCGTCCTCGGGATTGTTCACAGCCTGCATCTCTTCTACCAGGTCTTCAGGGTAATTCAAGAGCACTACCCGCAGCGGGCGCAGCACGCCCATCACACGTGGGGCGCGGCGATTCAAATCCTGGCGCACAAAGTGCTCAAGCAGGGCGATCTCGATAATGCTGTTGGCCTTGGCAACGCCGATCTGATTACAAAAGTCGCGGATCGCCTCTGGAGGATAGCCCCGCCTGCGAATGCCTGAAAGGGTTGGCATGCGTGGATCGTCCCAGCCGCTGACAATGCCGTCTTGCACCAACTGCAGCAATTTTCGCTTGCTGAGCACTGTGAAGCTGAGATTTAAGCGGGCAAACTCAATTTGCTGGGGGTGATACACCTCCAACTGATCCAGCACCCAATCGTATAACGGGCGATTATTTTCAAATTCCAGCGTGCAGATCGAATGCGTGATCCCTTCGATGGAGTCGGAAAGGCAATGGGTGAAGTCATACATCGGGTAGATACACCACTTATCGCCGGTGCGATGGTGGGAGGCTTTCAGGATACGATACAGGACGGGGTCGCGCAGGGTGATATTCGGCGAGGCCATGTCGATCTTGGCGCGCAGTGTGCGGGAGCCGTTTGGGAATTCACCGGCCCGCATCCGGGCAAATAAGTCCAGATTCTCCGCGACGGTGCGCTCTCGGTACGGGCTCTCCTTACCGGGCCGGGTCAGGGTGCCGCGGTATTCGCGGATTTCGTCAGCGCTCAGATCGCAAACATACGCCTTGCCTTTTTTAATCAATTGGACTGCGTATTCATATAGCTGCTCGAAATAATCCGAGGCGTAGAATAATCGGTCGCCCCAATCGAATCCAAGCCAGCGCACATCTGCCTGGATTGATTCCACATATTCAACCTCTTCCTTGCTAGGATTGGTATCGTCGAAGCGCAAATTACACAGGCCATTGTAATCGGCGGCAATCCCAAAATTGAGGCAGATCGATTTGGCGTGTCCAATATGCAAGTAACCATTCGGCTCGGGTGGAAAGCGAGTGTGCACCCGTCCGCTATATTTGTTCGTGCTTAGATCTTCATTAACAATAGTGCGGATAAAGTCAGTCAAAGGGGATAGATCAGTCTGGGACATCTTCATTCCTTAACCGGTACCTCGATTATAGCCGAGAACCTTTCGGGAAGATTTATCATTCCCGCTATTATATCCAGGTCGAAAGAAATGCGGGGTTTTTATCTTTTCATTTGTCCCCAGGAATGGTAAAATACCTCATCTCGAAAGTTGGGGGTTCGTCTAGTGGTAGGACAGCAGACTCTGGATCTGTATGCCGAGGTTCGAATCCTCGACCCCCAGCAAGGACATTTATCAACAAGGATTGGTGGCAAAGCCACCAATCCTTGTTCTTAGAATTTAACCAGGAAAGCCGTCAGGTACATGATCGCCAAGCCGGCCAGGAATCCAGCCACGTTGACCCATGAGAACAGGGGCGTTCCTTCCCGTTCTGCATAGCCGCGTAGCAGCGCCATGACCTCTACAATCACCTGCCAGATGGCGCCCAGGCCAATCCCCAGGAACAAAGCCGCCAGCAAGGGTGAGAAAGCAAAACCACCCACCCAGGCCCCCAGGATGGCTGGCGCGCCAGCCAGCAATGTCAACCCCAGGAAGGTAGCCAGCCGCGGGCCTTCGACAACCTCCTGATCGCCGGAAACGTCACTCCGCCGGGTGGAGGGCACCAGGGGAGCAACGATCCCCACCCCTTCGGTGACATTGTGGAGCATAAACCCGATCACCAGGAACGAACCGAGCGCCGCCTCGCCGATCGCAAAGGCAGCGCCGATCGCCAAGCCTTCCCCCAGATTGTGCAGCCCGATGCCGAAAGCGATCAGGCCGGCAAGGTACAGGCCTCTCCGGGCTGGAGCTAAATTCGAGGTGGGCCTGCGGCGCGCCCCAATCGCCAGCAGAGCCAGCCAGGTGATCAAGCCTGAAAACAACACCAAGGGGACGCCCTGGAACACCCCCGGCAGTTCACCCGCCATCTCGAATGATTCTAATAGGGTGTCGATCAGTAAAAACACCAGCAGGCCGATAGTGAGCGCCAGGATTGCCCCCAGCCACTTGCGTCCCATCTTTTTCATCGCTGGGAACCACAGCATCCCCAAGCCCACCGGGAGGATGCCCACATAAATCCCCAGGAGTCCGTAGGCCAGGAACTCATCCAAACCAGGCGTGGGGGAAAGAGTCGCCAGGGCGACATCACCGCTGAAAGTCACCCCTGTGACAGTGATGACTTTAATCACGTTCGGCTCGTTTTCCACCCAGGGATAGGCGATGTGCAGCCTGGCGCGCCCCAGACGCGGGATGGTCTGTGAGGGGGTCATTTCGAAATGCCAGTAGGCGTCGTCCACGGTCACCTGCGCGACGGTGACTGGATCTGGCCCGCCATTGACCAGTGTGATTTCAAAGCCGCCCTCCACGACGCGGATACGCTCAAGATTAATGTTTTCGACCGGGGGTAGGTTGGCGGAAAACAACGCCAGCGGATTTCCAAATGCAAACACCGCGAGCATCAAGCCGAGCGCCAGCAGCGGGATCAGCCCGGCAACCCACCAAGGCAGGCCGGCCAGGCGAGTGGATAATTTCCTCTCTAATATCGTCATTGTCTCATCTCCAGGTTTCTCGTTTGGTGAAATCATTGGTTGCCTTCACCCGGTGACTTCACCCAGTGACTTCGAAGAAACCCATCCAGCCCAGCTCGGCCAACTCGCTTTGATGGGCGTGGAACATATACAACCCTGGCTCAAATCCCTTGAAAGAAAACTCCAGGATGCCCCGCTGCGCCTGGCAAAGCATAACCGTATCTATGATCTTATGAGTCGGCTTGAGCGTCGTGCCATGATCGTAATAATCGAAGAAGTTGGCGTGAAGGTGGATTGAGTTAATCGGATCAAATTCGGTGATGTTGACCAGGTAGAGCCGCTGGAGCTGGTCTTGTTTAATCTTGATCGGTTGGTTCATGTAAGCAAAAGCCACCGAATTCACCGCATACACTTCGTTCTCTCCATCAAAGTTGGTATCGAAGCCGTTCATCACCATCACCATCTCATTGATTTCCTGGGTTTCAGGATACATGTGATTGCGAGCCTTGGCAAGCTCGTGTTCCTCCCCTTGATACTTCTCGGGGTCAGGGTCGATGACAAAGGCTCCATACAATCCCTTGTGAATGTGCCGTTTGAGCGGGTTGGCATGGCAGTGGTAAAGGTGGCAGCCGAAAGGATAAGCGTCGAACTCGTAAATTGTTTCTTCCCCGGGAGCGATCTCGCCCGCGCCGACTCCCGGTACTCCGTCCATTCGCGCCGAGTGGATTCCGTGAAAGTGGATCGTATGCGGGTGGCTGCCGGCGTTGACGAACTTAATGCGGATGCGCTCCCCCTCTACGCAGCGCAAGCTAGGACCTGGAACACGTTGGTTATACGTCCAGGCTGGGAAGAACACACCTGGGGCGACCTCAATTTCTTTATCAACCGCGGCAATGTGGAATTCACGCAACGTTTGTCCACCCGGCAAGGTGCTGACCTGGCCATAATCCCAATCAGAGAGCATGGCTGTCGGATCAAAGCCGTTGGCGGCGTGGTCTACCTGCCCGACCGTGCCTGTCCCACCGTGTGCATGTCCCGTGACCGGTGTTGATCTGTTGGTATGCGCGGTGTGACCTTCGGTTGAGTGAGAGGCGGCGTGGCGCGAGGCCACCCCGCCCCGGCTGGCCACCACGCCGCTGGCTGCCACACCGGTAGCCGCCAGCCCACCCCCCAAGAGCGTTTTTAAGAAATCGCGACGTGTAAAAGGTCGGAGAATACGCTTATCATTCATAGAAATTTCCTCATAAAAAATCTAAATTATTAATTAGATTAGACTAAATTTACCTGATTTATTATATATGTTCATCCCCTATTCGTCAAGACCCAGCCCAGAGAAGCGTCTTTCCAGGCAGGTGTGACAAATATCCAAACTATTCGTGACAGGTGGTACTAAAAACAATCCGAAGGCCTATTTATACTATATCTAGGGAAATAGCCAGATTTCCCGACATATTAACTAGCGAGGAAACAATCTAACCAGGGAAAGGTGCCCATGAAAAAGACCACACTTGAACTTCCAACCATGTATGGCGATCACCATGTCCTCGAAGTGAGGAGCATCCTGTTGGCGATACCCGGCGTAAGCGAGGTGTATGCCAGCAGCGGCTTCCAGGTGGTTGAGGTGACGTACGACCCGGATAAAGTGAACGATCTTGAAATTGCCTCGAAACTCGACGAAGCGGGCTATCTTGGCGAATGGTCGGTTGTCGGTGAAAAAGGTACCCCAGCCACCTCCAAGAACGGCGATGAAACCTTCTTCCGTCACACCGCTGTCTACGAGCAGACCAAGCAGGTGGTTAGCTTCGCGCAGAATGTTGGAGAAGTTGGACGTCCATTGTGGCCTTGTCCTGGGATGGGCGTCATCAAAACCATGGATGAGGAGAATTAGCGATGGCTCAGAAAAGAAGCCTTGAGGAAAAAACGATCGACCCCGCAGCACAAGCCATGCTGATCCGGGCTGACGAGCTGGGCATCAGCACAGCCTTCACCCGGGCAGATAATCTTGCCCCCTGCAATATCGGTGGAGCCGGTATGTGCTGCAAATTGTGCGGGATGGGGCCTTGTCGCTTGACCAAAGACGGGCAAACTGGCATTTGTGGCGCAACTATCGATACGATCCAGGCGCGCAACCTGATCCGCGCCATCGCCGCCGGCAGCGCGGCCCACTCAGACCACGGGCGGGACATGGCCTTCACCCTCAAAGCCGTAGCCGAAGGGGTAGCGGAGGGTTACCGAATCAAGGATGTGGCTAAGCTGCGCACGATTGCCGCTAAATACGACATTCCCATCGAGAAGCGCTCTCCCGAGGAGATCGCCAACGACCTGGCCGATCTGTATATCTCACAATTCGGCCAGCAAAAAGGCGCTCTCGCTCCGATCATCCGCGCCCCCAAGAAACGCCAGGAGTTATGGAAAGAGCGCGGTGTGATCCCGCGCGGCATCGACCGGGAAGTCGTCGAATCCTTGCACCGCACCCATATCGGTGATGACCAGGATCCGGAACACATCCTGCAACACGCCATCCGCACGGGATTGGCCGATGGTTGGGGCGGCAGCATGATCGCTACCGACGTGGCCGACATTCTGTTCGGGACGCCCGCCCCACTGCTCGGACAGGCCAACCTGGGCGTGCTTAAGGACGACATGGTCAACGTAGTCGTCCACGGTCACGAACCAACCCTGAGCGAAATGATCGTCACCGCTTCGCAGGACCCCGAGATCATCGAATACGCCAAGGCCGCCGGATCGAATGGTGTTAACCTGTCAGGCATCTGCTGCACGGCGAACGAGATCCTCATGCGCCAGGGCATCCCCGCGGCTGGCAACTTCCTCCACCAGGAACTGGCCATCCTGACCGGGTCGGTCGAAGCCATGGTAGTAGATGTTCAGTGCATCATGCAAGCCCTGGTCGATCTGGCTGGGAATTTCCACACCAAAGTGATCACCACCTCCCCCAAGGTGAAGATCAAAGGCGCCACCCATATCGAGTTCGACGAGCACAAGGCGCTGACCATCGCCAAGCAAATCCTGCGCACCGCCATCGACAATTATAAGAACCGTGGTGTGACCCACATCCCGCAGGTGCGTGAAGACCTGATCCCAGGCTTCTCCCACGAATATATCAACTACATGCTAGGCGGTTCCTACCGGGCCTCCTTCCGGCCGCTCAATGACGCCATCATGACCGGCAGGATCCGCGGCGTGGCGGCGATCGTCGGATGCAACAACCCGCGCAGCTCGCAAGACTACCTGCACACCAAAGTCGTCCGGGACCTTCTGAAACAAGACGTGTTGATCGTGCAGACCGGTTGTGGTGCCATCGCCAGCGCCAAGCTGGGCTTGCTGCTCGGCGAAGCCGGCCTCGACCAGGTTGGCCCAGGCTTGCGTGAAGTGTGCGAAGCTGTTGGCATCCCTCCTGTACTTCACATGGGTTCTTGCGTGGACAACACCCGCATCCTGACCGTGCTCACCCAGATGGTCGAGGAAGGTGGTCTGGGCGACGATATCGATCAGGTGCCGGCGGTTGGATTGGCGCCGGAATGGATGAGCGAGAAAGCCCTGGCCATCGCTACGTATTGTGTCGCTTCCGGCGCGTATGTCATCTTCGGCGGGTCTTCCCCAGTGAGCGGCATGCCTGACCGGGTCGAAGATAGCGACATCGTGCTACGTTATCTCAGCGAAGGCTGGGAAAAACTGTATGGCGGCAAGCTGGAGTTTATCGCCGATCCCGACGAGATGATCCGCCTGACACTCGAGCATATCGACAAAAAGCGTGCTGCTCTGGGATTGCCCGTCTACGATGCAAATCGTTTCGGAAAGAGCGGCGACACACGCATGCTTGAACTCGAGGGACTGCCGCTCGAGCAACGCGTGGCTGCCCTTTATGGTGTAGCTGCGGACTAGAGGAGAGGAGACTATGTCTAAATACATCGCTACGCGCGCCATTCGCGGCGCTAACGCCCTGGTCACCGAAGCTGAGCTGATGCTCCAAAAGGCATTGCGAGAAAAAGGGCCAGAGACTCTGGTTTCCTTCCCCAACACGGCCTATTACCTGCCCTTGATTCTCGGTATGACGGGAGTCCAGATCGAGACCCTTGGGCAGCTGCAGCCGGTCATCCAACACGCTCGAGAGCTCTTGCATCCCACCCCCTCCTTCAAGCACTGGACGCCCTACCTGGGGGAGACCCTGGACAGCGGCATGGCGACTCTGATCGCCGCGGAGACGATTGAGGCGGTGCGTTTCGCCTATCACCTGCAACCGGAATCCATGCCCGGTTTCAAACTGGCCGGCGGCACGGCTTTCACCAGCCCTGACGCTGGCGCGGGAGGCAACGGTGCCGACGGTCACCTGAACGGCCCGATCGACGATATCCAGTTGCGCTCCTGGGGCATCCAGCTGGTCGACGGGCGCATGCCAGGTTTCGCAGCCATTGTCGGCGCTGCCAGGACTAACGAGGTGGCAGTTAAAATCGTGCGCGAGCTCCAGCGGCGCAATATCCTTACATTCCTATCTGGCAATGTGAACGGGCGCAGTATCATCCACCAGTTGAATGAGGAAGGCGTCGAACTGGGCTATGACACCTACACGGTGCCATTCGGCACCGATACGATCAGCGCTATCTATGCCCTGGGCTTTGCCGTCCGCTCGGCGTTGACCTTCGGCGGCTTAAAGGGAGGTATGGCGCGCGATATCCTGCTCTACAACAAGAACCGCGTCTTCGCCTTTGTGCTCGCCCTGGGTGAGGTGGACGACTTGAAGTACGCCGCCGCAGCTGGAGCGATAAACTTCGGCTTCCCGGTTATCGCCGATACCGTTATCCCCGAGATACTGCCGACTGGAGTCACCACTTACGAGCACGTTGTCAGCATGCCTTTCAACGAAATCGAGGGCAAAGACGATCTCGAACGCGCCGAACGGCTGGTACAGAAGTGCATTGAGGTGCGCGGCGTCAAGGTCAAGATGGCCGATGTCCCCGTACCAGTACCTTACGGATCAGCCTTCGAAGGCGAGGTGGTGCGGAAATCCGATATGCGCATCGAGTTCGGCGGCAAATATTCGCGCTGCTTCGAATATCTGCGCATGGCCCCCCTGGACGAAGTCGTAGACGGCAAAGTCGAGGTCGTGGGTCCTGGTTTCGAAACCGTGCCGCCGCAGGGCAGCCTGGATATGGGCATCGTGGTGAGAGTCGCCGGCCGGCAGATGCAGGAAGACTTCGAGCCAGTGCTAGAACGCCAGATCCACTACTTCGTCAACGGCGCTTCCGGTATCCAGCATATCGGGCAACGCGACATCGCTTGGATCCGCATTTCCAACGCTGCCGCCGATAAGGGTTTCAACTTAGAACACTTCGGCAAAATCTTGCATGCCCGCTTCCACGCCGATTTCGGAGCGATCGTGGACAAGGTGCAGGTCACCATCTACACCGAACCTGCGTTGATGCAGGAATGGCTGGGCAAAGCTCGCCAAGCTTACGATTACCGCAACAAACGCCTGGCTGACCTGGTCGATAGCTCTGTCGAGGAGTTCTACTCGTGTACCTTGTGTCAGTCCTTTGCCCCGAACCACGTTTGTGTAGTCAGCCCGGAACGGCTGGGACTGTGCGGCGCATACAACTGGTTGGATTGCAAGGCCTCCTTTAGCATCAATCCCACCGGACCTAACCAGCCGATTAAACTGGGCAAATCGGTCGACCCGCTCAAGGGATATTGGACCGGCACCAACGACTATGCTAAGATCGGTTCGCACGGCGTAGTGCAAGAAGTAGCCATGTACTCAATCATGGAAAACCCGATGACGGCCTGCGGCTGCTTCGAGTGCATCGTCATGCTGATCCCGGAAGCCAATGGTGTGATGGTGGTCAGCCGCGAAGACACCAGCATGACCCCGGCCGGGATGACCTTCAGCACGCTGGCCGGCGTCGCCGGCGGCGGCCTGCAGACTCCTGGCGTGATGGGTGTCGGCAAGTACTACCTGATCAGCCCCAAGTTCATCTACGCCGATGGCGGCTTCAAGCGCGTGGTGTGGATGAGCAAAGTGCTCAAGGAGAGTATGGCCGAAGAGTTCCAGGCAGTCGCAATCCGTGAAGGCGATCCCGACTTGATCGACAAGATCGCCGACGAACGGAATGCCACCACAGTAGAAGAATTGCTCGCCTGGATGGAAGAAAAAAGCCATCCAGCGCTGGTAATGGATCCGATTTTTTAAAAGATGAAGGTGAAATGATGTAGGAAGGGGTTTAGAGATAGGGGATTCGCTTCGAAGCAAGCCGGATCCCCTATCCCTTTTTGAACGAAATAGATAAGCATTATCCCAAGCTAACCTCAATACCTGGACAACGCAAACCAGTCGTTAAAACCGACACTGTGACCAGGAAACTATGAGACTATTCGACTAAAGAAGGAGTATAAGCCCATGCCCATCGAAATACCCATGGATAAGTGGCCTGGCGCTATCCGCACTATCACCTTGGGGGCGACGGCTGCGGAGGGTGGCACACGATCTCGGACGATCACCGTCGGCGGCGAGAAATCCCTGCCATTCTTGCACTTCGAAAGCGAAATGCCCAACCCGCCGGCGATCGCGGTGGAGATCAAGGATCGCCGCCCGGATGATTGGTCGCCCCTGCTGCTTAAAGCCTGGGGCGAGGCAGCCGAAAACCCGGTCAGCTGGGCGAAAGCCGCCGAAGCCGCGGGTGCAGACCTGATCCAACTCTCCCTCAGCCTGACCGACGCGGCGGGCAACCCCAATACCCCCCAGGCCGCCGTGGCCGCCGTCAAGGCCACCCTCGCAGCCTGCGGCCTGCCTCTGCTCGTCTTCGGCCCCGGGCAGGCTGAAATGGATAATGAATTGCTGGTAGCTGTAGCCGAAGCGACCAAGGGTGAACGCCTGGTACTGGGCTTGTGCGAAGACAAGAATTACCGCACCATCGTGGCCACCGCCATGGCAAACGGTCACCTGGTCAGCGCCCGCACCCCAATGGATGTCAACCTGGCCAAGCAACTCAATATTCTGATCAGCGATATGGGCTTTCCGCTCGATCGTATTCTGATGGACCCCACCACTGGCGCGCTGGGATACGGCATCGAATATGGCTTTTCGGCGATGGAGCGGTTGCGCCTGGCGGCCTTGCAAGGTGACTCGATGACCCAACTGCCGATGATCGTCACGCCCGGCTTCGAAGCCTGGAAGGCCAAGGAATCCAAAGTTGGCGAAGGCGTCCCTGAAGCCTGGGGAGACTGGCTGGGACGAGCGATCAACTGGGAGACTTTGACCGCCACTGCCCTCCTGGAGTCCGGTGCCGATATTTTGGTACTCCGCCACCCGGAGAGCGTCAGGCGCCTCAACACCGTGATCGCCGATCTGATGGCGGCACCTGTAACCGCATAGAGACGAACGACGAACGACCAAGGACCAAAGTAGAACAATCCTTCTTCCTTCGTCTTTCGTCATTTGTCGATTGGAGAGAACCATGGCACTATCTGGAATCCAAATTTATAAACTCCTGCCCCAAACGAACTGCAAAGATTGCGGCTTCCCGACTTGTCTGGCCTTTGCCATGAAGCTGGCCGCCAAGCAAGTAGAGCTTTCGGCCTGCCCGCATGTCAGCGAGGAATCCAAAGCCCAGCTAGCCGAATCGGCTGCCCCACCGATCCGCCTGGTGGTGCTGAAATCCGATGGCTATGAGGTAAAAGCTGGCAACGAAGTTGTCTTATTCCGGCATGAGAAGACTTTTTACAACAAGCCGGGCTTGTTCATCCGCGTTCACGACTCGCAAACTCCAGAAGAGATCAAAGCTAAGGTGGCGCATGCCGATGGTTTCAAAGTAAATTATGTCGGCATCGACCTGGTCCTGGATGGATTCGCAGTCGCTTCGGTTTCTGGCGATGCCGCCGCTTTCTCTGCAGCGGTCACTGCGGTCCGCCAGGCGAGCCACCGCCCCCTGATCTTGATGAGCCGGGATCCCGAAATCCTGGCTGGCGGGCTGCAGGCAGTCGACGGCGAAAGCCCGTTGATTTATGGGGCAGATGCACAGAACTGGGAAGCGATGGCCGATCTTGCCAAAAAGCACCATGCAGCCCTGGCGGTGATCGCCAGCACGTTGGAGGATCTGGCTGATCTCACTGAGAAGATCAAGTCCAGGGGCGTGGAAGACCTGGTGCTCGACCCCGGTGGGCGCACCTTCGGCCCGGCTTTGACAAACAGCACTCAAATCCGCCGCCTGGCCCTTAAAAAGAACTTTCGCCCTCTCGGCTACCCCGTGATCACCTTCCCAGGCGATGTCGGCGACCCAACCCTGGAACCCATGTTGGCGGCTCAATCGATCGCCAAGTACGCCGGTTTCATCGTGATGGACCAATTTGCCCCAGAGGCGATCTATCCTTTGCTGGTCTTGCGCCAAAACATCTATACCGACCCGCAGAAGCCAATTCAGGTCCAGCCGGGTCTATATGAAATCAATAACCCCAAACCAGAAGACCCGGTGCTGGTCACAACCAACTTCAGCATCACTTATTTCAGCGTCGCCAACGAAGTCGAAGGCTCCGGACTGCCGGCCTGGTTGGTTGTCACCGACGCAGAGGGGATGAGCGTGCTGACTGCCTGGGCGGCGGGGAAATTCGACGCCGAACGGATCGCCAAAGCGGTAAAAGGCTTCTCTGTGGCCGATAAAGTCAGCCGAAAGCGCGTTGTGATCCCAGGCCATGTGGCGGTGCTCTCCGGCGAGCTGGAAGAGGAGCTGCCCGGCTGGGAGATCCGGGTTGGCCCGCGCGAAGCGGTGGATATACCGACCTTCATGAAGCAGGCGCTTTGAGAGTTGCGATTTGCAAATTGCGGGATGCGAATTGCGAATGGCTGAGCATACTGTCCACTTCGATGGAGTCTCTACCCCGGTGAGTGTCCCGACTGGCACACTCCTGGCCGAAGCCGCGCGCTCGGCCGGGGTAGAGCTGATGCAACCCTGTGGTGGACAGGGACGCTGCGGCCGGTGTGCGCTCCAGGTCATTTCCGGGAACGTCCGGCGGCGAAGCACCATCCGCCTATCTGAGGAGGATATCGCCCAGGGATTTGCCCTGGCCTGCCAGACCGTGATCGAGGGGGATATCTCCATCGCCATCCCGCCCCAAGAAAAAATCGAACGGCTCCTGACCAGCGACCGCACTGCCGGTGAGGTGACCGTCCCACCAGGCTACGACGCCACCTACGATCAGACGATCCAAGCCGTAACGATCACCTTGACGCCCCCGGACATGAGCGACCAGCGGGACGACTGGAGCCGTCTCCAGACCACACTTCGTCAGCAAGCTGGTATTGAAGATATGCATGCCTCGCTTGGGCTGATGCGACATCTGAGCGATGTTCTTCGCCAAAGCGAGTGGTGCGTCTCTGCCATCCTGGACACGCAAGCCTGGGACCGACCGGGATCGCCGCCGCGCCTGATCGACATTCGCCCTGGCTCGCCCCTGAGCGAGACGCCCTTGTGGGGAGCAGCCATCGACATCGGGACGACCACGGTGACTGTATGGCTGGTTGACTTGTTGAGCGGCAAGGTAGCTGCCCAGGTGGCTCAATATAATAAGCAGATCGCCCGCGGCGAAGACGTGGTATCAAGAATTATCTACGCCAGCAAAGACAGCGGCGGTGAACAGATGCGCTCCCTGGTGTTGGAGACGGTCAACGAGCTGCTCGGCCAGGCCTGTAAACGGGTCAAGTCAGACCCGCCACTCGACCCCAAGGACATCGTCAAAGCAAGCGTGGTTGGCAACAGCACCATGATCCATTTGTTGTTGGGCATCCCCGCCGGGAACATCCGCATGATGCCGTTCATCACGGCCGTGAATCAGATTCCCACCCTGACCGCAGGCGAGGTTGGGATAGACATTCATCCCGACGGGACGGTGGATTGTCTACCTGGGGTCGCCAGTTTTGTCGGAGCGGATATCACCGCTGGGGTACTATCTTCCGGGGTGGACGACGCCGAAAAGATCACCCTCTTCATGGACGTGGGAACCAACGGGGAAATCGTGCTGGGCTCGCGCGAATGGCTGGTCACCTGCGCCTGCTCGGCCGGTCCGGCATTCGAAGGCGCGGGAGTCATGCACGGCATGCGCGCCACCAAGGGCGCCATCGAAGACGTGTGGATCAACGGTGACACATTCGATCCAACCTACCGCGTGATCGGGGGAGCTAGGCCGCATGGCCTGTGCGGAAGTGGATTGATCGCCCTGCTGGCAGAGATGTTCTTAACCGGCGTGGTCGACAAATCTGGCAACTTCAATTACCAATTGAATATCCCACGCATCCGTGAAGGCGATCACGGCTGGGAGTATGTCATCGCCTGGGCAGCAGAGACGGGACACGGCAAGGACATCGCTATCACCCACGTGGATGTCGACAACCTGTTGCGCGCCAAGGCAGCCATTTACGCCGGCTTCACCATCCTCGCCAACAGTGTCGGCATCCCCCTGGAATGGGCAGAGCAAGTCCTGATTGGCGGCTCTTTTGGCAAGTACATCAACGTTGAAAAGGCGATCGATATCGGCCTGCTCCCGGATTTACCCTGGGAAAGATTTCAATTCCTGGGCAATACCGCGGTGCGCGGCGCTTACCTGGCTTTGTTAGATCGCCAGGCGCGGGCGCGCGTCAGGGAAATCGCCTCCCGGATGACTTACATAGAGTTGTCCGCGGATAACACATTCTATGAAGCGTTTATGTCAGCACTGTTTTTACCGCATACTGACCTCTCCCGCTTTCCAACGGTAGAGGCAGCCATATCCAACAAGAAAATTTAAGAGAGGGCCCCTATGTATATCCTTGGAGAGAATATCCACATCATCTCAGATAAAGTCAAGGAGGCGCTCGCCGCGAAGGACGCCCGTTTCTTCCAGGAACTGGCGGTTAAACAGGTCGAGGCTGGAGCTTCCGCTTTAGATCTGAACCTGGGACCACGCAAGAAAGACGGGGAAGAAGTCTTTCCGTGGATCGTCGAGACGGTCGAAGCGGTGGTCGACATCCCACTCAGCTTCGACTCCACCAACTTGCTCGGCATTGAAGCCGGTCTGAAGAAAATCAGCAAGGCTCAGCCGATCATTAACTCCACCTCGGCTGAACCCGAACGCCTGGAGAAAGTGCCTCTGGTGGCTAAAAAATACGACACGCGCCTGATCGCCCTGACGATGGGGGCCAGCGGGATCCCGGTCGCGGCTGATGAACGCGTGAATATCGCCCTGGAGAAATTGATCCCGCGCATGATGGAGATCGATTTTCCAATGCAAAACCTGATTATCGATCCCCTGGTGCTGACCGTCTCAGGTTGCCAGGAGTATTGCCCGCAGCTGATCGAGGCCGTGCGCACCCTGCAATATGCCTGGGATCCACCTCCCACCATCTCCATCGGTCTTTCCAACGTATCCAACGCCGTGCCACGCGATAACCGGCCGTTGATCAACCGGGTTTACTGCGCCATGGTGATGGGCGTCGGTCTGAATATGATGATCGCAGACCCCCTCGATAAAGAATTGGAAGAGACAATCCATATCATTGAAGCACGTGACGACTCCACCCCTGTCGGCCGTCTTTATCTGAAGATCGCCGACCGCATCGCCGCGATGGAAGAGCCAACGATCGATGATGTTGACTTGAATGACCCGGAACAACTCGCAATCTGGAAAACAATCCAGATCCTGCTTAACAAGGTGATCTATGCTGACTCGTATCTGCAACAATGAGTTTTGGATAAAAACAATCCAACCACCTCCCCACGGATTCAAGGAGAACAATCATGTTGAATGAAAAAGATCCGATCACTGTCGATCAACTGCTAGCCAAAGCAGCCAAACCCTCGGCGGATGCGATGATCCTGCATCCCTTCTACCGCGGCAAAGTGGAGACGACGCTCAAGTGCTGCGTGCGCGATTTCAACGACTTCGCCATCTGGTACACCCCTGGGGTAGCTGCGCCTTGCAGAGCGATCGCCGCCGACCCGGAAAAGGTGTATGACTACACCAACAAGTGGAACACGGTGGCGGTTGTCAGCGATGGCACGCGTGTCCTGGGACTGGGGGATATCGGTCCCAAGGCAGGCCTGCCAGTGATGGAAGGTAAAGCACTGCTATATAAATACCTTGGCGGGGTGGATGGGGTGCCGATCATGATCGACACGAAAGACCCCGACCAGATCATCAACACGGTCTTGATGTTGCAGCCCGGTTGGGGAGGCGTCAACCTGGAAGACATCTCCCAGCCCAAGTGCTTCCGCATCCTGGATACCCTGCGTGAAAAGGCTGAAATCCCGGTCTGGCACGACGACCAGCAGGGCACTGCCACCGTTACTCTGGCAGGCCTGATCAATGCCTTGAAGGTTGTCGGTAAAAAGATGAGCGAAGTTCACATCGCTTTTATCGGCAGCGGAGCCTCCAACGTGGCCTGTTCGCGGTTGATCTTCGGTTGGGGTGCTGATCCAGCCAAGTGCTTCATGGTGGACAGCAAGGGCATCCTCGGCAAGCACCGCCGCGATCTGGAGATGCGCAAAGCAGAGTACGTGGATAAGTGGCACCTATGCCAGGTCACCAATGCTGAAGGGCGCGAAGGTGACATCGGCGAAGCAATGAAAGGTGTTGACGTGGTGATCGCCCTTTCCCGCTCCGGTCCAGGAGTGATCCAGCCAGAGTGGGTGAAAACAATGACCAAAGATGCGATCCTCTTTGCCTGCGCTAATCCGGTGCCAGAGATCTGGCCCTGGGAAGCGAAAGAAGCTGGCGCCAGGATCGTGGCTACCGGGCGCTCGGACTTTCCCAACCAGGTCAACAACTCGTTAGGCTTCCCAGGCATCTTCCGCGGTGCGCTGGATGTGCGCGCCCGCACCATCACCGATAACATGTGCTTTGCTGCTGCTGAAGCGCTCGCCAAACAAATCGGTGACCGGTTAGATGAGGAGCACATCCTGCCCACGATGGACGATTGGGAAGTCTTCCCGCGTGAGGCAGCCGCTGTGGCGATGAAAGCGCAGGAACAGGGTGTTGCCCGCCTGACGATGAGTTACGAAGAGCTCTACGAGCATGCCCGCACAGTCATCAAACGCTCGCGTGACCTGACGCAAATGATGATGAACGAAGGATACATCGCTGAAGCTCCAGAAGAATGATAACGGACTTTTTTCTCACTATCTACCCTACGAGGTGACCCATGTATGACCTGATTGTAATTGGTGGCGGCCCGGCCGGGCTTACGGCAACAATTTACGCAATCCGCAAGAGATTGAATGTCCTGCTAGTATCCAAGGATTTGGGCGGCAAAACCAATTACCGCCTGGCCTTGCCATGGATCGAAGATTACCAGGTGATCCGCGGGCTTGAAATCGTCAACAAGTTCCGCAGCGAACTGGAATACTTAAAATTCGCCCGACACATGGAACCAGTCGAGCAGATTGAGAAGCAAGCGGACGGTTTTGTAATCAAAACCCGTGGAGGTGGCGAACTTCACGCCAAAGCAGTGATTATCGCCACTGGCACCAAACAGCAACGCCTGACCGTGCCTGGCGAAAAGGACTTCATCATGCGCGGCCTGTGCTACTCGGCGCTAAGCTACGCCCCGCTCTTCATCGATCGAAAAACCGTGGTGGTAGGCGACGGAGACCTGGCCTTGCGCTCAGCGGCCGAGCTCTCCACCGTAGCCAAGCACGTCCACCTGGTCGGCGCAAGCGGTGACGTGCTCACTTCTGACCTGGGCAAGAAGCTGGTCAACGCCCCAAACGTCACTGTACTGGAAAAATATAAAGTCACAGAAGTCAAGGGCAATGGCTTTGCCGACCGGGTGGTGGTCAAGAGTCCTGAGGGGGAAGAGAAGGTGATCGATGCCGAGGGTACTTTTATCGAGATGAACCTGATCCCCAACTCTCAGATGGTCGCTCAGCTGGTCGAACTCGACGAGCAAGGCCGCATTAAGATCGATTGCTACGCCCGTACCAGCGTGCCTGGCCTTTTCGCGGCGGGCGACGTCACCGACACCTACGCTGAACAGGTATTGGTCGCAGTGGGTGAAGGTGCCAAGGCAGCCCTGAGCGCTTACGATTACCTGCTACCCAGATTATAAATGCTCAGGGGGCTGGTTCCGAGTGGGATGGGAACCAACCCCCTGACCTGTTAGCCTCGAGCGATGAAGTCGGGATAAATGACCTTGTTTTTATTGACGAATGACATATACCTTTTTACAGGTGAGTCTCTATAATCATTATAGATAAGATAAGTGATTATTACCCTATTCGTCATAAAGACATCGGGGTAGTCTCGCAACTCAGTTCGCCTGAGGGGAGGCACGATTGCAAATGGTAAAAACCCGGATAATCCGTGGTGAGCCCGCCGCGACCCTGGTGGTAGGCGGTGGTATTGGGGGTATGCGCGCCGCGTTGGATCTGGCTGATGCTGGGCTGAAGGTATACCTGGTTGAACAGACGCCCTGCCTGGGAGGCCGGGTCGCCCAACTCGGTTATATGTTCCCGCAACACGATTGCGTGCTCTGCCGGGGCACCGCCGACCATGGCTATGGCTGCACGCGTCCTTCCATTTCCCCGGCCTATATCCAACATAACCAGCACCCAAACATCGAAATCCTGACCAATACCCGCATCCTGGAAGTGGAGGGCGAGGCCGGCGACTTCACCGTATCCTTGCGCCAGGAACCACGTTACGTCGATCCAGTGCATTGCACAAGTTGCGGCCTGTGCGCACAGGTCTGCCCGGTCGAACTCCCCAACAGCTATCAATTGGGGATGACCATGCGCAAAGCCGCCTACAAAGTGGCGGCGCGGGCCACACCAGACGCTTACTGCATCGACAAAGGGCCATATTGCGAAACCTGCGGCGAATGCGTCAAGGCCTGCCCAACCGGGGCGATAGACCTGCACGAGCAGCCTCGCCTCTTAACCGTCGAGGTTGGGGCGATTATCCTGGCGCTCGGTTTCAAGGTTTACGACTCCAGCGAGATGGAAGAATTGGGGCATGGTCGTTATCCCAATGTCCTGGCGGCCATGCAGTACGAACGTCTGGCGAGCCGCTCCGGCCCGACCGAAGGCCTCATCACCCGCCCCTCCGATGGGCAAACTCCTCGTTCCATCGCCTGGCTGCAGTGTGTCGGTTCACGCGACCAAAACAATGCCTTCTGTTCGTCGATCTGCTGCATGTATGCCACCAAGGAAGCCATCCTCGCAAAACAGCGCCTGGGGAACGAAATTGGTTGCAGCGTCTTTATCATGGACGAACGCGCTTTCAACAAAGAGTATAGCGCCTACTTTTCCACCGCCCGCCAGCAGCATGGAATCCAATATAACCATTGCCGGGTGTCCTCGATCCAGGAAGACCCATCTACACACGATTTGATCTTGTATTCGGCGGACCCCAACGGGAAACTCCGCCAGGAACGGTTCGAGATGGTGGTACTGGCAACCGGCCTGCAGCCACCCGAGTCTGCCAGAGACCTGGCTAAAAACCTGGGCATTGAACTAAACCAATACGGGTTCTGCGAGACCGATAAATTTACACCTCTGCAAACTACACGACCTGGCGTCTTCGTATGCGGCGCCTTCTCCTCACCCAAAGAGATCGTTGAAACGATCATCGATGCCAGCGGTGCGGCCGCCGAAGTCATGCGACTGCTCAACGATCGACTGCACACCTACACATACTCCCGCGCCTGGCCTTTCCTCTCAACCGATGATTTCCGTCCTGAAAAGGATGTCAGCCGGGAACCCGTGCGGGTTGGCGTCTTCGCTTGCAGTTGCGGGGATACTCTCAACGAGGTGATCGACATCCCCGCATTGTTGCACCAGGCCAGCCAGGTGCCGGGAGTGGTGCACGCCGAGATTCTGGACTACGCCTGCTTCCCAGAGAACCAGGAATACTTAAGGCAACGGATTCAAGAGGCGGACCTCAACCGGGTAGTGGTTGCCGCCTGCAGCAACCGCACCCATGAACCCCTTTTCCAACGCACCATCCGCATAGCAGGCCTTAATCCCTACTTGCTCGAAGTGGTCAACCTGCGCGAGCAATGCGCCTTCGTCCACCAAACTCAACCCCAGCTGGCGAACCGTAAAGCCATTGAGTTAGTGCGCGTCGCCGTTGGGCGCGTCTCGTCTGCACAACCAGTGAATAAGGATAAGCACCGCTGCCTGCCTTCTGCGCTGGTGATCGGAGGCGGTGTGGCAGGAATGTCTACTGCCCTGGCTATCGCCGACAGCGGCTACGATGTGCACCTGGTTGAACGGTCCGAGATGTTGGGGGGCAACCTGCGTAACCTGTACTACGTCGCCGAAGGATATAACCCTCAGCGCTTGCTGCGCGACCTGGTCAACCGGGTGCGCGCCCACCAACGCATCAAGGTTTATATCCGCACGGAAATGATCAACCACAGCGGGCATGTAGGCCATTTTCGCAGTGAACTACGCGCCCAGCATAACGATCACATGGAAGTCATCACCGTCGAACACGGTGTGACAATCGTGGCGACGGGGGCGCAAGAAGCCAAGGGTTATCCTCTGCTGGAATTTCCCCTGGTCATTACCCAACAAGAGCTGGAAGAGAAAATCATTCACCACCCCGAGGAGATCGCCGCGCTCAAGCATGTCGTCATGATCCAATGCGTGCGCACGAAGGGCGCGCCGGATTATTGCTCACGGGTGTGCTGCACAAATACGATCAAGAACGCAGTGCGTTTGAAGCTCTTCAACCCGACCTGTCAGGTCAGCGTACTCTATAAGAACATCGTTACCTACGGTTTCCGTGAGGAATACTACGAGGAAGCCAGAAAGCTGGGTGTGGTCTTCATCCGTTATACAGACGAACGGCCGCCAGAGGTGCTTTTAGAGGACAACCGGTTGGTCGTCAGGGCGTACGACCTGTCCCTGGATCGCTGGTTGCGACTGCCAGCCGACCTGATCCCGATGAGTATGTCAATCCTTCCTGCTGAGGGCACTCAAGAGCTTTCACGTATGCTGCGCGTGCCGATATCCAGCGAAGGGTTCTTCGAGGAGGCGCAAATGAAGCTGCGCCCGATGGACTTTATGCGCGACGGCATCTTCCTGGCCGGCATGGCCCACTATCCTAAATTTATCGAAGAGAGCATCAGCCATGCTCTGGCGGCAGCCGGGCGCGCCTTGACTTTGCTCTCACAAGAGACGCTTTATTTGGGTGGTGTAATCGCGCAGGTGGATCCAAACAAGTGCGTCGGCTGCCTGACCTGCACGCGCACCTGCCCCTTCCAAATCCCGCAAATCATCTACCTGGAAGGGCGCACTGGCGTCGGTGAATTGGGCGGAGCGGCCTACATCGATCCAGCTCTTTGCCAGGGGTGCGGCACCTGTACTGGTGAATGCCCAGCCAATGCCATCCAGTTGGTCAACTATACCGATGAGCAGATGATGCTGCACGCGATTGGAGGATTAGGTAGCTGGAAAGTGCCGGTGGCCAGTATTCAGTAATTAGTTGCCAGTAGTCAGTGGGAAGAAAACTGACTACTAACTACCGACTACTAATTACTAGAGCAAAGGTAATGATGACAATCAAACCAGCCATTCAAACCTTCGAGCCCGAGATCACCGCCTTTTTCTGTATTTACTGCGGTTATATGGCCGCGGATACGGCCGGGGCACTGCATATCCAATATCCGGCTAACGTCAAATTTATCCGCATGCCCTGCACGGGAAAAACCGATATTCGTTACTTATTAGAAGCTTTTGAGCAAGGCGCTGACGGCGTCTACGTAGTAGCCTGCCCGATCGGCAACTGCCATCACGTGCGCGGCAATGAACGCGGATGGGCCAGGTTGAAACGCGCCCAGAAAATCTTGGACGAAGTCGGGATCGGCGGCGAGCGCCTGGACATGTTTTTTATGTCCGGCAGCCAGGCCCACACCTTTGTCTCAGCTGTCCAAAACATGACGGCACGCATCCGCAAGCTGGGTCCGAACCCGCTGAAAGCCAAGGATGAAGGCAGAAGGGTGAAGGCTGAGAAAGTAATAATTGAACCCGAAGAAGAAGTTGGATTTAGGGGTAGACCCCCCCGATCAGTCAAATCCAAGAAGGAAAGGTAATGGTTCGGAAAGCGGGCGATACCAGTGCAGTGCTCCCCGTCGGCGCGGTGATGGTCGTCGGGGGTGGGATCGCGGGTATGCAAGCCTCCTTAGACCTGGCCGATCAAGGCTTCAAGGTCTACCTGGTTGAAAATAAGTCCGCCATCGGAGGGAAGATGGCGCAGCTCGACAAGACCTTCCCGACCAACGACTGCGCCATGTGCACCATCTCGCCCAAGCTGGTCGAGACTGGTCGCCATCCGAATATCGAGATCCTGACCAATACCAATGTGCTGGACGTCAGCGGGCAGGCCGGGGACTTCACCGTCACGGTGGAGCGCCAGCCCCGCTATGTCGACCTGAGCAAGTGCATCGCCTGCGGGGATTGCATCAAGGTCTGCCCGGTCATCGTCCCCGACACCTTTAACGAAGGACTGGCTCCTCGCCGGGCGGTCTATAAACTCTACCCGCAAGCCGTCCCCAACGCGTTTGCCATCGAAAAGCGCGGCATCGCCCCCTGCCGGGACGCCTGCCCATCCGGGCAGCGCGCCCAAGGCTACATCGCTCTGATCCGGGAGGGACGCTGGGAGGATGCTTTGCGGGTGATCAAAATGGACAATCCCTTTCCGGGCATCTGTGGGCGGATCTGCAACCATCGCTGTGAAACGGCCTGCAACCGCGGCCAGGTCGACGAACCGATCAATATCCGCGCCCTGAAGCGCTTCGTCACCGATAAAGTCTACGCCTCGCCACGCCAACCGCTCGATCCAGTCGAGATTAAATACCCTGACCGGAGAGTCGCCATCATCGGCGCAGGACCATGCGGCCTGACGGCCGCCCAGGATGTCATTCGTGCCGGATACCCGGTGACGATCTTTGAAGCCATGCCCGTCGCAGGCGGCATGCTGCGCCTGGGCGTTCCCGAATACCGCCTGCCCGCCGAGGTCATCGAACGCGAGGTGCAAGATGTCGTCGACCTGGGTGTTGACCTGCGCCTGAACACGCAAGTCAACAACTTGGACGACCTTTTCGAGGAAGGGTTTGCCTCTGTTCTGATCGCCGTCGGCGCTCACGAGGGTATCCGCCTGCCGATCCCAGGCGCCAACCTGGAGGGCGTGCTGATCAATACACATTTCCTGCGGGACGTCCGGCTGGGAAGGTACTCGAAGAAGGATGAAGGGGTGCCGGAGCTGGGGCAAAATGTATTAGTGCTCGGCGGCGGGAACGTGGCGATCGATGTCGCCCGCAGTGCAGTCCGCCTGGGTCGCCAGGTCTCAATGGCCTGCCTGGAAAGCGGCGAGCAGATGCCTGCCCACCCCTGGGAGATCCAGGCAGCCGAAGAGGAGGGCGTCGCCCTTTACCCAGGGCGCTCCTTCGAACGCGTCCTCCCAGACGAAAACGGCCGGGCCTGCGGCGTCGAGTGCATGCAGGTCAGCTCTTTCAGTTTCGACGAAGCTGGCCGCCTATCCGTCGAAAAGGCCCCTAATTCGAAGCATGTCATCGCCTGCGACACGGTGATCTTCTCGGTCGGTCAGCGCGCCGGCCTGGCTTTCATTCCGGACGATGCTGGCGTTGGCCTGACCGAGCGCAAGACCATCGCCATCAATCCAAATACCTTTGCTGCAACTCGTCCAGGTGTGTTCGCAGCCGGGGATAGCGTCTCCGGCACGGCCTTCGTGATCGAGGCGGTGAACAGCGGGCACAAAGCTGCCGAATCCATCCTGCGCTTCCTGCGCAGTGAAAACCTGGAGACGCCTCCCAAGCCGAAGTTGCCTGTGGTGCGCCTCACACGCCAGGAGCTCGAGGAACGGATGGGGCGTGGCGAGATCCACCGCAAGGGACGCATACCCCTGCCAGAGCTGCCCGTAGCGCAGCGGGTTGACAATTTCGCCGAAGTCGAAGGCGGATACGACGATGAGAGCGCCCAGGCCGAAGCCGCCCGCTGCCTGGCCTGTGGGATCTGCTCGGAGTGCATGTCCTGCGTCTTTGCCTGCGGGCGGAACGCCATTGACCATGATGACCTCCAACGCATCGAATCGCTGCAGGTCGGCGCGCTGATCCTCGCCCCAGGTTATCAGATTTACAACGCGCACCTGTCCGAAGAATATGGGCTGGGTCGCTACTCCAACGTGGTCACCGCTTTACAATACGAGCGGATGCTCTCCGCCAGCGGCCCCACCAAAGGACATGTCGAACGCCCCTCCGACGGGCACAAACCCAAGCGGATCGCCTTTTTACAGTGCGTTGGCAGCCGCGACCAAAGCCACGATTACTGCTCGTCGGTGTGCTGCATGTACGCAGCCAAGGAAGCCATCATGACCGTCGAGCACGCCAGGGCGGAGGCGCGCTCCGGAAATGGCGATGGCCAGGTGTCCTGCCAGGTCTTCTTCATGGACACGCGCGCCTTCAGCAAGGGGTACGAAGAATATTACCGCCGGGCGGAAGGCAAATACGGAGTCAAGTATACACGCTGCCGGCTGAGCGACCTTAAAGAAGACCCCCTCACCCACAACATCAGAGTCCGCTATGCTGCTCCATACCAGGGTATTCACGAGACCATCGAGGAAGAGTTTGACCTGCTGGTGTTATCCGTGGGGATGGAGATATCCGAGCCGGTTAAGGAACTCGGCCGGAACCTGGGGATCGAGCTCGACCCTTACGGCTTTTGCCACACCACCCTATTTAATCCCTTGCAAACCAGCCGGGCTGGCATTTTTGTCGCCGGGCCCTTCCGTGAGCCAAAGGACATCCCCGAAACCGTGATGGAGGCCAGCGGGGCGGCGGCGAATGCGGCGCGCTTGCTCGCCCCGGCCCGCAACACCCTGGCCCAGGTACGCAGTTATCCGGACGAACGCGATATCATGGCAGAGGCCCCACGCGTCGGGGTGTTCGTCTGCCACTGCGGGAGCAATATCGGCGGTTTTCTCGACGTGCCCGGGGTGGCCGAGTACGCCCGCACCCTGCCCGGCGTGGCGCACGCCGAGGACAATCTCTACACCTGTTCCCAGGATACGATCGCCCATATTATCGATCAAGTTAAACAGCTGGAGTTGAACCGGGTGGTGGTCGCTTCGTGCACGCCGCTCACCCACGAACCGCTCTTCCAGGATGCCATCCGCCAGGCCGGGCTTAACCCGCATCTCTTCGAGATGGCCAATATCCGCAACCAATGTTCGTGGGTGCACTCCTCTGATTGGGAAGGAGCGACCGCCAAGGCCAGGTCGATGGTACGCATGGCGGTGGCGCGCGCCAGTGAGCTGCAGCCACTGAAGACCTCCGAAGTGCCGGTCAACCATGCCGCCCTGATCATTGGCGGCGGGATAGCCGGGATGACTGCTGCACTCACGTTGGCCGATCAGGGCTTTCCAGTCCATCTCATCGAGCGGGAAGAACAACTGGGCGGCAATCTGCGTCACCTGCACTACTTCCTGCCTGCAACTGCGTCTCTGCCGCTTCCTTTTCCCTCCCCTCAAGAATATCTCGCCGAAACGGTCGCCCAGGTCACCCGGCACCCAATGATCCAGGTTTACACGCAAGCTGAATTGATCGAGACCGGCGGATTTAAAGGCAACTTCACCTCCACGATCCGCCGGGATGAGGGCACATTCCAGGTGGGACATGGCGTGATCCTGATCGCCACGGGCGGCGTCGAATACAAGGGACGTGAATACGGCTACGGCACGCATCCCGGGATCCTTACGCAACTGCAATTCGAGGATTTCCTCGCCAACCAACCAGCTGAGATCAGCGACCTCCAATCTCTGGTCATGATCCAATGTGTTGGCCCAGGCGAGAAGTATTGCAGCCGCCTGTGCTGCACCACCGCCCTAAAGAACGCCCTCAAACTCAAGGAACTCAACCCGCAAGCCCAGATCACGCTGCTCTACCGTGATATCCGCACCTATGGATTCAAGGAGCGCCTGTACACTGAGGCGCGGCGAGCGGGGGTCAGGTTCATCCACTTTGATTTTGATCGCAAGCCGGTAGTAAGAGTCAGTGAACAGCAAGATGCAAGCCGCAATCTGGGATCGATTACTGTCGAGGTGTGGGAGCCGCTGCTTGACAGGGAGATCACGCTGGAACCGGATCTGCTCGTGTTGAGCACACCTGTCGTCCCACCAAGCGGGGCGCGCGAGCTGGCTAGCCGGCTCAAGCTGCCGGTAGACATGGACGGTTTCTTCCTGGAGGCGCACGTCAAGTTGCGTCCGGTAGACTTCTCTGCAGACGGTGTCTTTATGGCCGGCCTGGCGCATTATCCCAAGTTCCTCGACGAAACGATCGCCCAGGCCCAGGCAGCAGCCTCGCGGGCTGCCAATATTCTTTCACAGGAATTCATGCTGACAAACGCCCGCGTGGCGGTGGTAGACCCGCTAAAATGCGTCGGTTGTTTGACCTGTGTCCGGATTTGCCCTTACGATGTGCCGCGCGTGCGCGCTGACTTTGCCGGTGTTGGCAGTATCAGCGGCGCAGCGTATGTCGAGCCAGCCATCTGCCATGGATGTGGTACATGCGCCGCGGAGTGCCCAGCGCAAGCCATTCAGCTGATGCACTACACCGACGCACAGACCCTGATGAAGCTGGATGCGCTTTTCAGACGCCAACCGGAAAAGGCAGGTTTTGTGCCCGTGACAAGCATAGAGGTACGCTGATGGCCGATCAAGACTTCCAACCCGAGATTATCGCCTTCTGCTGTCACTATTGCGCCTATGCCGCCGCCGACCTGGCTGGTTCCATGCGGCTGGAATACCCAACCTCGATCAAGGTGATCGAACTACCCTGCTCCGGCAAACTCGACGTGCTGTATGTCCTGCGCGCCTTCGAGGACGGTGCTGACGGGGTAATGGTGGCTGGCTGACTGGAGGGCGACTGTCATTACCTGGAAGGTAATCTCAACGCCCGGCGGCGAGTTGAATACGCCCAGAAGTTGCTGAAGGAGATCGGCCTGGAAAGCCAGCGGATCCAGATGATCAATATCTCCTCAGCGATGGGCGGCCAGTTCGCCTGGTCAGCCGCCGAAATGACGGCCGAGATCAAGCGTATCGGAGCCAACCCGCTGAGGCAGAATGGAACTGAGGATCATTTGACCCAGGAAACCCCACCAGCTGAGGCCAGCCTGGGAAACGAAGGATTGTAGGAGGCTACGACATGGCAGAGATGGAGAAAAGATCCTATATCCTGATCGTCGACGATGACCCGGACATCCTGGAGGGCATCGTCACTATCCTGGAGTCACAACCCTATCGCCTGGCCACGGCGCGGGATGGGAAAAAATGCATGGAGATGATCACACAGGAAATCCCGGATCTCTTGATCCTGGACCTGCTCATGCCGCGCATGGACGGTTGGGGCGTGATTCGCGAGATGCGCAGCGAACCACGCTACACCCACGTTCCGATCATGGTGCTGACCACGGTCATTGAGGATGCCAGCCGGCGGCGCTATGAACTCGAGACCGGGATGGCGATGGACATCCAGGACTTCGTCCAAAAACCGGCTAACCCGGCAGATTTACTACAACGGGTAGAGAAACTGCTAAAAATCCATGTTTGAAGTGTCTGCGCGCTCTCTCACGGTAACTGCAGAGCGGTTGCGCCGCTCAGAAATCTTCAGCGAACTATGCGATGAGGATTTAATCGCCATCGCCGAATTTTGTCGTGAGCAAACTTTCCACGAAGGTGAATTTGTGCTGGTGGAGGGCGCGCCCGCCGAGACCATGTTCATCGTAGAGCGCGGCAAACTGGCCCTGGAAAAGAAAATCCAGATCGGGCGGCACTCGACGCCGCGCAACGCGACCATCGGATACGTTGAACCAGGTAAGATCGCCGGCTTCTCTACCCTGACGATGCCCGATGAATATTCCACCTCTGCCGTGTGCCTCGAACCCACCCGCGTCATTGCAGTCGATGGGAAAGCCTTGCGCGCCTTCCTGGAAACCCACCCGGCAGCCGGTCTCAAGGTGATGAGGATTCTAGCAATGCTGGTCGGCGGTCGCTATCGCAACGCAACCAACACCCTTACTTACTTCCTTTCCATTGTCTCGCACGAACTGCGTGGGCCTCTGGCAGCCATTGAGAACTATTTACAAACGATGCTCGGAGGCTTCGCCGGGGAGCTCAACCCAAAACAAAAACGCATGATAGAACGCAGCATCCTGCGCGTGGTCGACCTGCGCACCCTGATCGGCGACGTGGTCGACCTGGCGCGCATGCGCCCGGAACAGATCCAGGCCGATTTCGAATGGTGCAACCCAGGCGAAATAGGTACCGAATCGGTCGAGGATGCGCGCCTGGCAGCAGCCGAGAAAGGCATTCGCTTGATCATCGAACCGCCGCCCAAGTTCGAACCTATCGTTGGAGCGCGGCGACGATTACGGCAGGTTTTCACCAACCTGCTAAACAACGCCATAAAATTCTCACCCCCGGACAGCCGAGTGTTTTTTCGCGCCTGGTATGAACAAGAAGCGGTCGTCTTAGAAGTCGAGGACGAAGGCCCGGGCATCCCCGAAGAAGACCTGCCCCATATCTTCAAAGATTTCTTCCGCGCCAGCAACGTCGAACAGACTCAAGGCGCGGGACTCGGCCTTTCGATCGCCATGAAAATCATTGAAGCTCACAATGGAAGAATCCTGGTCAGGAACTTGACTGGCGAGGCCGGCAAAACCGGCACCCGCTTTACTGTCTACATCCCCCGCGATCTGCTGACGCCTGAGATGCGTCGCAGGGAGTGGATAGCGACGGAAAGCGACCAGCTCAAAGGGTAGCTTCAGGTGAACTGAGAACGATGAATAAGAGTGATTCGGCCATGATTAAATTAAACACAGCCGCACAAGTCGGCCCGGTCGGCGCCGTCCTGGTGGTCGGCGGCGGCATCGCTGGGATGCAAGCGGCGTTAGACCTGGCCGATCAGGGCTTCAAGGTATATCTCGTCGAGGAGAAATCGGCCATTGGCGGGCACATGGCCCAGCTCGACAAGACCTTCCCCACCAATGACTGCGCCATGTGCAACATCAGCCCCAAGCTGGTGGACACCGGGCGGCACACCAATATCGACATCCTCACCAATAGCGACGTGTTGAGCGTCGAGGGGCAAGCTGGCAATTTCACCGTGACCCTGCGTCGCAGGCCGCGCTACATCGATGTCGACAAGTGCGTGGGGTGTGGAGATTGTGCCGAGGTTTGCCCGGTTTCTATCCAGGACCTCTATGAAGAAGGATTGAAGGAGCGGAAAGCCGCTTATCGCCTCTACACCCAGGCAGTCCCCGCAGCTTACGCCATCGAGAAGCTCGGGATCGCTCCCTGCCGGGGGAGCTGCCCGGCCGGGCAACGCGCCCAGGGGTATATCGCCCTGATCGCCGAAGGCAGGTATCGCGAGGCACTGCGCGTCATCAAGGAGGATAACCCCTTCCCGAGCGTCTGTGGGCGAACCTGTCACCATCCATGCGAGGGCAGCTGCTCACGTGCCCTGGTCGACCAGGCAGTGGGTATCATGTCGCTGAAGCGCTTCGTCGTCGACTACGCCCTGGCGTATGGACGGGAAAAGGTGGAACCAGTTCCCCGCACCCGTGCGGAATGGATTGCCGTGGTCGGTGCCGGGCCAGCCGGGTTGACCGCGGCGCATGACCTGGTGAAGCTCGGCTACGGGGTGACCGTCTACGAGGCGCTGCCGGTGGCCGGCGGCATGATGCGCGTCGGCATCCCGGCTCACCGCCTGCCTAAAGGCGTCCTTCAACAAGATATCGACGACATCCTTGCCCTGGGAGTGATGCTCAAGACAAACACCCCGGTTAAAGACCCGACGGCGCTGCTCAAGCAGGGATATGACGCAGTCTGCCTGGCGACCGGCATATCCTCCCCTGACCATTCCCTCGGCATCGACGGCGAGGAAGCGGACGGCGTTCTTTCAGCGGCCACCTTCTTACGTAAAATCAACCTCGGCGAGAAAATCACCATCGGAGAGCGTGTAGCCGTGGTGGGTGGTGGGATCACCGCCTTGGACACCGCGGCGGTTGCCAGGAGGTTGGGAGCGCAGGCGGTCTATCTGGTTCTCGACCGCCCACGCGGTGAGCTGCCCGCTTACCATTGGGAGATGGCAGCAATTGAAGCGGAAGGCATCCATTTACACGAGCGCACCACTGCCATCCGCGTCCTGTCAGCCGGTGGTAAAGTAGTTGGCATTGAGCTCGCCCAAGCCAGCCAGGGTATAGAAGTGGATGCCAGCGGGCGGCGGCGTCCAAAGGTCAAAACTGGCTCGGAATTCATCCTGGATGTCGACACGATCATCGGAACGGTGAGCCAGTTTTCAGATTTGAACTACCTGGATTCCCGCTTCGACGATCTGGCCGGCGATCCCCAGACCCTGGCTAGCAAGGTCCCCGGTCTGTTCGTGGTCGGCGGCCGCAAGACCGGCGCCAGTTATATTATTGAAGCAGTGGCTCTCGGGCACCGGGTGGCCCGCTCTATCCACCAATTCCTGCAAAAACAACCGCTGGACCAGCCTGATCCACCGGCGCCACCCGTCGTGAAGTTCACCCGCCAGGAACTGGCCGAAAAAGTGGCAGCGGGTGAGATTCAACCGCAGGCGAGGATTGAACCCGCGCTGCTGCCAATGGAAGAGCGGGTGACCAGTTACCGCGAAGTTGTCCTCGGGCTGACTGAACACCAGGCGCGGGCGGAAGCCCAACGCTGTCTGCAATGTGGCATCTGCTCAGAATGCCTGGCGTGCGTTTATGCTTGCGGAGTGAATGCCATCGACCACAACATGGTGACGCGCCAGGAGCAGCTCAACGTGGGCGCAGTCATCCTGGCCCCTGGCTACCAGGTTTACCACGCCGAACTTTCAGAGGAATTTGGGTTTGGACGCTTCCCGAACGTAGTCACTGCCCTGCAGTTCGAACGCCTGTTATCAGCTTCCGGCCCGACGATGGGCCATATCAGCCGGCCTTCTGACCACAAAGCCCCCAGCCAGATCGCTTTCCTGCAGTGCGTGGGTTCCCGTGACCAGAGCCATGACTACTGCTCGGCGGTGTGTTGCATGTACGCCACCAAAGAAGCGGTGATCGCCAAAGAACACCTGCCCGGCCTGGATGTGCATGTCTTTATGATGGATATGCGCGCTTTCTCCAAGGGATATTGGAGCTACTTCGAGCGAGCCCGCGACCGCTATGGCGTCCACTACCACCGCAGCCGGATCAGCAGCTTATGGGAAGATGCTGAATCCCATGACCTGCTCCTGAATTATCTGGACGAGGGCGGGGTACTGCACTCCGAACGCTTCGATATGGTTGTTCTTTCAGTGGGCATGGAGATCTCGGAATCCGTGCGCCAGATGGGACTTCGCCTGGGAATAGAGCTGGATGAATATGGCTTCTGTCACACAACCCAATTCAACCCGTTAGAGACCAGCCGCCCCGGCATTTTCGCAGTTGGCCCATTTCGCGAGCCAAAGGATATCCCCGAATCTGTCGTCGAGGCTAGCGGAGCAGCCGCCACCAGCGCAGCCTTACTCGCTGGTGCACGTGGGTCGCTGACCCACATGCGTGAATACCCCGTTGAACGGGACGTTTCCGCAGAGCCACCGCGCATCGGGGTTTTCGTCTGTCATTGCGGTTCGAACATCGCCGGCTTTCTCGATGTGCCTGGCGTGGCCGGGTACGCGCGCCGGCTTCCCGATGTCGTTCACGCAGAAAATACGCTCTACGCCTGCTCTCAAGATTCGATTAAGTTAATTTCTCAGCGCATACAAGAGCTCAGCCTGAACCGGGTCGTCGTGGCCAGTTGCTCGCCGCTCACTCACCAACCCCTATTCCAGGACAGCCTCCGGGCAGCAGGTTTGAACCCCTACCTGGTGGAAATGGCCAATATCCGCAACCAGTGCTCTTGGGTACACTCTGATGATTGGGAAGTAGCCACAGACAAGGCAAAAGAGCTGGTGCGTATGGCGGTAGCGCGGGCGGCCTTGCTCGCGCCGCAAACGACCATGACCGTCCCGGTGCAACGGGCCGCGTTGGTGGTCGGCGGTGGCGCAGCCGGAATGACCGCTGCCCTGGCGCTGGCCGAGCAGGGGTTCCCGGTACACCTGGTGGAAAAAGAGGCCGAATTGGGCGGTAACCTGCGGCAAATATTTACTTCGCTGCCACCTTCCGGAGTGGAGCAGCCCCAAGACCCGCAAGCCACCTTGCAACGCCTGGAAAGGTTAGTCCTTTCCCACCCAACTATTTCCTTGCACTTGAAGAGTAAAGTAGTTGCCACTTCCGGCTTCATGGGGAACTTCACCACCACGATCCTCCACGCCGATGGAGAGCGGGTTGCAGTAACCCATGGAGCGACGATCCTGGCAACCGGTGGCCAGGAATACCGCGGTCCTGAGTATGCCTACGGCACGCATCCGAAGGTCATCACGCAACAGAAGTTCGAGGCATTCCTTGCCAATCAGCCATCAGGGATCAAAAACATTAAATCTATCGCCATGATCCTGTGCGTTGGGCCTGCGGAAAAATACTGTAGCCGCATCTGTTGCTCGGTCAGTCTCAAGAACGCCTTGCGGCTGAAGGAGATAAATCCGCAGGCGGAAGTCATGCTCCTTTATAAGGACATTCGCACCTACGGCTTTAAAGAAAGACTATATGCAGAGGCCCGCAAACACAACATCCTTTTCGCCCGCTACGACGACGCCCACCCTCCGCAAGTAGCGGCAGGGCAAGATGATATCTTGCCCTACGACGGTCTGACTGTTCGTGCTTGGGATGCCTCCCTGGACAATTGGTTCACTTTGCAGCCGGATATCCTGGTGTTAAGCATGCCTATCGTCCCACGGCCTGAAACCGCTGATGTATCCAGGCTGTTCAAAGTCCCTACGGACAGGGATGGCTTCTTCCTCGAAGCCCACGTCAAGCTCCGCCCGGTGGATTTCTCCTCGGATGGGGTCTTCATGGCCGGCATGGCGCATTACCCAAAGCTGTTGGACGAAACCCTGATCCAGGCCCAGGCAGCCGCGGCGCGAGCGGGGCGTGTACTCAGCCGGGAGGCATTGACCGCCGGTGGACGGGTAGCTGTGGTGGATCCAAAATTGTGCACCGGCTGCCTGACTTGCGTGCGCATTTGCCCTTATGGCGTGCCAAAGATCCAGGCAGACCTGACTGGGGTAGGCGGCATCGTGGGTGCAGCCTTTATCGAAGCCGCCGTGTGCCTTGGCTGCGGCTCGTGTGTAGCCGAATGCCCGGCGCGCGCCATCCAGCTGATGCATTACACCGACGCGCAAATGAAGGCCAAGGTGGCGGCGTTATTCGTATCGTTGCCGGTTAATACGACCGAGGGTTGAAGGAATTAGCAGATCATGAACAGGTCCATATGAATGCGCCAAAGTTGCAGATCATCAGCTATTGCTGTGAACACTGCGCCTACGCAGCTGCGGACCTGGCTGGGGGGCTCCGCCTGCAGTACCCGCCAGTCATCAAGATCGTCCTGCTGCCCTGCACTGGCAAGCTAGATTCATTGATGGTGCTCCAGGCCCTGGAAGACGGCGCGGACGGTGTGATGGTGGCAGGCTGACTGCCTGGCGACTGTCATTACCAGTTAGGTAATGCCAACGCCAGACGCCGGATAAAGCGACTTAAAACATTGCTGGCCGAAATTGGCCTTGAGCCAGGGCGGGTGCGCATGTTCAACCTGTCGTCGGCCATGGCGGGCGAGTTTGTTGCGGCGGCAAAAGACATGACGGAAACTATCGAAGATCTGGGGTCAAACCCCTTAAGGAAAGTATGAAGGCTGAAGGCTGAAGGATGAAGGATGATAGCTGAAATTAAATGAATGAGCAAGATTTGAAAGTGAGGACCAAGAGCTTCGCGTTGATGGTGATCAAGCTTTACAGTATGTTACCCAAAACAACAGTGGCACAAGTTCTTGGCAAGCAAGTCTTGCGATCCGGCACATCGGTTGGAGCTCAATATCGAGAAGCACAACGGGCGAAGTCTGATGCCGATTTCATAAACAAGATCGAAGGGAGCTTACAAGAACTAGAAGAAACAGCTTACTGGTTAGAACTTATTGAAGAAGCCGGTATCATATCAGAAGACAAGTTGGCGTTACTACTAAAGGAAACTAATGAACTTACGGCTATATTCGTCTCAATCGTTAGAAAAGTTAAGACTAAAAGAAGGTAACCGCATCCTTTATCCTTCATCCCTCATCCTTCCTTCGGAGGTGGATCATGATTGTTGCTGAACAAAAGACTTTAGAAGAGATTAAATCCCTGGTCGGGAGTGCCAAGAACGTATTGGTTATGGGCTGTGGCACGTGCGTGACGGTGTGCTTTGCCGGCGGTTCGCGCGAGGCCGCCATCCTATCCTCATCCCTGCGCATGACGTCCAAGCTCGACGGCGCCCCGAAAAATGTCACTGACGTGACCGTCCAACGCCAGTGTGAATGGGAATACCTGGATGCGGTCGCCGAGCAGGTAAAAGAAGCGGACGTCGTGCTTTCGTTAGGCTGTGGGATCGGGGTGCAGGCGATCGCCGAACACTTTCCCAACACCTGGGTGGTGCCAGGATTGAATACCAAGTTCCTGGGGCTGCCCCTTGAGCAAGGGATATGGGCAGAGCGCTGCGCAGCGTGCGGTGACTGCATCCTCGGCCTGACCGGAGGTATCTGCCCGATCGCCCGCTGCTCCAAATCGCTGCTCAACGGCCCGTGCGGCGGCTCAGAGGACGGCCATTGCGAGATCAGTCCGGAAACCCCCTGCGCCTGGCAGTTGATTTATGACCGGTTGAGCAGTCTGGGCAAGCTG
>DATDRM010000038.1:0-4679 GCA_035291705.1 Anaerolineales bacterium
TTATAGAGAGGTGGGCGGAACAGGACTCGAACCTGCGACCTCCTCTGTGTAAGAGAGGCGCTCTAACCAACTGAGCTATCCGCCCGTGGGCTCGATTATACCGTGAACTATTTTATTTTTGAAAATTGATCATCGGAAGAATATGCCATATAATCATGATGAGATGAACAGTTCAAGGAGAAAATCATGAAAAAAGCGCTCGTTTGTGGAGCAGGTGGTTTCATCGGAGGCCATCTCGTTAAAAGGTTAAAAAGCGAAGGTTATTGGGTGCGGGGGGTTGACATCAAGCAGCATGAGTTCGCGCCGACAGCCGCGGATGAGTTCTTGCTTCTGGACCTAAGAGAACCCGAGAACTGCCGGGCCGCCCTTTCGCTTGGAGCAGGGACCTTCGATGAGGTTTACCAGCTGGCGGCAGACATGGGGGGGATGGGCTTCATTCATTCTGCCGAGTGCGAAATTATGCACAACAGCGCCTTAATCAATATCCACATGACACACACTGCCGCTCAATCAGGGGTAGGCCGTTACTTCTTTTCTTCTTCGGCGTGTGTCTACCGGGACATGCAGCCGGGCGAACCGGAATTAACCGAAGACGAGGCCATCCCCGCCCATCCCGATAACGAATATGGCTGGGAAAAGCTGTATGCGGAGCGCGTCGCTATGGCCTATGACCGCAACCGGGGTATGAAGGTACGCATCGCTCGCTTCCAGAACTGCTATGGCCCGGAAGGTACCTGGACTGGAGGGCGAGAGAAGGCGCCCGCAGCGCTATGCCGCAAAGTCGCCGAGGCGAGTGACGGTGGTGCGATCGAGGTGTGGGGGGATGGGTCAGCCGTTCGTTCGTATACCTATATCAGCGATATGGTAGACGGCATCCGGCTGCTCATGCAGTCAGATATCGAAAGCCCGGTGAACATTGGCTGTCCCCAATACGTCTCCGTGGATGAGCTGGCGGGGACCGTGATCGAGATGTCTGGGAAGGACCTCCACATCAGGCATGTAGATGGGCCGGTGGGCGTTCAATCGCGTAACTTCAGCAATGGGCGCATCGAATCGCTGGGTTGGCGCTCCAAGGTTCACCTGAAAGAGGGTATTTCATACACGTACCCGTGGATTGAAGCGCAGGTCAAAGCGCAGCTGGCGCACCAGGAGGAGAGATGAATCCCATAGAACCCAGCTTGAGCAACGAGGCCGTGCGTGCCAAGACCGGCAAGGATTGGGGGGAATGGTTTGCCATCCTGGACGCCGCCGGGGCGCAGCAGATGACCCATAAGCAGATCGTCGCCTTCCTGGTCAAAGAACACCAGGTTAGTCCCTGGTGGCAGCAAATGGTCACCGTGACTTACGAACAGGCACGCGGGCTGCGCGACAAGCACGAGATGCCATCCGGTTACCAGATCAGCCGCTCGAAAACCTTCACAGTAGCGGTCGAGGAGGTTTACGCAGCCTGGGAAGACAGGCAGCAGCGGGCGCGCTGGTTGCCTGATCCGGATTTCACCATTCGCAAAGCGAGGACCTTGAGAAGTTTACGCATCACCTGGGTCGACGGCATGACAAACCTGGACGTGGATTTCTACAAGAAAGGCCCAGAAAAATGCCAGGTGACCGTGCAGCACGACCGGCTGTCCAACGCCGAACAAGCCGAGCAGATGAAAGCTTATTGGGGTGAAGCGTTGAACCGGCTAAACGAGTGGCTGAAGCATTGATCGATGAGTGTGGATAGTGGCCCTCACCCGCAATTTAATTTGCTACTCTCACCTAATTGTGATAAACTAATAGTACCACAATCGCTGAATTTTCCTTCCATCCTGCAAAATGGATAGCATCAAGGAGCAGACTATGTCTTACGAGGATCGCATCCGGCAGGCCCGGCTGGGAATGTCCAAAAGTTTTGCCAAGCTGGCAGACTTTCTGCTCGACTCCTACATCGAGTCGGCTTTTATGACCGCCAGCGAACTGGCTCATACCCTCGATCTGGATGCCGCCACCGTCGTGCGCTTCGCCCAAACCCTGGGCTATTCCGGTTTCCCGGTTATGCAGCGTGAGATCAGGCAACGCGTCCTGGGCGACCTGCTGGTGCGCCCTGAGCAAGCCAAGGTCGCCGAATCGGTCCCGGGAGTGGTGGCTAAAGCCATGGCGGAGCTCTCCCTGGCCCTGGAACAAACACGCCTCTCCCTCGACACCGACGCTATTGCGGAGCTGGTCGAAAAGATCGGCGAGGCGCGGCGGATCGTCGTCCTGGCCGAGAATCCCGCTCAGGCTGCCGCGTATAACCTGGTGCACTTCCTTGAACAAGGCGGCTTTCCGATTTACATCGCCCGACCCGGTGTGGCGGATCTGGCGCGTACTGTGCACACTTCCACTCCGCAGGACCTGCTGCTCGCCCTGGAAGTCTCCGGACAAGCCGCCTACATCGCCGGTGCCCTGGAGGAAGCCCGCCAGAAAGGCCTCCCCACCGCCGCAATATTAGGATCTGCTTCCCTGGCTTCAGCTCGCGCCGCCGATGTTGTCCTGGCTGCGCGTGCCCATCCCTCCCTGGGTGTTGGGATCATCTCCATCGAAGCCATCATCTATGCTTTATGCCAGGCCTTGCGCTGGCGTTTTGCCGAGCGCTTTGCCGGCGCAGAGCAAGCCATCGCCGAACTTTCCGCCCGCATCCAGCGCTTCAACGATTAACCTTCCCTTCTCCCTACCGGAGGCAGCTATGCGTTTCATCCGCTACCAACCCCCGTCTGGAGCGCCTGGTTTTGGCTGGGTGCTTGAGGAGCGGGTCGGTCCACTGGAAGGCTCGCCGTTCGCAGAATTCCGCCGAGGCGAAGCCCTGCATACCCTGGACGATGTACGCCTTTTAGCGCCTATCCAACCCAGCAAGATTTTATGCGTCGGGCGCAACTACGTCGCCCACGCCAAAGAACATGCCGCGGAAGTCCCTGAAGTGCCGCTGCTCTTCCTCAAGCCACCTTCGGCTGTGATCGGCCCCGGCGATCCAATCCTGCTCCCTCCGCAATCCCAACAGGTCGAGCACGAAGCCGAGCTGGCCGTTGTGATCAGCCGGCGCGGGCGCTGGATCTCTCCTGAGGAGGCTCCCAACTATATTCTGGGCTATACTATCGCCAATGACGTCACCGCACGTGACCTGCAATTCCGCGATGGACAGTGGACGCGCGGAAAAGGTTTCGATACGTTTTGCCCGCTCGGGCCGTGGATCGAGACGGATTTCGACCCGGCAGATGCAGTGATCACCTGCCATGTCAACGGGGAGATGCGACAGATGGCTTCAACCCGGGATATGGTGTTCAGTGTGCGCCATCTGATCGCCTTTGCCTCTTCGGTGATGACCCTCGAACCCGGCGATCTGCTGTTGACCGGCACACCGGCGGGTGTGGGGCCTCTTCAAGCTGGGGACCTTGTCGAAGTGACGATTGAGGGGTTGGGGACATTGCGCAACCCAGTATCATCCGAACCCGCCCACTGATTACACACGCCAGCCGGCGCGCCCACCCACGGTGAAGGAAGCCAGATGACCTGTGCTATAATCCCCTCGAGTTAGCGCCAGAGCATACCGGTATGGATTCTCTTCAACTAGACATCCGCTCCGCGGTTCAAGTCTCCATCGCGCTCGCCGTGATCGGCATCCTGTTAAGCCTCTGGATCGGCTTCCGCTCGATTCGCAGAGCGCGCAGCCTCCGTTTTTTTCGTATGCGCCGCGATCGAATGGTGCGCGGCTGGCGGTTGATCTTCTTCGCAGTCGTTTTAGTTTTCGTGACCATCTTCCTGCGTATGTACGCTGAACCGATCGCCTACCGCTTCTTCCCCCCCACGCCGACCGCCACCCAGACCTCCACCATCACCCTGACCCCGACCATCACGCTCACGCCGACCATCACGCTTACCCCGACCATCACGCTTACCCCGTCCGTCACCGATACGCCCACCATCACGCCTACTCCCCAGGTGCCTCTGGCGATCGAAAGCGTCTTCGAAAGCACGATCACCCCTAACCCCGAAGCGGTATTCAGCGATCTGATCTTTACCCAGGGGATTGACCCAGAAACTTACCAACCCCTCAATCCAGGCACAGTTTTCCAGAATCCAGCCGGCCATATCTATGCTCTGTTCAGCTACGACAAAATGGTGGATGGCTCCCAATGGACAGCGCTCTGGTATCGCCAGGGAGAGGTAGCACATTACGAAACCAAGCCGTGGGACGGAGGTTCAGGCGGTTTCGGCTATACAGATTGGGAGCCCGATCCTTCCGAGTGGCTCCCCGGTGAATATGAGGTGCAGATCTTTATCGGCCAAATCTGGAAAGTATCCGGACGCTTCAGCGTGGAGGGCGAAGCGCCGACGCCGCGGCCCAGCGCCACGCCGACGCGCACTCCCCCTCCCACCCAGACACCCCTACCCACTCGCACACCCACACCGACCCGCACAGCTACTCCCACCCGCACGCTAACCCCCACCCCGTCGCTTACGCCGACCTTCGGGCCGTCGCCCACACCTACACCAGCCCCTCCCAGCCAGACACCTACCCCTACCCGCACTCTCGCCCCTACCAATACCCACTGGCCGACTGCGACCCCTATTACAGTGACTCCCACGAAGACGCGCTGGCCGACCGCCATCCCAACCACACTCACCCCCACCATCACCCGGCATCCGACTTTTACCCCGACGCC
>DATDRM010000039.1:0-6021 GCA_035291705.1 Anaerolineales bacterium
GAATGGAACCAGATCAACGCCTATGCCTTTGACCTGGCTAAGGATAGCTTCTCTATTCAGAAGTTCATCTTCATCTTCCGTCGTGGCTCGGTCTTTCGGGTTTATCTGCCGTTGATCTTAAATCAACCATAGTCAGGTTCAGCAAATTTGCAGGGCTGTGGGCTGGCAAATTCAGCCCACAGCCCTGCTTGTTTATTATGGAACACATGCCGGGGGATATCGAATGCCAGGCGTCAGCCGAGGCCTGAATCCTGCGTCGTCCACACCGTATGGAACGTCCCCTCTCGGTCTACCCGCTGGTAAGTGTGCGCCCCAAAGTAGTCGCGCTGCGCCTGGATCAGGTTAGCCGGCAAGCGCGCGCTGCGATAAGCGTCGAAGGCCGCCAGGGACGCGCTCATCGCCGGTGCCGGGATGCCCAGCTCGATTGCCGTTTGCACGATGCTTCGCCAGGCTTCCTCACGCTCTAGGATCACTGCCTGAAATGCGGGTGCCAGCATCAGGTTGGGCAGGTCCGGATTCTCCAGAAAGGCTATGCGCACCTGGTCCAGCAAGCGCGCCCGGATGATGCATCCGCCCCGCCAGATGCGCGCGATCTCGCCCAGCTGCAAGTCATAATCGTACTTAACGCTGGCCGCGCGCAACAACTCAAATCCCTGGGCATAGGCTGCGATCACAGATGCGTACAGCGCTTCGCCGGCCGCCAGGACGAAGGCGTGCCGGTCGCCGGCGTATCGCTTCGGCAGCCCAGGGTAAGCTTTCGCCGCCGCCAGGCGCTCTGTTTTGTAGGCCGACAGGTTGCGTGCATCCACTGCGGCGTTGATCGTTGGCATCGGCACCCCCAAATCGAGCGCTTCCTGGCTGGTCCACTTGCCGGTGCCTTTCTGGCTGGCCGTGTCCAGGATCGCCTCGACCAATAGTCCCCCGCTCTCCTCGTCCTGGCGGGACAGGATCTCAGCGGTGATCTCGATCAAGAAAGAGCCCAGCTCGCCTTCGTTCCAACGCTCGAAGAACCCCTGGATTTCATCGACAGGCATCCCCAGCCCGCGCCGCAGCAAGTCGTATATTTCGGCGATCAGCTGCATCACCCCGTATTCGATCCCATTGTGCGCCATCTTGACATAGTGGCCTGCGCCGCGCGGGCCGATATAGGTCACGCACGGCTCACCATCTACCTTAGCAGCGATAGCGGTAAAGATTGGCTCAACCCTGGTGTACGCCTGGCGCTGCCCGCCGGGCATGATGCTTGGTCCCCACAGTGCACCTGCCTCGCCACCAGAGATGCCAATCCCCAGGAAATTGATCCCCGCCTGGGCCAGCGCTTCCGAACGGCCTTCCGTGTCCTTGAAATAGGAATTGCCCCCATCAATTACCAGGTCGCCGGCTTTCAAATGCGGTCTGAGCTGCTCGATCACTGCCTCCACCGGCTGGCCCGCCTGCACCATCAGCATCACCGTGCGCGGCTCCTTAAGCATCCCCACCAGCTCCTCCACCGAGTACGCTGCCTGGATGATTTCCCCTTCCGCCGGCCCGCTCATGAACTCCTCGGTCCTGGCTGCCGTGCGGTTGTATACCGCCAACCGGAAACCGTTGCGCGCCATGTTGAGCACCAGGTTCTGCCCCATCACCGCCAACCCGATCAGGCCGAGGTCACAACTTGTCATTTAATCACCTCCAAGCATTATTAAACAACGGACGACCGATGACCAAAGACGAAAGCCTTAATCTCATAACTTTTGTTATTTATGCTTCGTCCATCCGCCTTCATCTTTCGCCTTAAGAACCCACTTCTGCACCTCGACCACCGCCCCCACCAGCGCACTGACCCCCAGCGCCAGACCGAGTTCCTGGCCGGCTAACGCCTGTGTCCTGAAGATCCTTTGCATGAAAGGCAGGTAAACCACCATCAACTGCAGCGCAATCGTCAACAGGATGGCCCATAACATGGAAGGGTTTGATACCAGGCCGATTTTGAAAAGGGAATTCTCTTCAGAACGAACGCTTAGCGCCAGCACAAGCTGAGAAAAGATCAGGGTCGTAAAGAGCATCGTCTGCCACGAATCCCAACCAGCGCGCCAGAGGAAGTAACCTGTCCCCAGGGCGATCAAGCTCATGATAAAGCCCATCCCCAGAATAAATCGTGTCGCGCCGCGGCCAAACACGCCTTCCGAGGAAGAGTATGGCGGTCGTTTCATTACGTTTTCCTCAGCTGGTTCTACTCCGAGCGCCAGGGCTGGCAATCCGTCGGTCACCAGGTTCATCCACAAGATTTGGAGCGGCAACAACGGCAGCGGCATGCCCAGCAAAGGGCCGATCAACATAACGCTGATCTCGCTAACATTGCAGCTCAAAAGATACTTGATAAACTTGCGGATATTATCATAGATAATCCGTCCCTCTTCGACAGCCGCAATAATCGTCGCAAAGTTGTCGTCGAGCAGGATCATATCGGCGGCCTCTTTGGCCACATCTGTACCGGTGATACCCATTGCCACACCGATGTCGGCCTTTTTAAGAGCCGGTGCGTCGTTTACCCCATCCCCAGTCATGGAAACGATATAATCTTGATCCTGATAAGCTTGGATCAGCTTAAGCTTATGCTCAGGCGAGACGCGTGCGAAGATGGAGATCTCTCTGGCTGCGCTCTGCAATTCATCAGGCGAAAGTTTATCCAACTCCTGACCGGTCAAGAACCTGTCGTCCTCGGTGATTCCAATCTGTTTAGCGATATGGCGCGCCGTTAGAGGGTGATCGCCGGTGATCATAACCGGTCGAATACCTGCCCTTTTGCAAGTATCCACAGCCACTGTCACCTCAGGTCGGGGAGGATCGAGCAGCCCAAATAGTCCAACCAGGATTAAATCTTGCTCCAGGTCTTGGAGCATGTCTTTATTGGGCGGCGTATCCAGGGTTCTCAGTCCCACCCCCAGGACGCGCATGCCGTTCTGAGCCAGCTGATCATGGGCGGCCATAACCCTCGCTCGCCATTGTGCGTCAAAGGGTTGCGCCTGGCCCTCCACCCAAACCTCCCGAGTGATCTCCATTAGCCCATCGATCGCCCCTTTGGTGAAAGCCAAATAAGGCGGCGGTGTCGTTGGGTTTAACCTTCTCTCCCAAACGGGCAGCAGGCTGGGGGGAATATCACGCTTTGACTGTGGAGTGCGGTGCACCGTTGTCATGCGCTTGCGGACGGAATCGAACTGGATTTCAGCCTGGCGAGGAAAAGCTGCATCCAGATCGCTTTTGAGAATTCCAAACTCAGCCGCGGCCAATACCAGAGCGCCCTCTGTCGAATCGCCAATCGCGCGGCGGCGGTTTGGCTTGCTCTCATCAGTAACCAGATTAGCGTCGTTGCACAATGCACCGCCGACCAGCAGCAGATCGATAGTTGGCCGGACGCCCTGGCTGGCCGCCTGAGCGTCCTGGAAGACCAGGTCAAAATCTGGTGCCCCCGAATGTTGCATTAAATCGATCCGGTGGTTGGCGATGTCAAGCGCAGTGACCGTCATCTGGTTCAGGGTCAGCGTTCCGGTCTTGTCGGAACAGATCACGTTGACCGATCCGAGCGTCTCAACCGCGGGCAACTTTCGGATTAAAGCATGCCGTCGCAGCATGCGTTGAGCACCCAGCGATAGGGCTATGGTCACCACCGCCGTCATCGCTTCGGGAACTGCCGCGACGGCCAGGCTGACCGCGGTGAGCAGCAACTCTTTAACCTCCTCACCGCGCAGGAGGCCTAAAACGAAGATCACTGCCACGATGATTAATGCCGCAAATGCCAGAATCTTTCCAAGTTGATTTAACCGTAGCTGGAGGGGCGTTTTTTCTTGCTTAACCGACTGGATCATATCGGCAATATGGCCCAGCTGGGTCAGCATGCCTGTCTCAGTGACCAGCATCTCTCCACGACCATAATTGACGATCGTCCCCATAAAGACCATATTGTGCCGGTCGCCCAAAGCCTTCTCTGTTTCGTAGACCTGTTCAGCGTCTTTATCTACCGCCTCCGACTCGCCGGTGAGCGCGGCCTCCTGGATACGCAGGTTCACGCTCTCTAGGACCCGCCCATCGGCCGGCACCACATTGCCAGTTTCCAGCAACACCACATCACCCGGTACAAGCAAGAGCGCCGAAACCTCCTCGATCCGGCCGTTCCGTCGAACCCGTATGGTAGGCACTGACATGCGCTTGAGGGCAGCCAAAGATTGTTCTGCCTTGTATTCCTGGCTGAAGCCCAGGGCCGCGTTGAGGATCACGATCGCTGCGATCGCGGTCGCATCGATCATGTCGCCCAGGATAATCGAAACGACCGCCGCGCCAGCCAGGATCAGAGTCAATATCCCCGTCAGTTGCTCCCATATAATTTGCCAGATGGTGCGCACCCCCTGTGCGACCAACTCATTCGAGCCATATTTTTCCAGACGCCGCCTGGCTTCTTCTTCCGTCAGGCCTTGCGTTTGGCGGGTGTCAAGCGCTTGTGTTGCCTGGGCAGTGCTTAATCGGTACCAATCCATTTCGCTCCAATTATCGGTGGCATACTTTCTAATCGTTCAATCTCCGAGTGTTGCTACCAAGAGCGCCTTTATCGTGTGCATGCGGTTTTCGGACTGGTCAAAGATGATCGAGTGTTCCGACTCGAAGATCTCCTCGGTGACTTCCATCCCATCCAGTCCAAACTTGCGATAAATCTCCTCACCGATCTTTGTTTCGCGGTTATGGAACGCTGGCAGGCAATGCATGAATTTGACCTGCGGATTGCCAGTTAGCTCCAGCACGCTGCGGTTGACCTGATATGACTTGAGCAGCCGGATGCGCTCTTCCCAGACGGAATCTGGTTCGCCCATCGATACCCACACGTCGGTGTACAGGAAGTCAACGCCTTTGACGCCCTCCGGCACACTTTCCGTTAGGGTGAGCCTGGCGCCGGTCTCCTTGGCAATCGCCCGGCATTGCTCTACCAGTTCCTGCACCGGCCACAAAGATTTCGGCGCGCACAGCCGGACATCCATGCCCAATTTGCAGCCGCCTACCATCAGCGAGTTGCCCATATTATTACGGGCATCGCCGAGGTAACATAAGGCGATGTCAGACGTTTGTTTCGCGCTATGTTCCTGCATCGTCATCACGTCAGCCAGGACCTGGGTAGGATGGAATTCATTGGTCAGCCCATTCCAGACTGGAACCCCAGAGTACCTGGCCAACACCTCCACGTTTTCCTGTGCGAAGCCACGATACTCGATTCCATCGTACATACGCCCCAGTACCCGTGCCGTGTCCTTCATCGACTCCTTGTGGCCGATCTGCGTTCCCTCTGGGCCGAGGTAGGTAATGTGCGCTCCCTGGTCGTAGGCTGCCACTTCGAACGCGCATCTTGTACGGGTGGAGGTCTTCTCGAAGATCAAGGCAATGTTCTTCCCCTTGAGGCGCGGCTGCTCATGACCGCCATGTTTGGCCGCCTTCAACTCATGGGAGAGATTGAGCAAGAATCCGATCTCTTCGGGGGTAAAGTCCAGCAATTTAGTGAAGCTGCGATTGCGAAGGTTGAAAGCCATGCGGATTTCCTTTCCGTTAATCACCAGACCTGACGGATTTTAAAACCCCGTCAGGCCTTAAGAATGATCTACACCATTGAAAACGTGAATTTCAGATGAATTACCTTTTATCATCCACAAGGATCATCGAGAGCACAAAAGAAACCACACTAACGACCAACGATCCTAAGAAAGCCGCCCAAAGGTTATCTACAGAGAAACCGAGATTGAAACCCTGGGAGGTGATCCAGGAGGCCAGCCAAAACGTGACTGCGTTGATCACTAACATAAAAAGCCCGAACGTCGCCACGATACACCCGCAGGACAACAATACCAGGAGCGGACGAATGATCGCATTGACCAGTCCCAAAACCAGCGCCATCACGATCACAGTGATCACGCCGTTAGTGCCGGTCACCTGGATGCCAGGTACCAGCCAAGCCGCGGCCGCGACCGCCAAAGCTACGATCAGCCAGCGAATGATTAGTTTCAT
>DATDRM010000040.1:0-4850 GCA_035291705.1 Anaerolineales bacterium
AAATGGGCGCAATAGCGGTGGCAGTTGCAGCTTGTGCCTGCGAGTTTGAATTCGCCAACGAGGTTTGGGTGGCGATAATCAATTGGTCCTGGAGCGTGGCTTCTGCCTGGGCGGTTGAAATTAATTGGTCCGAACCTCCAGGTACTGCGGCGGCTGCGGCTGTCCCGGTCGAGCGGACTGCACTCTCGATAGCCTGGGCAGTCGCCTGTTTTTCATCGCCGGTTTGATTAAACCCAATGTTGCAGGCGAGCACCGCGCCAGCCAGGAAAATAAAAGCTAGAAAAAAACGGGGGATGTTTGTTGATTTATCGGGCATCTTTACTCTTCTGAAGGATCAAAATCGCAACCATGAGAATTGCGATCATGATCAGTTGTGCGATCCAGGCAATAGCGATATGTGACCGGAAAGCAGATGGATTTTCTTTGTCGACAAATGACCAGCCGATATTCGTAACGGACAGGCCGAGGACGCTCTCGGCTGGTTCTACCGACGCCGCCCTGGCGATATTCCATTTTGCCAGGTCCTCCTGATAGACGGCCATCTCAGCTTCGAATACATCTGCGCGGGACTGATAGGCCGCCACCTCGCGTTTGTAATTATCTTGAATCCCTTGGACATCGTTTTCCCAGACTTTGAGCTGATCGAAGTATTCTGACATGGCAATGGTATCGGCCTGGTCGACCGGTTCAACCGGGCGTTCGGGGAGGGCAGGTTCTGGCGGCGGGTCGCCTAAAAGGGCTGGCTGTACTGGTGGAGGTTTGTCGATGGCCGAATTGTAGAACTTGCCCATCCCAGGGAAATTGCAGGATCCAGGGTCTAAGATGTTCGTCCCCATGCACTTGCAATTGTTGTTGGCCTTATCTTCCAGCGTCATGGCTTCGCGCACATCCTCGTCTAATGACCAGCAGATGTCAGCGGCGACATCGGAACCGACACCTGAGATGCCCATGAGGGCGGAAAAAGCCCAATGGGTGGCGGTTAACCCGCTGATCGTGCTCGGAAGTGGGATCAGCGCTCCGTTTAAAATCATCTGTGGCAGGATCAGCAGGATGACGAATAAGGGTGCGGAGTTGGCGTTGGGGGATAAGGCGGAGGCGAACAATCCTAACATCATGCCAGCCAGGGTTACAATCACGAGCGTAATGTAGACCATGATAAATTCAGTCAGGCCGCCAGGCATGTGGAAGGCAAATTTGCGAATGATGACATAAGCGGCAGCCTGGTAGAAAGCTAACAGAGCCGCCACCCACACTTTCGATAGCACGTATGGGAAGATACGCAGGTTGACTAATCGCTCGCGCTTGTAAATATCCTGCTCTTTGACGATCTCCCGCATTTGGGACAGCGCGCCGACCAGCACGCCATACACCGTCAAGATAAACAGGGTGGTTATGACGTCAGCGATATTGCCGTCGAGTTGACTGAAAGGGTTTGATCCCAAAGCGAGCGACAATACGACATCCAGCAATCCCACCAGGGGCGCTACCGCTAACATCAACACAAGGCTAAAACGGTCGCGGGTGAGGATTTTTAGATTGCGCGACGAGAGAACAAGGAATTGGCGGAGGGAAGATATGGTGTGCGCCTTTTGGCGGGCTTTCTTTTTAACGGGATCCTTCGCCGAACGACTTGCCTGTTGGATTTTGTCTTGCAATGGTTGAAGAATATATGTTTGATAGGCAGGGTGTTGCAGGAAGCGTTCGTGCCAATCTTGCGGCCCGCCTTTGCCAGGATCTTCCAGGATGCGGTAGATCTCGTCAAATTCCATCTCAGCCGCGTGCCGGGCACGTTCGGAGCGATATCGATCAAAGTAGCGGAGGGATTCGTCCGGAGGGCCAAACCACGCCAGATAACCACCCCGCGCCAGGAACACAACCTTGTCAGCCAGCATAACATTCTTCGTAGCGTGAGTGATCAGCACAATCGTGCGTCCCTGGTCGGCCAGCCGGCGCATGAGCTGCATGAAAGCTGTTTCGGTGCCCGGATCAAGTCCAGATGTTGGCTCATCTAAGAAGAATAAACCGGGTTTTGTCAACAACTCGACGCCGATCGAGACGCGCTTTTGCTGGCCTCCACTCAGGCCGCTGATTTGAACGTCCTTGCGCTCGAGCAGATCGAGGTCCTCCAGGACTTCCATGACGCGCTTATGCCGTTCTGATTTGGTAGTATCGGGGGGCATCCGTAATTGAGCAGCATAATCGAGGGCTTGGTAAACGGTCAATTCCATGTGGATGATGTCCCGCTGAGGGACATAGCCAATATCGTTGCGGATGGCATCGAAGTTGCGGTAGACATCGATCCCATTTACCTGTACCTTACCTTGGGTAGCTGGTCGATATCCGGCGATCGCATCGACCAGGGTTGTCTTCCCCCCACCACTCTGACCAACAACGACAATAAATTCACGGGGTTGGAAGGATAATGAGATATTCTGGAGCAGGTTGAGGTCTTTCCGCACCCATTTATGCAGCCCGACTGCATCCACCTGTAGTCCATGGGTCTCGTTATATTGTAAGAGCTGGTTCTCACCAACGATGAACCGGTGGGGTCCAATTCGAATGGTATCATCTGGCTTTAGCCAGACTTCCCCAGCAATGCGCTGGTCGTTGACAAAGGTTCCATTTGAGCTGCGTAAATCCCGCACTCGATGGCGCTTCCCAATCCGTTCGATCTGAGCATGAAAGCGGGATACCTGGGGGGTATCCAGGATGACATCGTTACTCGGATCGCGACCGATCTGGATGTAAGTGTTTTCGCCGAACATGATCGGGCGAGCAACATCTTCAACAGCCTCTGCCGGCGAGTTGTATGTCAGACTAACCATCATCCCAGGGTCGTGACCACCGATCCGCAAGGTATCCAGGTGGTGCAGGGTGCGGGGAGCATGCAAAGGACGCCCTTCGAAATAGACCGGGTTCGTGGCCCCGGGGAGCATTGAGAGCTGGTAGCGGCTATCGACGTGCTCTAAAATGGCGTGATGGCGAGAGATGATCGGCAGCGGGATGACGATATCGTTATCCTCGGCGCGTCCAATGTTCAATCGCGCTCCTGTCAATGTGAAAGTCTGGGGAGGCTGGCCGGCGACCGTTACCACTAATTGGGGGGGAGCAGAGGATTGGGGGAGATGGAGGTCCTCTCCTAAGACAGTCTCAGCCAGCCTTCCGGACCGGTCTGCGGACAGACCAGGGGAGGGTTCGAAGATCAATGTGATCGCCTGGCCCAGGCCGATTCGATCTCCGGGAGTCAAAGGCGAGGCCCCTGTTAGGCGTTGTCCATTTAAGTAAGTACCGTTAATGCTGCCAAGATCTTCGATAAGGTAATTGTCTCTTTGGCGTATCAAACGGGCGTGACGACGCGAAACGACCGGGGATGGGATGATTAAATCTACCCCCGGCTCGCGGCCGATGATCACCTCGGCTTTTACCAGGTCAAATTCCAGGCTGGGCGAGGGACCTTGAGTGACGATCAACTTACCAATGGAATGGGGAACCGAAGCCATCTCCCACCTTAGAAGGCCGCCCGGAAACTTGCATATTTCCTTGGACTAATAGCCTTAATTAGATAATTAGGATGAAAATAATTATACTTTTTATTTAGAGCGTGTCAAGCCTGATGCCGCATAATTACAGCCTTTGCTGCGTTTGTGTCAGGGGCTGCGGCGAGAGAATTTATTGACCCTGGATAACCCGTAAACGTGGCGCGGGGCAAGATATTGCGGAAAGCGGTCGATAAGCGCACGGCGGGCAGTATAGCACAGGTGGCAGGCATCCGCGTACTCCCCGGTCTGCTGAATTCCATGCACCTGGCAGAGTTCAGCCGGCCCGCCTTGCATTAAAGGTCCCCAGATTGGGTGGGAATCAGCCTCGGATTGAGATATTAAGGCAGAGAGAGATGTCTCCCAGGCATTTCCAAAGGCGATGCCATGACAGAGCTGTACAAAGCCATAGGGATCGATAAAAGCTGTGCCTGGTTCGACAAAATAGGCATGCGGACATTGGTTGAAGGATGCCTCACCGGAAGTCGATAGCCCTGGAACTAATTTATCGACCGCCCGGCCTGAGAACATCACGCGCAAGGTAGTGTGGGGTGTGGAATCTGCAGGTTCAGTGAAACCAAACCTGGCGGAGCCTGGCAGGGTTATGCTGACTCGCGAGACGGGTAATCCTAATTGAGAGGCGGCACTCAAGGCGCGTTTTGCTGGAGTCTCTTTGAGCGATTTGTAATGAAAGAGGTCATCGCTAACGCACAGCCTGGCGACGCCTAATTGTTGAAGCGGCCGCAGATATCGAACGGCAGCTTCTTCAGAGCGGGCAAAGAAACCATTGGTCACCACCCCCACTTTGAATCCAAGCTGGCGCGCCCTGTGGACGCTTTTCAACAATAAGGGAAAAAGCAAGAACGGCTCGCCCCCTTCGAAGTACACCCATTCCACGCTGCCTATTCTGCGTGATTCTTCGAGGATGGCTTTGATCTGGTTAAAGGCGAAGCGATCCGAGGCATGCTGGTCGCCAAAGACGAAGCAATGGTCACACCTCAACGGGCATTTATACGTTAAAAGTATGTGCAGGTTGGTTAGCTCTAACCCCATTTTTGAGAGTTTTCGAATGTCTAAAACCGAAAAAGGATCTTCACCACACCCGACGGAATAAGTATACCAGTTCCGAAGGACAAGGGGAGGGTTTTTAGAAGTTGACAGGTATATCCGAACAAGGTATAAGTTGAAGCGTATAGATTGATGATCAGGCAAGAGATTAAGATGCCCTTCAAGGTTCTGTCCTTGAGCGATGTCCTGGTAGAGTTTATCTACAGTCCCCGGATTTCGGCGCGCTTTTCCGAGGTTGATTTTGTT
>DATDRM010000041.1:0-5450 GCA_035291705.1 Anaerolineales bacterium
TAATCAAGAAATACGTAAGGGAAGCTGGCTCGGAGCAGGTTCTTGCGCAATTCAACCAATATCCGCTTATCGGCACCGCTGCGCTCACTCAGGCGGAGATGGCCTCCGCAATGTCGAAAGCTGTGCGCTTAGGGTGGGTTGCCGAATCCGAAATATTAATCGCATGGCAAGATTTTCTTTCTCACTGGCCAGCGTATATCCGTTTGCCCATATCTGCTGGGGTTATCGAACGCGCAGCATCCTTTGCCTGGCGGCATGGCCTGCGAGCCTATGATTCAGTGCATCTGGCCAGCGCGCTGGCCTGTAAAGACGTCACCGGAGATCAGGTGGTCTTTGCTTGTTATGATGAGAATCTCCTGAAAGCTGCCCGGGGTGAAGGATTGCAGGTTTGGCCTGAAAGCACTGATCCAAATCCCACTCTCACCGATCCGAGCAGAGGATACTGAAACCGCTGAACGTTTTAACATTAGAACGTGATTCCACCTCAACCGATCCGAGTAGGGGCGAGTCATGACTCGCCCCCCAGCTCCATTTTTCTTGCCCGCCTGGGGGCGAACCGCGACTACTCGACTAACGACTATGCGACTAAATCCATCTTCCCCGCAGCAGCTGCCAGCTTGCGCACTTTGCCCCAGCGCTGAAAGGTCTCATCATCGCAATGCGGGCACCCGCTAGGATGAATTTCAGTTTTCAACAAATATTACAGTCCCGAAATGAAAACCCGTCGGGTTTTAGAAACCCGACGGGTCTGGTGAATACCGTAGAAACGTCCCCTCAGTGCGACTACATTCCAGGCATCATTCCCAGTTGTGACAGCAGGGATACCATATCCCAATAGGTCCAGCCTTTAACCGCTTTGCCATTTATGATCTGGTAGGTAGTGCTGCCGGCTACAACGGCTCGCTTGCCTGTGGCGGGCAGGGTGTCGCCAGTTGGCGTGGAGAGCGGGCCTGTGTGGGTGCCGCTGCCTACCCAATTGATAACGACATATTCGCCCTGGGCGATTTTCTGTATCAATTCGAAATGCAGGTCGGGGAAACCGGTGATAAAGCCCTGGGTGTACGCTTTAGCCTGGTCCCGGTTCAGAGCCCCGCCGTTGTTGTCTGTGCCAGGGCCTACGAACTTGTATTCGACGGCCTGGTAGCTATCGCCCAGATTGAGGTTATGGGCGTTGATAGCATCGAACAATTTCTCTGCAATACGGATATTATCGAGTTCGGTCATGATTTGCTCCTATCCTGGCGAGAATCCACTCATGTGGACCATCTATGCGCGGCTACTGCACCCCCCCTAACCCTGGCATAGGGGATGATTAGTAGTTTATTTCGATTTTGTTCGGGGAGGGGGATTGTGTGGGATTTAGCCCACAGGCAATTCGACTTGCCCAAGATTGCCTATCATCGATCCAATCTACCAATTAATCCTATTATATACTAATATTGTCCAATTAGCAAGCTTTTGGGATGAGTGTTCGATGAGAGGTATACCCGATAGGTAGCGAAATTTGATATTCTCCCGCCCTCCACCCGCTCCCCCGCACCCGTGCTCCCTGGCTCCTGTAAGCGCAGTACCCTCCCCTCCCCCCTGGCTCCTAAGCGACGTTCTTTGTCGCCGCTCCCTTAGCGACGTTCTTTGTCGCCGGTGCCTCTGTTACCTCAGGCACATCTGCCCCCTCTGGTACCTCTGGCTCCTCTGGTTCCTCTGGCACCTCTGGTCCCTCTGCTTCCTCTGCCTCCTCTATGAAAGATTACATTCGACACTTGATCTCCACCCAAAAACTTGCTATGCTAATATTGCACGCTTTCTGTTTTTCCAAGGAGGGAAATATGTTCGCGTTCGATAATTTCCACCAAGGGCGGAAAGGTACTCGCTTTTCACCGTTCTATCCGGCTATTTTGTTTCTCATTTCCGGTGTTTTCCTGCTCGCTGCAAGTGGCAGCGCCGCGGCGGGATCGGCCGGCGCAGATCAACCCCAGCCGGTTGGTTCCCAATCCCTGACTATCGGCATCCTGGCTGACCCGCAGCTCGACCCGGCCCAGGGTGAGGGCGCAGATACCTGGATCATAACCGCCCAGATCTACGAGACCCTGGTGGCTTACCAGCCCGGCGGCACCCTCCCCGAGCCTCGCCTGGCGGAGAGCTGGACGGTCTCTGCCGATGGGCTGACCTGGTTCTTTAAGATCAGGCCGGGGGTTAAATTTCATGACGGGACAGACCTGGACACGGCCGCAGTGGCCTATAACCTTCAGCGCTGGTGGGACCCGGCCCATCCTTTTCACGACGGGGATTTCCTTGTCTTCACCTACATCTTTGGCGGCTTCAAAGGCGATCCGAATTGCCTGATCAGCGGGGTCAGCGCCGCCAGTGGGAATCGGGTCAAGATCACCCTCAAAGAACCGCACATGGGACTGCCCTCCATGCTGGCGATGCCCGCCTTCGCCATCGCCAGCCCGGACGCCATTCAATCCGGCACGCTGGCGGCCGAACCGGTGGGCAGCGGGCCGTTTGCCTTTGCCGGATGGATCCCTGGGAACCAGATCGACCTGCAGGCGAACCCGGATTATTGGGGGACGAAAACCCGGCTGGCTGGCCTCACCTTCCAGGTAATCCCGCTCGACCAGGAGCGTTTCACCGCCCTGCAGTCGGGGGCAGTCCAGGTGGTCGGCGACCTGCCCGGCGAGTTTGCCCTCGATGCGGCGGCCGACCCAGACCTGGCCCTTTCCTGGCGGCCGGCCAATGGCACCGGATACCTGGGGATCAACCGCGCCCACCTCCCCCTGGATAACCTGCTCGTCCGTCAGGCCATCTCCCACGCCATCGACCGCTCGGCGCTGATCGCCACGCAATATGGGACGGGTTTTCAGATCGCCAAAACGTTGCTGCCGCCCGAAATGTGGGGCAATGACCCGAACCTCGTGGATTATGAATACGATCCCGAGCGGGCGCGATCCTTGCTTGCCCAGGCTGGTTACCCAGCTGGCTTCGAAACCACCCTGTCGTTCAGGAACGTGGTCCGCCCCTACTTACCAGACCCCCCGGGCACTGCACAGGCGATCGCCTCTTATCTGGGAGTCGTCGGCATCCAGGCAGTGATCACGGAGTATGAATCCGGCGAGTTTCTGGACAAATTCTACAATGGCGAATTGGACCTCTTCCTGCTCGGTTGGACACTCGACTATCTCCACCCCGACCATTTCTTCACGCCCAACTTGTGTGACAGCTACCTGGGATTCGGACCGAAGGACGAGGCGCTGTGCGACATCCTGGCCTCCGCCCGCGCCGAGCCGGACTTCGCCGCCCAGGAGGCCTTCTACCGCTGGGCCACCCAGCGCGTGCACGCCACACTGCCCTTGCAGCCCCTGGCCCATCAACGTTCGCTTTTGCTGGCCCGGCGCTCCGTCCAGGGGCTGATCCCCTCCCCGCTGGCAGTGGAAGAATTCAATCCGGTGTACCTCGGGAATCTGGTATTTCTGCCTCTTATAGTCGAATAGTCGTCCGATGCACAGCATCGGTCGATGCTGTGCATCGGCGTAGTCAGGTAGTCGAATAGTCAGGAGCGACGATTTTCCTGCGTGGGCCACGCAGTGCGAGCAGCTCATATCGACATTTAACCGCACTCGTTCCCCAGGTACCTTTGCGACGTTCTTTGTCGCCGGTGCCTCTGCGACGTTCTTTGTCGCTGGTGCCTCTGTTACCTCTGGCACATCTGCCCCCTCTGGTACCTCTGGCTCCTTCGCGACGTTCTTTGTCGCCGGTGCCTCTGATTCCTCCTAGAAATCGGTTAGAATTCTATCGTAATGGACTTAGAGCCTCCTCCCCCATACCTGGCGTTCGATATCGAGATCGCCACCATCATTCCTGACAGCGCCCGCAACTGGAATGCTTATCGCCCGTTCGGTGTCAGCTGCGCGGCGACCTTGACCAGCAATAGGCAATTGACCATCTGGCACGGCAAGACCCCAGGCGGAGGTATCGCCGACCTGATGAGCCGGGAGGAGCTGGTCACGCTGGTGGCATTCCTGAGCGACGCCTCCCGGGACGGGCTGAAAATATTGACCTGGAATGGCCTGGGGTTTGACTTCGATGTCCTGGCAGAGGAGAGCGGCCTGTCGTCCGAATGCAAAGCGCTGGCGCTGGATCACATCGATATGATGTTCCACTTTTTCTGCCTGCAAGGGCACGCCCTCGGCTTAGATCTGGCCGCCAAGGGCATGGGCTTACCCGGAAAACCCCCTGGGATGAGCGGAGATTTGGCTCCCAAGTACTGGAAAGCCGGCCGGCGGCAGGAAGTCTTGGCCTATGTCGCCCAGGACGTGCGCACCACGCTGGACCTGGCCACGCGTGTCGACCAGCAAGGTCGCCTGCGCTGGAACAGCAAAACCGGCCGGCTGCAGGAAATCCTGCTTAACCAGGGCTGGCTTACCGTGCGGGAGGCGCTGCGCCTGCCAGAACCGGACACCTCCTGGATGAGGGATCCCTGGCGGCGCAGCAAATTCACTGGATGGACGGAGCGCATTCCTTAAATCATCAGGCCACTTCTCTCTATTCTCCTCTCCCCAAATACCCGTTATAATATCCGAAAAGGAGGAAATATGGCGACCAAATCCAAGTTCAGGCTGCTGCGATTCGGCAAACCGCCAACCCCGCAATGCACCCACCTCGAACTGATCCAGGAGGTCACCCCCAGCGGAGAGGGCTGCCTGGAGTGCTTGCAGACCGGTGAAGAATGGGTGCACCTGCGCCTGTGCCTGGTCTGCGGCCACGTCGGCTGCTGCGACGATTCGAAGAACAAACACGCCACCCAGCACTATCGCTCCACCAGCCACCCCTTGATCAAATCCTTCGAGCCGGGTGAGGATTGGATGTATTGTTACGTAGACCGGCTGACACTCAATGTCTGAATTGATCGAAAGCTTGCCTTGCGGATAGCGCCGGGACAAGCAAGTCAGCGAACCGGCCAGTCGGCGAATCGCTGATCGCCGGACCGCCTGATCGCTGTTCGTTGAATCGCTAAATCTTCTTATGGACTCTTCTCTCCCTAAGCCTCAGCCCTCTCCCACCCAGCCCACCTTCCAGGTCCCCCGCGGCCTGGAAGGGGAGCGGCGCGTGGTCACGATCCTGTTCTGTGACGTGAAAGGCTCGACGGCTATGGCTGAGCATCTCGATCCGGAGGAATGGGCCGAGATCATGAACGCTGCCTTCAGCTATCTGATCCAGCCAGTGCAGCGCTACGAAGGCACCGTGGCGCGGCTGATGGGTGACGCCATCCTGGCCTTCTTCGGCGCACCCATCGCCCACGAGGACGACCCACAGCGGGCGGTGCTGGCCGGGCTGGACATCGTGGAAGGCATCCGCCCGTACTGTGAGCAACTGCGGAGCGAGTATGGCCTGGATTTCAACGTGCGGGTCGGGATTAACACCGGCGTGGTGGTAGTAGGGGAGGTCGGCAC
>DATDRM010000042.1:0-2782 GCA_035291705.1 Anaerolineales bacterium
TCCTCACATGAGGAGGTTCGGTATGAAGTTTTCCTTGTTCATTGCCCTGGTCATCGCCTTGCTGGCGGTAATCTTCAGCGTTCAGAATACGTCCCCGGTGACGATCAACTTCCTGTTTTGGAATTTTGAAGGCTCGCTGGCATTGATCCTGCTGATCTCATTGGTCACCGGGGTGCTGGTCGGATTCCTGATCTCGTCCCCTTCCCTGTTCAATAGCCGGTCAACCATCTCCACACAGAAGAAAAAGATCGCCGAGCTTGAGGCGAGCCTGGCCGAACAGGGGACTCACCTGGGGGAGGCCAAGGCCAGGCTGGAAGAGAAAGACAAATAACACTTCAAAAGTCTTCTTTTACACTTGCGAATTAAATAATTCCCGAGTATAATCCAGACGATATAGAACACTTGTTCAAATTTACTGGTAATGTTTGTTATGGAGAAAGCTGATGGATGTTACAACTTTCCAACACTTTCGTGAAAACCTGCTTAAAAAACGCAAATTTCTCACCGATTGGCTTAGCACAACCCCTGTCGAGAATAAATCAACCCGCCTTGGGCCGGCGGATGAACAGCAATTCACTACCCATCTCAGCCTGCTCGATGAAGCTATCGAAAAGACCTCCACCCAGACATTAGGGCTTTGCACAGTGTGCCATGACTATATCGGCTCTGAACTCCTGGAAATGGATTACACCTGCTGTGTTTGTCTCGATCATCTCTCCCCGGATGAAGCTCGCCAGCTGGAATCTGAATTGGAACTCGCCCAAACCGTGCAGCGGTCGCTGTTACCCCAACACCCCCCGCAAATTCCCGGCCTGGAGATGGCGGCCTTCAGTCGCCCAGCTCAAATCGTCGGGGGCGATTACTTTGACTTCTTAAATTTCAACGATGGCTCCCATGGATTGGCGATCGCTGACGTGGCCGGGCATGGCGTGTCGGCCAGCTTGCAAATGGCCAGCTTGCAGACCGCCCTGCACACTCTGGTCCCGGCCAGCGATTCCCCGGCGGCAGTCGTGCAACGTATTAACCACCTCTACCAACACAACATCAACTTTTCCTCCTTCGTGACGCTATTCCTCGGCATGCTGGACTTCAACGCCCGAACCCTGACCTATTGCAACGCCGGGCACAATCCCCCCCTCGTTTTCCACCCTAATGGACATCCAACGGATGGAACCACCTGGCTGGAGCCCACCGGGCCTGCCATCGGCCTGGTCGAAGGATCTGATTTCCAGGCCCAATCTATCCCACTTCTGCCTGGCGACATCTTGCTGCTTTATACAGATGGCGTCACCGAAGCTACCAACCAGCAGCGCGAACAGTTTGGCGCGCAGCGCCTGGCAGCCTTCGTTGAAGATGAATGGCAGCAACCAGCCAGAGAGTTGACCAGGGCTTTGCGCGCCAGCTTAGAGGCTTTCAGCGTCGGCCAACCCCTGGCCGATGACACAACAATTGTGGTCTGTAAGTTTAATTAGTTCGGGGCGTAAAAGTGCTCTCTGCGCCGTCGTCGTTTCACTGACGGCGTAGATCTCTCCCCTGAGGACGGCAGATTGAGCGCGTTTCTCGCTAGAATCCGATTAACAAATTCCCGAAGGCTTTAAAACGGCTTTGTCGCCAGCAGGTACGACCCGACCCCAATCATCACCAATCCCAGCAGCGCCCACTGCACCGGGATGCTCAGCTTGGTGAAGTTCTCGAGCAGTTTGGACAGGCTCTCGATCAGTTTAGCGAGTTCACCCAGGTCCACAGACTGGTAGGTATGCGCTCGCTTCGCCTGGGGGGTAGCGAAGGCCGATCGAATGTAGATCACCAACCCCGCCAGAAAGGCCAGGATGCCAAGAACGACAAAAATCCATCCGAGAATAGTGCTGACCATTTAATCCTCCTCGTGCGAATTTACTCGACTCAAAAGCTCTGCACTGCCAATACTCCCCAGTATACCCACAATCACGAAAAACGCAACCCGAGATACGAATCCGCCAATCGGGATGATTGTCATAGTCGAAAAGTAGGAGATCCAGTCTTTTTTTAGATATCTTACATGGTTTACTGGCTTCCCCATTAAACAAGTTATGCCTGGTCGATCAAGGCATACTCAGGAATTGGCCGCGCAAAATCTGGGATGACCAACTGTGAATCGAACTCCTGGGAGGAGGCCTCCGCGGCGGCAAAACTGCTGAGGCTTGACAGCGAATCGATCTGCGCCCGGTCCTCCAGTATGCGCGTCACCTTACCGTCCACCATCTGGATCACTTTGTCCACATATTTGGTCATCCGCAGGTCGTGCGTGACCATGATCCCGCCCCCCTCTTGCTCATGGATCAAGTTGGCGAAAGTCTCGACCACCTGGAATGCCCGTTCGGTGTCCAGGTTGGCGGTGGGTTCGTCGGCCAGAACCACCGCCGGGCGGTGCACCAGCGCCCTGGCAATTGCCACGCGCTGTTGTTGTCCCCCGGAGAGCTGTTTGGGCAGGTTGTTCAGTTTATCTTCCAGGCCCAGACGCACCAATAGATCTTGAGCACGTGCCTTACTATTTACGTCAAGCCGACCGTTCAGGCGCAGCATCAGCTCTACATTCTCCAGGGCAGTTAAGTACGGCACCAGGTTGTTGGCCTGGAAGGTGAAACCGATCTGCTCACGGCGAAAGCGCGTGCGCTCCCTCTCGGACATGCGTCCCAACTCCTGACCATCGATAAAGAGACTCCCGGAGGTGGGTGAGAGCAAGGCAGCCAGCATAGCCAGCAGCGAAGTCTTGCCGGAGCCGCTCGGCCCTACCAGAGCGACG
>DATDRM010000043.1:0-7423 GCA_035291705.1 Anaerolineales bacterium
AGCATGTTCATTAAAACCCCCGACGACACCCAAATCATGACGATCGAACGGCATTTTCTGGAAGAACAGCAAATCTATCCCGAGGCGACCGGCGTACTCACCAGCTTGCTCTACGACATCGCCCTGGCTGGGAAAGTCATCGCCAGCCAGACCACCCGCGGCGGCCTGGCAGAAATCCTGGGCCAATCGGGCAATACCAATGTCCAGGGTGAACAGGTGATGAAACTGGACGAACTGGCCGACCGGATGGTCTCCCGCCTCAATGACCATACTGGACGGCTGGCGGTGATGGCCTCCGAAGAACAGGAAGGTATCATCCCCATCTCCCCCAAGTATCCCACGGGAAAATACGTCTTGCTCTACGACCCCCTGGACGGTTCGTCGAACATCGATTACAACGTCAGCATCGGCACGATCTTCGCCATCTACCGCCGCAAAAGCGAGGACGGGCCGGGCACCCTGGAGGATTGCCTGCAAAAGGGGCGCGACCTGGTGGCCGCCGGTTACCTGATCTATGGGGCCAGCACCATGTTGGTGTATACCTCCGGCATGGGGGTACATGGATTCACGCTGGACCCCGCAGTCGGCGAATTCCTGCTGACCCACCCAAACATCCGCATGCCCGAGAAACCCAAATATTACAGCGTTAACCAGGGCTATGAAAAGTATTGGAGCGAGGGCATGCGGCGCTTTACCCATTACCTGCAGGGAGACGAACCAGACGCCGATGGCCAGTATCGCAAGGGATTGTCCCTACGCTACATCGGCTCGATGGTGGCTGACTTCCACCGGAACCTGTTGGGCGGCGGCGTCTTCTATTACCCAGTAGATAGTAAGGACCCCAGGTACACGCAAGGCAAGCTGCGGATAACTTATGAGGGCACCCCGCTGGCCTTTATCACCGAACAGGCCGGGGGCTCGAGCTCCAATGGGAAGCAGAACCTGCTCGACATCCAGCCCACCTCGCTCCACCAGCGCACCCCCTTGTTCATCGGCAACCGCGAGCTGGTGGAGAAGGCGGAAGAGTTCATCCGCCTGTATGATCGTTAGAATTCTTTGATGATCGAAGTCGCCATTTTCCTCGAAGGCCAGAACGGCCTGAACTGGCAGCGCTGGCAGCGCATCGCCGCCGCGGTAGAAGAACTGGGCTTCGCCGGCCTGTACCGCTCGGACCATTTCACCAACCACAACCCGCCGGATAAAGACGCCCTGGAACTATGGGTCTCTCTCACCTGGCTGGCGAGTCACACCCGGCGGATCGAATTCGGCCCGCTGGTTTCGCCGGTCTCTTTCCGCAACCCCACACTGACGGCACGCATGGCAGTCGCCGTAGACGACCTCTCGGGGGGACGCCTGACCCTTGGATTGGGAGCCGGCTGGCAGGCGCGCGAGCACACCAATTACGGCTTTGATCAGCTCGATTTATCCGCGCGCTTCGACCGTTTCGGAGAGGCTTTAGAAGTCATCACCCGCCTGTTGAGATACGAGGCGCCGGTCGACTTCGAGGGGCGTTATTATAAATTGAAAAACGCCGTCCTGCTCCCCAGGCCACAACGCAAGGACGGACCGCCGGTCCTGATCGGCGCTAAAGGCGCCCAGCGCAGCCTATCTCTGGTGGCGCACTTTGCCGACGAATGGAACGCCTTCGAAATCTCCCCGGAAAGATTTGCCAGCCTCAACCGGCAATTAGACGAATTGCTTATAGCACAAGGCAGGCGCCCTGACCAGGTACGCCGTTCTTTGATGACCAACTGCACCTTTGGCCGGGACGAGGCAGAAGTGCGCCGGAAAGTCGCCGCCCGCACTTACGCCAGGCTCTCTCTCGAAGAATTTCGCCAGCAGGGCGCGCTCGTCGGGACTGCCAACGAGCTGGTCGACCAGCTGGGAAAATGGGCCGAGGTGGGTGTGCAGCGTGTCATGTTGCAGTGGTTGGACCTGGACGACCTGGATGGCCTGGAGGCGATGGCAAAGGGTTTGCTTCTTTAGTCGGTTAATCTTTTAGTCGGATGGTCACGTAGATGGAGGAGAGTACCATGCCACGAAAAAAAATAATAATTGCCTCGCTGTTCAGCCTGCTGCTCGGAATCACCCTGGCCTGCAACCTCATCTCCAATATGCAGGGAGACATCGGGGCAGCGCGCGGCACCGCGGAAGCTATCGCCACCGAAGCCAGGGGCTTCGTTACCCAGGTCGAGGGCTTGGCGACCGAAGTCGATGCGAGCAGCGCCCTGGCGACCCTCGAGGCTTACGTGACCCAGGAAGGGCCTGAAGCGGAGGCCACGCTGAAAGCCCTGGGGACAAAAGCCGCCGAGAGCGGCATCTACGAGACAGCCCAGGCGTTTGTCACCCAGGAAGGCCCAGACTTCCTGGCTACCGTCCAGGCGATCGCTACCCAAGGATTGCCGCTGAACAACCCTCCCGACGACATCCCCCTCGTCGCCCAGGGTGATTTGAAATTTCTTTTTGCCACCGAGTTCACGGTGTCATACCAGACAGACCTGGATTACCAGACCGTCCTGGAGTTTTACAAGCAAGAGATGCCCGCCAACGGTTGGGAAGCCGACCAGGAGGGCAGTGTTGCGACCGGATACGCGGCCGTGTTGCGATACGAGAAAATCGACCGTACAGCAACCGTCGCGCTGGGCGCCGTTTCACCCGGTCAAACAACTACGGTATTGATCACGATTTACCCCCGGTAGCCTGCTCTGGCGGGTGAAAATACCAGGCCATGCTCGAAGCATTCTTCCAACCAGCCTCCGTGGCCGTGATCGGGGCTTCCAGCGACCCGCAGAAACTGGGCTATGCCGTGCTGAAAAACCTGGTTGAGGGAGGGTATGCTCAAAGAGGTAAAGTCTTTCCCATCAACCTGACAGCCAGCGAGATTCTCGGCCACCCGGCTTATCCGACTGTAGCTGCGGTGCCAGAGCCGATCGACCTGGCCGTGATCGTGATCCCCTACCCGCATGTCCCCGCCGCGCTGCGCACGTGCGGCGAGAAGGGCATCCCGGCGGCGATCGTGATCAGCGCCGGCTTTCGCGAAGCCGGCCGGGAAGGGTTGGAGCGCGAGCTGGAACTGATCGCCATCGCCAAGGAATATGGCATCCGCCTGATCGGCCCTAACTGCCTAGGGGTGATCGACACGTTTACCCCGTTGAACGCCTCCTTTGCCGCCGGAACCCCCCCCAACGGCCCAACAGCTTTTATGTCGCAATCCGGAGCACTGGGCACTGCTGTGCTGGACATCGCCCTGGCTGGCCACCTGGGTTTGTCGAAGTTCGTCAGCCTGGGAAACAAGGCCGATGTGGACGAAATTGACCTGCTGAAGGCCTGGAGCGACGACGCCAACACACGCGTGATCATGATCTACAGCGAAGGCATGTCAAACGGGCAGGAATTTATCAAGATCGCCCGCCAGGTGACCGCCAAGAAACCCGTGGTGGCGATCAAATCCGGGGTCACCCAATCCGGCTCGCGGGCTGTCTCCTCACATACAGGCTCGCTTGCTGGCTCCGAACAAGCTTATTATGCTGCCTTCCGCCAGGCCGGGGTGCTGCGCGCCGATTCGATGCAATCGCTCTTCGACATCGCCCTCGCCTTGGGATACCAGCCCATGCTCCCTGGGGATCGCATCGCCATCGTTACCAATGCCGGCGGGCCGGGCATCCTGGCCACCGATGCCCTAGAACGCGCCGGATTGTCCCTGGCCCGCTTTCAAAACGAGACGATCACCGCCCTGCAACAATACCTGCCTGACGCTGCCAGCGCCGCCAACCCGGTCGATGTGCTGGGGGATGCGCGTGCCGACCGCTACCGCTTCGCCCTCGAAACGGTGATCGCTGACCCAAATGTGGATGGCTTGCTCGTGCTCCTGACCCCCCAGGCGATGACCGAGATCGAGGCCACCTCCCAGGCGGTTGGCTCCCTGGCTCAGAACACAGGAAAACCGATCCTGGCCTGTTATATGGGCGAAGCACGTGTCCGGGCCGGGATCGATCTTCTCCAAACGTATGAGGTGCCAAACTATCCTTTCCCTGAGCGGGCTGCCCTGGCTTTCAAGGCCATGTCCGAATACCGCCAGGTGCGCGCCCGGCTGGAACCGAAATACGCCACCTTCGAGGTCGACCGCCAGGCGACCCGCGCCGTGCTCGACAAAGTGCGCGCCGCCGGCCGGATGACGATCGGCGACTCGGAAGCGCGCCAGATTCTGAGCGCGTATGGCCTGCCCATTCCCAAGTCGGAAATCGCCGCCACGCAAGAAGAAGCGATGGAAATCGCCCGCCAGATCGGATACCCGGTGGTGCTCAAGATCGCTTCGCCTGACATCCTGCACAAGACCGACATCGGCGGCGTCAAGGTAGGGCTGCGCAGCGCCGAAGATGTGCGGGATGCCTTCGAGCTGATGGTCTACCGCGCCCAACGTTATGTCCCTGAGGCGCATATCTGGGGTTGCCTGGTACAGGAAATGGCGCCAGCTGGAGGCCAGGAGGTGCTGGTGGGCATGAACCGCGACCCGCAGTTCGGCCCGCTGGTCACCTTCGGCCTGGGCGGGATTTACGTCGAGACGCTCAGAGATGTCACCTTCCGTGTGGCGCCGTTCTCCGTCCAGGAGGCCGAGGCCATGTTGGGCGAGATCCGCGCCCACGCCCTGCTCGATGGCGTGCGCGGCCAGCCTCCGCTGGATAAAGCTGCCATTGTCGACGCTCTGTTGCGCATCGGGCAGCTGGTGCAGGACTTCCCCGAGATCGCCGAGCTGGATATCAACCCGCTGATCGTTTATCCCCGCCGCCAGGGGGATCAGCCCAGTGCAATTGCGATCGATATGCGCCTGGTATTGGACAAACATGGCTGATCAAATCCACACGTACCAGGCAACTAAGTAACCAGGAGTTCTCCTCATGAAATCGCTTTACGTTACGTCTGTCGAGCGTTATTCTGGCAAGACCGCCGCCTGCCTGGCCCTAGGCCGGCGTTTCCAGGCGGATGGATTCCATGTCGGCTATCTCAAGCCGCTCAGCCTGCAGCCGTGGCGGGTGGGGGGTAAGATAGCAGACGAGGATGCCACCTTCGTGAAGGAAACCCTGGGGTTGGCTGCCGCGCCCTGGGAACTCTCTCCCGTGGTTTTGACGCCGGAGTTCTTGCGGCGGCACCTGCGCCAAGGGACAGAAGGCGATCTTCTCCAGAAGGTCAAGGAGGCGTACGAAGCCGCCGGTACTGGGAAAGACATCTTGCTCCTGGAAGGCGGCGCCAGCCTGCGCGAAGGCCATGCGGTCGGCCTGCCCACCCCGGAGGTCGCCAAGGCGCTGAGCAGCCACGTCCTGGCGGTGATCAAGTACCGCGGCGACGTGCGCCTGCTGGACGATAGCCTGTCTTCGAAGGCCCGCCTGGGCGATTCGCTGAGCGGCATCATAATCAATCGCCTGCCAGCCGAGGCGGATGGTTTTGTAACCGAACTGGCCATCCCTTACCTGGAAAAAGGCGGCGTCCCCGTTTTCGGAACACTGCCCGAGCTGAGCGCCTTAGCTGCCCCAACGGTAGCCGAGCTGATCGAGGCCCTCGACGCCAGGGTGTTGACCGAGCGGGCCAACCTCGAAGCGCTAGTCGAAACCCTCACGGTGGGCGCCATGACCGCCGAGACAGCCTTGCATCGCTTCCGCGAATATCCAAATAAGGCGGTCATCACCGGCGGCGACCGCACCGATATCCAACTCGCCGCTCTGGAAACCTCGACCGCCTGCCTGATCCTGACTGGCAATCTTCAGCCCAGTCCAATGATCGTCAAACAGGCGGAGGCCTTCGGTGTGGCTGTGCTCCTGGTACGAGAAAATACCATGGAGACGATCGAAGCCATCGAGCGCGTCTTCGGTAAGTCACACCTGGGCCAACCGGCCAAGCTGGCGCAGTTCGAGCAGCTGTTTACAGAGCATGTGGATATGGAAAGATTGTATCAGGCGCTTAATCTCAAGAAGGTGTAAACAGCTCTGGAATAAGGATTTCTGGCATAGTGAGGATTTTCAAAACGAACAGACACTGGAAGGGGTACAGTTGCTCTACCCGTATGCACCCGGTATTAACCTGGCAGATTGGATATAAGATAATGAACGTCTCCCTAAGCGTCAGCGACGCAATCCGTCTCAAAAGAGCAGTCCGCAAGTTCAAAGACGATCCCCTCCCCGAGGAGGTGATCCTCGCCATCCTCAACGCCGGGCGGCGCGCGCAATCCTCCAAGAACACCCAACCCTGGCATTTCATCGCCATCACCGACAAAGCTGACCTCCAGGCGCTCTCCGCCTGCGGCACCTACGCCGGACACCTGGCCGGCGCGGCGCTGGGCGTAGCCATCCTCACCCCCGACCCGGCCCAGCTCTTCAGCGTTATGTTCGACGCCGGGCAGGCAGCCACCTATATGCAGCTGGCGGCCTGGGAGCTGGGCATCGGCTCCTGCCTGGCGACCATCTACGAACCCGAAACAGCCCGCCAAATCCTGGATTTCCCTGAAGAATTTCACCTGCGGATTGCCCTATCCTTTGGCTACCCACTGGATGAGCAAGCCCTCTCCCAGCCTGCCAGATCTGGCGGCCGCCGTTCTTTAGCCGAGGTCGTGCACTGGGAAAAGTGGTAGCATAACCGCATGCGGCCTGAGCGTAATCTCCTCCCTGGCTTGCTGCTCGCCAGTTTTCTGCTGGCTGCCCCCCCAACTCCAGCCATAAGCCAGACACCCTCTGCACACCAGCCAGCTGGTGCGATCCTCCTCGACCCTGACCCACTGGTCCAGGCGATGATCGATCAGGTGGACCAGCAAGCCATCTACACCCTGACCGGCGACCTGAGCGGCGAGTGGCCGGTCACCATCGCCGATCGAGCCTATACCATCGAGACCCGCTACACTTTCAGCGGCGAACCGATCCAAAAGGCGGCTGCATATCTATACGAATACTACCAGGGTTTGGGGTTAGGGGTCACCTACCAGGACTTTACCTTCGGCAGCGCGAGCCTTTCGAACGTGGTGGCCGATAAACCAGGCAGCGTTTTCGCGGAGCGAGTTTTTCTGATCACCAGTCATTACGACGACGTTCCTTCCAAACCACCCGCTCCGGGGGCTGACGACAACGCCAGCGGCACGGTGGGGGTAATGCTGGCAGCCAAAATCCTGAGCGAGTACGACTTCGGCTGTACGCTGCGTTTCGTCAATTTCGCCGCCGAAGAACAAGGTTTAGCCGGCAGTGTCTACTATGCACGCCAGGCTTACTGCGCCGGAGAAGACTTGCGCGGCGTGATCAACCTTGACATGATCGCCTGGAACACCCCCAACAGCCCTCCGGAAATGGAATTACACGCACACCCGTCAGTGACCGGGTCGGTAGAACTGGCGAATCTTTATCAAGAGGTAGTCGCCGCCTATGGGCTGGAACTCAACCCCCAGCCA
>DATDRM010000044.1:0-16678 GCA_035291705.1 Anaerolineales bacterium
ACCAGTTGACTGATGATTGACAATGCAATTATATGGCGTGTCTAGTGGCGGTGAGATGACAATTTTGTTATGATCCGGATCAAGGCGGGGTTAGTAGGAACAGCGCTTGTGGCGGTTGGCTTGAAGCTGAGCCTGCTGGCCTCCGGCAGCGTTCCGTTCAATGCAGACGAAGCGGTGGTGGCGTTAATGGCGCGACATATCCTTCAGGGCGAGCGACCAGTCTTCTTCTATGGACAGGCCTACATGGGTAGTCTGGATGCTTACCTGGTGGCTGGTGGCTTTTGGTTGTTTGGCGAGAAGGTGTGGGTCCTGCGGGGGGTGCAAGGGGCGCTATACCTGGCGACTTTGTTGAGCACAGCCTGGCTTGGGAAGGCGGCGTTTGGGTCATGGAAGGTGGGTATGATTGCGGCCTGGTTGCTGGCGATCCCAACGGTGAATCTGACGCTGTACACGACAGCTACTCTAGGTGGATATGGGGAAATGCTGTTGGTAGGCAACCTGATCTTACTGGCGGCGTTACGCATAGCGAATAATATCGAGGCCGATGAACTGAATAATAGGCTCTGGATTTGGCTGGCCTTCGGTTTCCTGATCGGGTTGGGTGGATGGGTATTTGGGATGACGCTTGTGTACAGCGTGCCGGCCTGCCTCTTTCTAATTTGGCGCGGGATGGGGAGCAGGACAGGTACCACAATGGCGGAGCGACGCTCCACACGGAAATTTGTCCAACAAATTAGAATACCTGGTATTCTAACTTTGACTACTGCCGGTGTGGTGTTCGGATCGGCGCCCTGGTGGATTTACGCGCGCAGCTCAGGCCTGGTCGAGTTACTCAAGGAGCTTGGCGGAGGGGCGATTGCCGGTGTCGAGGGCTTGAGCTGGCCTTGGCAGGTCACCCAACACCTGTTCAACCTGCTTGTCTTCGGCAGTAGCGTGGTGTTTGGCTTGCGCTCGCCGTGGGAAATACGCTGGCTGGCCTGGCCTCTCTCGCCAATTATCCTCGCGTTTTGGCTTGGAGTGGTGTTCGTCGCGACTTCTAGTTTTCTGAGGTCTTTGTTCAAACGCCAAGAGGCACACAACACCAAGGGTTTAATACTGTTGATGGGAGTTGTTATCACCCTGGTAGCAGGTTTTTTACTGACACCATTCGGGGCGGACCCTTCAGGCAGGTATTTTTTACCGCTGGGCGTGATTATGGCGTTGTTCGCAGCTCAGGCAGTGGTGCTGTGGAGAGAACGGTGGGGACGATGGAGCTATGGATTGGTGGGTTTGGTCCTGGTTTTCAACCTGTGGGGGACTGTACAAACCGCTCTGGATAACCCGCCGGGCCTGACAACACAGTTCGACACCCAAACATGGATCGACCATCGCTACGACAAGGCATTGGTCGATTTCTTACGGTCGCAAGGCGAACAGCGCGGCTATAGCAATTATTGGGTTAGCTACCCCCTGGCGTTCCAATCTGGCGAGGACTTGATCTTTGTGCCGCGCTTGCCATACCACCTGGATTTTCGCTATACGGCGCGAGATGACCGCTATAAGCCATATGACCAGCTGGTCGACCAGGCAGAGCACCTCGCCTATATCACCACCCATCATCCTGAGCTGGATAAGCGGCTACGGACTGGATTCACCAGCCTTGGGGTGGCTTGGAAAGAGGCAACCATCGGGGATTACCATATTTTTTACGGTCTATCGAGAAAGGTGAGGCTTGAAGAACTCAATCTGGGATGGTAATGGTCTGGTGAAGATTATTTCTCGATTTACTTATTTGATCCTACCTAAGCTCGATGATATTTTGTTCACCGCGCTTTTCGTGGCAGTCATCGGGCTGGGACCGCGTTTGTTGAACCAGGACGGTGACCTGGGGCGACATCTGACCATCGGCGAGTATATCCTGGATCGGGGGATCATACCAACCCGCGATTTGTTCTCCTATACGCTGGCCGGCGCGGCATTAACTCCACATGAGTGGTTATCGCAGGTCATCTTTGCAGGTGCCAACCGCCTGGGCGGATTAGATGGCGTGGTTATTTTTTCTGCACTGTTGATCGCCATCACCTTCACACTCGTTTATCGCCAATGCTACCAACGCAGCAAGATTGCGCTTGTGTCACTGGCTTGGGCGATAGTAGGAGCTGCGGCTGCCAGCTTGCACTGGATTGCGCGTCCGCATTTGTTCACCCTTCTAATGACGCTCCTGTGGATTGGGGAACTGGAACGTATCCGGCTTGGGGAACGCCTGCGATGGTGGGTTATGCCAATTTTGATGCTGTTGTGGGCAAATCTGCACGGGGGTTTTTTGGTGGGATTCGTGATTTTGGGGATCTATCTGATTAGTTTCCAGTTTTCAGCAACCAGTAAGATGTTCACCCTTGGAGTGATTTCTGCGATGGCAACGTTGATAAATCCAGTCGGATGGCGGCTGTGGGAGACGAGCGTGGGGTTTCTGCGCAACCGTTATCTAGTAGGGCATACTGCTGAATACTTACCACTTGATTTCCATCAAGCGAGCGCATGGCCTTTCCTGATGATGATCGCATTATCCATCCTGTTCCTGGGGTTAAGCCGCGATCGCAAAGTTTTTACTCACATCCTGCTCCTGGCTGCGTGGATTGTGGGGGGATTGTACAGCGCCCGCAATGTCCCTTTGTATGCCGTGATCTCGACTCCGATCCTGGCAGAAGTGAGCGCAGGATTGATCAGGCGCCTGCCATCACTTAAAGTTATTGTGCAGCTAGATGAACGCCTGGTGGAGGTTGACCGGCGGCTATTGGGACATGCCTGGCCGGCCCTGGCCGTATTGGCGGTGGCTCTGACCTTAGCTAGCGGGATTCGCCTGGATTTCTCCAGGCAGGGCAACCACTTTTCACCACAGGTTTTTCCGGTTAATGCGGTAGATTGGATGGAAGCGCATCCCATTCCGGGGGCAGGCTTTAACTATTTCCCCTGGGGCGGCTACCTGCTTTACCGGATATGGCCGGAGCAGCGCGTCTTTATCGATGGCCAGACCGATTTCTATGGAGAGCAGTTGACCCGCCAATATGAGAAAGCCATCAGTCTGCTGCCGGGTTGGCGTGAAGTACTCCAGGGAAATCACGTGCGTTGGGTGCTGATGCCGCCTGAGTCCGAATTGGCGCGCGCCCTGCAGACTGAGCCAGGCTGGATCACGCTCTACCGGGACGATACTGCGATGGTATTTAAAAATGAACCTTGATAAGAGCCCCGCTATTTCCCTAAAACGGTTTTTCTCGGGAGAAAATGGCATTCAAGATGGATGAGAACAAGGATTCTATTCAAAATCGGTGGTTTATCCCCCTTGTAATGCTGATACTGGTCTTTGCTATGGCGGCGCGGACGCCATTGGACAGCGATCTGTGGTGGCACCTGCGGGCGGGAGAAGCGACCTGGCAGACTGGGAAGCCGATTTTGGTCGACACGTTCTCCCATACACGCGCTGGCGCACCCTGGATTAATCACAGCTGGTTATCGCAGGTGGGAATGTATCTGCTGTTTCACGCCGGCAGTTACCTGGTTTTGAGTGCAGCGGTGGCAACCCTGGCCACACTCAGCATGGGCCTGGTGTATAGGCAGATGGAGGTTTCTCCCATCCTGCGCGCCTTTTTAATATTGCTAGCGATATCGGTTGCTGCACCAGTGTGGTCGCCGCGGCCGCAACTGGTTTCGTTAGTCATGTTTGGGGTGCTCGCTGACCTGTTGTACTCTTATAAGTGGCGGCAGCGGGATTATTTATGGGTGTGTGTTCCCTTGTTTGTGCTGTGGTCCAACCTGCATGGGGGCTATGTTTTAGGGTTTTTGCTGTTTGGGGCGCTGATCGGAGGGGAGATGCTTAACCATTTGCTCGCCCACGAAGGGAGGGAAGTCGTGCCGTGGAAGGGCATCGCCTCTCTTGGAGCCTGGTTGTGTGTCGCCTGGTTGGCAGTGGCGATCAACCCCAACGGAATCGCCATGTGGACGATCCCGATCAAGACTGTGGGAGTAGGCGTGTTGCGCGATTTCATCTCCGAATGGCAATCGCCAGACTTCCACCAGCTATCCCAGCAGCCTTTCCTTTGGCTGCTGCTGGTGACTTTGGGGACTGCAGGTCTTTCCAGGAGGAGATTAGATGGCAGCGATCTTCTAACCGTGGGGGGATTTGCATTCCTGGCTCTGCTGGCGCGCCGTAATTATGGTCCGTTCGCGATGGTGGCAGTGCCAGTGCTGGCGCGGCATCTGAGCGCCCTGGGATTGGAATGGCGAGTTCGGCAAAGGGCGCGCCTCGAGCATTTGATCCTCCCGGAGAGTTGGAAAAGGTTAAATCGTCCGGTCACATTCTGGCGAGGAGGGACATTTGCGATTAATGCCTTAATCATCGTTTTGCTGGCTGGGGCAGCGATATATAAGCTCTACTGGGTTACAAGCCCACAATTGGTGGCGAAATATAATGAAAAGTTCTATCCAGCAAAGGCGGTGCAGTGGATCGAAGCCAACCAGCCTAGTGGACGAATGTTTAATAACTATAACTGGGGTGGTTACCTATCCTGGAATCTGCGCGCTTACCCGGTTTTTGTGGATGGACGTACAGACCTGTACGATGACCAATTCCTGCGCGAGTATCAACGAGCTGCAGGCGGGGAGCAAGGCTGGGAGGAGACGCTGAATTATTATGGTGTCAATCTTGTTCTGAGCGACGCTGGTTCTGGTTTGGATAAGGAGTTAGGGCGTAGCGCGGAGTGGGTAGAAACCTATGGCGACGAGATGGCCGTGGTCTACATTCGGAAACGCTAATCGGTGGGTTGCTGGTTTTTAGGAGGCTCTCACGAAGACCACTAAGGATCATGAATTATTCGTTGAGGGGGGGATTCTGCTCCTGATCTTAGGCTTGGGCGCTTACTTACGCCTGGAAAATCTGGTGGAAAACCCAGGTTGGTACAGCGATGAGGGCACACTCCTTAATATTGCTCATTATCTGCTGCAAGGGGATGTGCGCTACCTGGTGATCAACCAGTCTACGTTGCTTGTCGCGCGTTTGCCGCTTTTTCCATTAATTCTGGCCGGGATATCCCGCTATTTCGGTGAAGGGATGGAAGTTCTACGCACCTTGACTGCTTCGCTAGGTTTGCTCAGTGTGGGAATGTGTTACCTGGTAGTGCGCCGGGCGCTGGAGCGGGATGGGCGCTGGTTGGCGCTGTTGAGTGCGTTAATGATGGCGATCTACCCGCAGGCGGTCCTATATAGCCGGTTGGGTTTCAGTTACAACTTGCTGACACCTTTAGTGTTGTTGGTATTGTTGGGGTGCTGGGAATATGTTAATCGAGGACGGCGGGCAGGCTTAGCGTTGGCTGCCCTGGCGTTGGGGGTGGGCAGCCTGTCAGACCTGATGATCCTATCTTTGGTCGTACCTGTAGTGGTGGTATCATCTCGGCGGTGGCGGGATATATTATGGGTTATTCCGTTGATGGCCCTGCCATTTGGGTTGTATGCAGCGAGCATGCTAGTTTTTGTACCGCAGGCTTTCCTGTTTGACTTACGTTTTACTTTGTCGCGCTTAGGGGTGCCCTGGCTGGCGCAATTACCCCTGGTAGCGCTCAACTTTAGTGCTTTAATGACCTGGGATGCCTGGTTTGCGCCGGCGGTGATCGGGTTATTCATGCTCCGTCAGCAGCGTTGGCAGCGTTTGTGTTTGTTGTTTTTCATGCTTCCATTAATTTTCTTGGGGCGCACAACTGGCCTGACCGGGCTGGGATTCTACTATATCAGCCCATTATTCCCGCTGGTTGCCATTGGGATGGCCTCATTGATGAGGTTTGGGGCACCGCATGTTTTTAAGTTGACCCTCACTACCATCGAGGATTTAGTCAATCGTTGGAGATTTCCAGGTGAATGGCGATTCGGGCAATGGGTGAAGGCGCGCGGCGTAGCAGTGCTTGTTGGTGTTGGATCCTTCCTGGTCTTAGTGGCGCCGTTTCTCGTATCCACCTTTTTGACTTTTTTGCAGGTGCGTGATAGTTTCCGGACGCCGATCGACTGGGTATTAGTCGAGCCTAAGGCTGCCAGCCACGTAGCCAGGGTTGTCAACCAGATCAGCGATCCAGATGACATGGTGATCGCTTCTCCTGCCCTGGCCTGGAGTTTTGATACTCAAACGACCGACTTTCAATTGGCCCTGGCGGCGCAAGGTGTTAAAACCGAACATTTCCCGGCGAATATCCCGCGCGAGCGGTTTATTATCGACCCCAGCTTAGAGCATGCCAGGTATGTAGTGATCGACCGCATCTGGCGGAACTGGGCTGCGCTGGCGATGCCTGATGTCGCCAAAATGATCACCCAGGTGGAAGGTTGGCCGCTGGTGATGAAAGATGGTGAGTTTGAGGTTTACCGCAACCCAGCCAGATAGGTGAAAGAGAGATTGTGATGGGTATATTTGATGCCGGAGCAACCTGTCCCATGACTGACTGAGAAGTGATAGACTTAATGGGTTTGACCAGCCCGGAAGTCCCGGCGCTCGGCGCAATGGCCAAATATCTATTCATTGTGATGGAGGTATGAGAAGAAGACCTATCGTGAACGAGGTGCGTAATCTCTTTTCCCGCATTTGGTATGTTTGGTTGATCTTGTCCCTGGTATCGCTGGTGGGCGTCACCTGGGGTAATTATTATTACGCGGCACATAATCCAGGCGGCAACGATTTCCTGGTACATTGGGTGGGGACACGCTCTTTGCTGGTAGATGGCGTCAGTCCTTATAGTGATGAAGTAGCCAACAGGATCCAGACTTTGGCTTATGGTCGTCCAGCCAGGCCGGGAGAACATGAGCTGCGCGTAGCCTATCCACTCTATTCAGCAATCATCTTCCTGCCGTACGCCTTGATCGGTGACTTCACCCTGGCGCGGGCGCTGTGGATGACCACGTTGGAGTTTTTTCTTGTCTTGATGGCCTTCTTAAACCTACGGTTGACGCGCTGGAAATTGAATGCCTGGATGATGCCATTCTACCTGTTCTATTCAATTTTCTGGTACTACAGCCTGCGCGCTTTGATCAATGGCAACGCGATAATCCTGGTTACCTTGCTGATCTCAGGAGCTTTTGCGGCGCTGCGCTCAGGGCGAGACGAGCTGGCGGGGATTTTGCTAGCCTTTGCCACGATCAAACCGCACGTGGTGGTCGTCATACTGCTCTATATCCTGGTGTGGACGCTTTCTCAACGTCGCTGGCGGACCATGCTCTGGCTGTTGATCACGGTTGGGCTGCTGTCTGCCAGTGCAGCTTTGTTTTTGCCCGATTGGCCGCTGCAGAATTTGCGAGAAGTGCTGCGTTATTCGAGTTACAACCCGCCTGGGACGCCGGGCGCCGTCTTTGCTACCTGGTTACCGGCAAGCGGGAGAACTTTCGGCTGGGTGCTAAGTGGTTTGTTGATCCTTCTCTTGTTTGTAGAATGGAGCTTCGCACGGAACAAGGAATTCCGCTGGTTCCTGTGGACTGGCAGCCTGACCCTGGTCGCCAGCCAGTGGATCGGTATCCAGACTGATCCAGGAAATTTTATCCTCCTGTTCTTACCCTTAGTACTGACCTGGGCCGTCTTGGAGGAACATTGGGGGCATAGGGGAAGACCAGTGATCTGGCTGGTGATGGTGATCACGTTCGCCGGGTTATGGGCATTATTCCTGCGAACGTTGACATATGCTGATCAGCCGCTCCAAAATCCAATCATGTTCTTCCCTCTGCCATTGTTCTTATTTGTGGTGTTATATTGGGTGCGTTGGTGGGCGATCCGACCGGTGCGCCTGTTGATCGAAGACTTGCGGGACTTTGAAGAGTAAGGTTATTATGGGGAAACCAGGATGGAATTTAAATTATCATGAGCAAGCCAAGGCAGAAATCCCCCTTTGATTCCTGGACTCCTTATAGATCTATTGCGATCCTCCTTCTGAGCCTGGCCTGGTCAATCTTAGTTTTGGTTGGATATTATATTGTTCACAAACCGGTTGTCGTCGATCAAGTCATAGCGGTTGGTCAAACAATTGGAATTAGCATCAGTGCGCTAGCCTTGACTGGGCTGGCGGGTGGCTTGGGACACCGTCTGCTAAAGGTTCGTCTGCTAACAATACAAAGCCTGCACCCACTGGAGCGATTTGGGTTGCAGGCAGCCTTGGGATGGGCCTTGTTGGGGATGGCGTGGTTGCTGCTCGGCCTGGTGGGGGGATATTCTCGAGTGCTTGCCTGGGGTGGGTTGGTGTTGGGGTGGTTCATCCTGTGGAGAGACTGCCTATCCTGGGGAAGCTTACTTAATGGATGTGTGCTCTTGTGGACGGAGGCCAGTCGATTTGGTAAAACCCTGGCGACCCTTACAGGTTTCTTAATTACCGGGCAATTGGTGTTTGCCCTGGCTCCACCGATCCAGTGGGATGCCTTGATGTACCACCTGGAGCTACCCAGGCGTTACCTGGCTGCTGGGCGATTCGAGTTTGTGCCCTGGAACCCATATTGGGGTCAACCGCAATTAGGTGAGCTGCTTTACACCTGGGGCATGGGGCTCTTTGGCGCGGAAACGGCCGCGGTGATCGGCTGGCTTTTCCAGTTCACTTTGCTTGTTGGATTGATGGGTCTATTAGCGCGGCGCGTTGGTGCAACCAGCGTCTGGGTGGCAATTTCGGCACTGTTGGCGGGAAATACCTTCCGTTGGATGATGAGTGGTGCGTATGTAGATGGCCTGGCTGCACTTTACGGTCTGGCGGCTCTGGTGAGCCTGTTAGCCTGGATGGAAGAGCGCCGGGGGATATGGTTATGGCTGATGGGGATTTTTGCTGGGTGTGCATTGTGGTCAAAACTGACGGCCGGGCTGATTGTCCCGCTGTTGGCTATAGCGATTTTGGGGATAGATGGGTGGAAATACTGGGCGAGCTGGAGGCGCGCCTTGCAAATAATGATTTTGGCGTTGCTCATCTTTTTGCCCTGGTTGGCGATCACCATTGCCTGGACTGGCAGCCCAGTTTTTCCCCACCTATGGCCGACCGCCTATACCAGCCTTGAACGGTTGGCTTTTTTTGCCCGCCATGAGGAATTGGTGGGTGGGCAGGCTGCCTGGTTGCCCCTGGCAGCCACCTGGTTCGGGATGGATGGTGCGCGAGTGTCAGGGATGGTTACTTACGGAGCCGATTTGGGTCCATTGTTAGTTCTATTGGCTGTACCGGGGATGATTGCTGGGAGAAGAGTGCGGATGATCCGCGTAGCTATGCTTTGGTCGCTAGCGGGTTGGTTGGCGATGGTGGTTTTCGGGGGCCTGTCACCGCTTTTGTTTCAAACGCGACTATATTTTGTTCTTATACCCGCCGCAGGGCTGGCTGTGGGTTGGGGTTGGCAAGAGCTGAGCGCCGTAAATGCATTAGGAATCCGCCTGGGACGCGTCCTGGCGGTGTTGATCATACTCGTTATTGGGCTGTGTGCCTGGCAGGATGCGCTGGCATTGGTGCGCTTTAACCCTGGTGGCGTATTGACCGGAGCTTATCCTAAGCAGACTTACCTTGAGGCTCGTTTAGGGAGCTACGCCTCGGCGATGCGGGCTGTCCAATCGTTGCCCCCTGGAACGCGCACCCTTTTCCTTTGGGAACCGCGTGGTTTGTATGCACCTCTCTCAGCACTACCGGATGCCTGGATCGATCGTTGGTTCCTTGAAAGGCAAACCTCCCGCGCCGTACCAGCGATCCTGGACACCTGGCGAACCCAAGGATTTACGCATCTGCTGGTGTACCGCTCAGGAGCCGAATTTGAACGGCTGGAACGCCGAGAGTATCGACCCATAGATTGGCAGGAGTTCGATAGTCTCATTGCTGATTTACCATCTCCACTCGATTTAGACGGTATCTATCAGCTGTATCCGCTGTCACCATGACTGCCAAACTATGTGCCATGCTATTCCTCCTGGGCTTGGGTATCTCGCTTGTCGTGGCGGGATACCAGTCAGCGCCTGGCTATATGGATGCGGATTATTATTTTGCCGATGGACTAAGGTTGGCGCAGGGCTTTGGTTTTTCCGAGCCTTTTCTATGGAACTATCTTGACAATCCACAAGGCATACCCCACCCCATGTTTACCTATTGGATGCCTTATGCTGCGCTCCTGGCAGCTGTGGGAATGAAAGTTTCCGGGATGATGAATTTTGCCGGGGCGCGCCTTGGCTTCCTGCTAATCGCTGGATGCCTACCTCCTTTGACGGCTACCCTGGCGCATACTTTCACTCCCCAGCGCTGGGCGGCCATCCTGGCTGGACTCCTGGCAGCTCTGCCCGGTTTCTACCTGGCTTTCGTATCGACAACAGACACCTTCGGGCTGTATATGCTTTTCGGAGGATTGTTCTTCTTGATCTTAAATACCGGTGGAAACGTTGAAATGTTTAAAGGTTTTAACGTTCGAACGTTTTTTGGGGTGCCTTTATTACTTGGGTTATTAGCAGGCTCGATGCACCTGGCCCGGGCGGATGGGCTGCTTTGGTTAGGGATAGGGGTTATCGCGGTTAGCGGTCAGCGAGTTGCAGTTAGCGGATGGCCGCCAAGTATCACGCAGCGAGCATCACACAAAACGTTTCTTAGATCACGTTATACGTTCCACGCATCACGCCTGATATTCTTAATACTCGGCTATCTAATCGTCATGTCCCCCTGGCTGGTGCGTAACCTGACTACCTTCGGGACGTTACTGGCTCCTGGCGGTGGGCGCGCGCTGTGGATCACAGCCTATGACGAGATATTTGCCTACCCGGCCGCGATCCTGACTCCGATGCATTGGTGGGCTGCTGGCCTGGGGGAGATCATCCGGGCACGCCTGGGGACGCTCAGCCAAAACTTGCAAACGGCTTTCGCCGTCCAGGGCGGTATCCTCCTAGCGCCCCTGATCGTGGCCGGGATGTGGCGTATGAGGCATGACCGGCGCGTGCGATTGGGTGGGTTAGCTTGGGGGATGCTTTTTCTGGGGATGACGCTCGTCTTTCCTTACCCCGGAGCGCGAGGGGGATTCTTCCATGCGGGAGCTGCCCTGCAGCCATTATTCTGGGGGCTGGTACCTGCCGGTCTGGATTCCCTGCTGGCTTGGGGAGATCGGCAGCGGGGTTGGAACCCGCATGTGGCGCGTCCAATTCTGGGTGCTGGGTTGGTGGGATTGACACTGCTATTGACCGGGCTGACGACCTGGTCGCGTGTGACAGGCCAGAATCAGAGAATACCGGCCTGGGGAGAGGCCGAGGCCGCCTATTTACACCTGGAACAAACTTTACACAGCTTGGGAGCGAATCCGGAGGATATCGTGGTTATCAATAATCCTCCAGGATACCAGGCGACGACTGGCCGAACAGCGATCGTCATCCCGGATGGGGACGAGAAGACGAGCCTGGCCGTCGCCCAGCGTTATCGAGGGAAATATCTCTTGTTGGAGCAGAACCACCCGGCTGGGCTCGACGATCTATACCGTGATCCGCGTGATCGGCCTGGTTTGCGCTACCTCAAGACGGACGAAGGAATACATATTTTCGAAGTGATAAGTAACGATTGATGACTGATCATCGATTCCGAGTGGCGTTGCTCCTGGCTTGCATGGCCGGGCTTTCACTGGGTGGGTACTTGCTCGCCAGCTGGGTTTTGTTCCGGCTGGGATTCCCGCTTGACGACGCCTGGATTCACCAGACTTATGCTCGCAACCTGGCAGAGAGGGGGGAGTGGGCATTTCTGCCTGGTCAGCATTCGGCAGGCTCTACTGCTCCTCTTTGGTCATTCCTGCTGGTGTTTGGCTATTGGATTAGGTTGGGGCCATTCATTTGGACTTATTTGCTGGGATGGGGGTTGCTGTGGGCTCTGGCAATGGTAGGAGTCTATGGATTTGGGGTGTTGCTGCCAGACCGCCTTAATTGGCGAGTCTGGGCGGGGGCGCTACTTGTCCTAGAGTGGCACCTGGTTTGGTCAGCAGGCTCGGGAATGGAAACCTTACTGATGGGTCTGCTCATCCTGGTTGTGCTGGTCTGGCTAGTGCGGTTGAACTCTCATGAAACCGACCTTGAAGGGAGCTGGAGAAATTGGTTGGGGATCGGGGGACTGATTGGTTTGATTAGCTGGGTGCGGCCGGACGGATTGACCTTGCTCGGGCCGGTTGGCTGGGTGTTGTTTATGGGGAAGGGGTTAATCAAGGTAAAACTGCGCATAGCCATGATAGCTGGGGTTGGTTTTGCGCTCGGCTTCTTGCCATACCTGATCTTAAATCAGGCGCTGGCCGGAGAATGGTGGCCTAATACTTTTTATGCTAAGCAAGCTGAATATGCTGTCCTGCGGGAAACTGTCCTTTGGCGACGCTATTTGGAGCAAGTCAGGCCCCTCATGGTGGGAGTGGGCGTTGTGCTTCTACCAGGATTCGTCTGGATGGCATGGCAATCAGTCCGGCGCAGAGCTTGGGGGAGGCTGGGCAGCGTTCTTTGGGTCGCTGGTTATCTTGGCATATATGCGTGGCGTCTACCGGTAACCTACCAGCATGGGCGATATATTATCCCAGCACTGCCAGTCTTCGTACTTTGGGGATTTGTCGGGCTGGCAGACTTACTCCATCAGGAATCAATAACTGGCAGGTGGCGTATTGTCCGTCCAGTTGGGCTTATGGCTGCCTTGGCGGTGGTGTTGGCCTTCTGGAGCTTGGGGGCACGCGCCTATGCCCTGGATGTAGCTGTGATCGAAAGTGAGATGGTCGATACAGCGCGCTGGGTGGCAGGAAATACCAATTCGGAATCGTTGATCGCTGCGCACGATATTGGCGCATTAGGGTTTTACAGCAAGCGCAGACTGCTCGACCTGGCTGGATTGATTTCTCCAGAGGTGATCCCGTATATCCGAGACGAAGATGCGCTGGCGGCTTACCTGGACGAGCACGGTGCAGAGTATCTGGTCACCTTTCCAGGATGGTATCCTGACCTGGTTGACCGGGCAACCCTGATTTATACTACGGGTGGTCGATTTAGCCCCCAATTGGATGGAGAGAACATGGCGATCTATTCATGGATAAGTCCTTAGTTTCAATTTCCCGCAGATTCTGTTGCCCGTCAAAACCACCTGTGCTATACTACCTGAGAAACAGCTTTTCGGCGGGAGCGAGAATACATGAATGCAGTAACCATCGTGGTCGTTGACGATCACCCACTTTTCCGGCAAGGGGTTATCGACACATTATCGCTGGAGCCAGATTTATCTATCGTGGGGGAGGCAACCAGTGGAGAAGAAGCGCTGGAATTGATCCGCCTCCTGCAACCGCAAGTAGCGGTAGTTGATGTGAATCTACCAGGATTGAATGGACAGCAGGTTACGCAGGAGGTAGTCAGAGAAAAGCTTTCCACACGTGTAATTCTACTAACGGCTTATGACGATGCCGAACAAAAACTACATGCGATCCGGGTTGGTGCCGCCGCATATTGCGTAAAGGATGTAAAGCCTGAAACTCTGGCGAAAATAGTTCGGGAGGTGGTCGCCGGCTACTTTGTGGTGGGCGAAGAGACAATGAGTCCTGAGGAACTTCAGCGTTGGCTGATCCCAGTATCCTCGGCTGATTGGCGGTCCAGCAGCGATCTGGGTGAACCATTTGAGCCACTCTCCCGGCGTGAAATGGAAGTTTTGGGATTAGTAACGCATGGATTAAGTAATAAAGAGATCGCCACAACATTGACGATCAGTCATCAGACCGTGAAGAATCACGTCACCTCGATCTTGAGAAAATTGGGGGTTGAAGACCGGACACAAGCTGCGCTATATGCTCTCCGGAGAGGGTGGGTTCGCTTGCAGGAGGAAAGTAAGGAAGGTGAGGAATGAGCCTCGAAGGTTCACAAGTAATCTCGGGTGAAACCGACTCCTGGCAGAACCTGCGCGCTGAGGTTGGCCAGCAACTGGAACAGACCCGTCAGCAGCTCAAAGAGATCAACCTCTTTTTAGAGCAAAGCCAGATTGAAGTCAATCGACTGACTCAACGCAACGCTACAGCAACTGGGAATCTACAGAAGATACATGCTCGGTTCGACAGCCTCCCGAGGGAGGAGATTCGCGCGGCCTATGAAGCGACTCTGGACGCACAGCAGCGATTATTCGTCATGCGGGGCCAGTTGGAAAAACTGCAAAGCGATCAACTACATTTGCAACACCAATTGACATTGTTAGACCAGATGTCCAAGTTGATGGATAACGAGCAATCTCCCAGTGCAATGCCGGCAAGCCGGATTGCCACTGTGGAGTTCCTGGAGATGCTGATCCAGGCCCAGGAAGCTGAACGGAAGCGTCTATCTCGTCAGATGCATGATGGTCCAGCGCAAACCCTGTCAAACTTAATCTTAGAAACCGAGATCGCCATGCGCCTTTTCGATGTGGATCAGGCCAAGGCATACGAGGAATTGGTGAGTTTAAAGGACTCGGCCAGCGCGACTTTCCAACAAGTGCGCGATTTTATCTTCGAACTGCGTCCGATGATGCTTGATGACTTAGGTTTGATCCCGACAATCAAGAAATACGCCTCGGCGATCAAAGAACAATCTGGTATCGACGTACGACTGGCGACGACCGGCACCGAACGGCGGTTAGAGTCCTATCTTGAAGTGATGATCTTCCGAGCGATTCAAGAGCTTTTAAGGAACGCAGTAGTCCACAGCCAGGCCAGTGAGGTCAAGATCCAGGTCGATCTAATGGATACCGAGGTGCGTGTCGTAGTTGAAGATAATGGGGTCGGTTTTGATATTGGGGGGCTGGAGCGAGAACAAGGGATGGGATTAAAAGTGATCAAGGAAAGGATGGAAATGATCGGCGGTTCTTTCGATTTGGACAGCCAGGTTGGGGGGGGCACACACGTCCAATTCCTAGTGGCAGCTGTAACCCCCGCACTCGATGATTAAATGAAATTATTCTTGCGTAAATGTAAGAATTAATTAATGACATTGCTATTGATTTTAACCCCCCTTTTCTCTATAATCTAGGCATCTTCGCAGGTGAGCAAGATCGATTATTTTGAAAAGGAAGGAGGTGAAAAATCATGTTGTCCACACTGAAAGAAAAGGGTCAGGGCCTCGTGGAGTATGCATTGATCCTTGTCTTGGTTGCGGTAGTCGTAATCGTTGTTCTCGCTCTTCTCGGCCCAGCTGTCGGTAACATCTTCAGCAACATCATGAGCAGCATTTAGTCGGTATTACGGAGCGAAGTAAACAACGCAAGGTACAGTAGGGCCCTGACGGAAACAGGGCCCTTACTGTTTCTGTTAGGCTTGCAACCTTGATAGTTTTACCCCCCTTCTCGGCTTGACTTTTCCTCCATATATCGTATGATTGCGAAAAAGTATTTTTTTTCAAAAAGATTTGGAGGTTCCCATGCGTCGAGGGCGAATATTTTTTTACCTGGCGTTTATCTTAATCCTAGGATTGGGTGCATTGGCGGTGATCTGGCTGAAAATCCTAAAGCCAGCCAGCGTGCCAGTGGTGGAGGCGACGCCCGCGCCGGCGGTCGAAATGGTCGAGGTAGTGGTAGTCGCGCAGCGCGTCCCGCGCGGCAGCATGCTCAACGAGACCGTCCTGGGAAAGATCGAGATTCCACGCGATCTGTTCATCGAGGGATATTTCTCCGATCTGGCACAGGTAGTTGGCCGTCAGGCGAAGATAGACCTAGAGGCGAACATGCTGCTAACCACCAGTATGGTGGTGGATAACTCAAACCAACTCTCCGCAACCGGTTCCCTGGCGGCCTTATCGATTCCGAGGGGCATGGTGGCGGTGTCCATCCCGATCAGCCGGTTATCCAGCGTATCCTACGCCCCGCAGCCAGGCGACCACGTCAATGTGATCGCTTCTCTGATGATCGTAGATCTGGACGTCGATTTCCAGACCAGGCTACCTAACCAGGTGGCAATTATTATCGGGCCAGGACCGGTGAGCGAGAATGGTCCCTCATCTCTTACGGCCAAGGTTGAGGGGGCCGCAGCTGGATCTTTTCTTGGGAAATCAGAAATCGACCCTCTCCTGCAGCAGACTTTTTATATTGTGCCTTCGGAAATCCAGAGGTCACGCCTGGTCAGCCAGGCATTGCTCCAGGATGTTGTTGTGTTGGGGTTGGGAGATTTCCCCCGCGAGGAAAAATCCCCAGAGCAGCCTACTCAGACAGGCGAACTCCCGGCAACCGAGGAGCCCACAGTAGAGCCCGCACCGGAACAGACACCTCAGGCTCCAGCGTCCCCGCCGGAATATATCACCCTGATCGTGACGCCGCAGGACGCGGTCACACTTAATTACCTGATCTTCTCCGGCGCTCGTCTGACCCTGGCGCTTCGTCCGGCTGGCGACGATACGCGTGTCCAGACTGAATCTGCAACCCTGGATTTCCTGTTAAAACAGTACAACATCCCGGTTCCGCTGAAGCTGCCCTATGGGTTGGAACCGCGGTGTGACGAGTTAACTCAGCCTGGGCTGCCATGTAAAGCCGAGCCAACGCCAGAGCCGTAATTGTGAATAAACTTTGGCGGTCGGACCGTCTGAATTGGATTCTCTTGCCTTGCAGAACTTGGCACTTCTCGGATAGAAGAGAGAGCAGTCAATACATGGAGTTATTACATGGGTGATGTTGAAAAGATCAAGGTATTGATCGTCGACGATATCGCCGAAACGCGCGAGAACATTCGCAAATTGTTACAG
>DATDRM010000045.1:0-5603 GCA_035291705.1 Anaerolineales bacterium
CCAGGCCTGATCGAGCAATACCTGGCGCAAGGCGGGGTGGACTGGCCAGCTATCCCTGGCCTGGCTGAGGCTATGGCATCTACTCAGCCGACCGAGGTACCCACGCAAATAGAGGCCACACCCACAAGCGCTGCCACAACCATCCCGGCCTCACCCACACCGCTTGTGCTCAGTCCGACGCCCAATCCAGGACTGCTCATGACTGGCGACCATTCCGGCGGTCTGGGGGCTAATTTCGCCCGTGATCTGCTGGGGAATACGCTAGCGGTAATTGTCCTAGCTTTCATGATGTTTTCGGTTGGAGGAGCAATATCCTACTTCTGCAGAGCTCCCAGTGCCAGCACAACCAAGGCCGTGCTCACCCGCTGGTGGGATTGGCTAATCCCCGTGCTGTGTTTGATCGGCCTGGGCGTTGCTGGATACCTGTCTTATGTTGAAACTGCCCAGGTCACAGCGGTTTGTGGACCGGTAGGCGACTGCAATGCCGTGCAACAGAGTGAGTACGCGCGGCTGTTTGGCGTTCTGCCCATCGGGACATTGGGATTAGTAGGTTATGTGATGATCCTGATTGCCTGGTCAATCGGCCATTTTCGCGAAGGAAGAGCGGCTGACTATGCTTCCATCTCCCTGCTGGGCATGACCGCCTTCGGGACGCTCTTCTCGTTCTATTTAACTTTCCTCGAACCGTTTGTGATTGGCGCATCTTGCGCCTGGTGTCTGACCTCAGCAGTCTTGATGACGGCTCTCCTTTTGTTATCCCTATCTCCAGCCAAATATGCATTATTGAACGTCTCTCGTCGGAAAAAAACGAAACTACGTGAAAAGCCCATTCATTAAAACCAACGTAGAAACGCAGGGTATTAAAACCTTCCCCGTTGCGTGGCGTATAATTAACCAGAAAAACTGGAGGCGATAATGACAAAGAAGCGGAAATCCTCGAAGTCACGCTCGAAATCTGGTCATGGTTATCGCCACAAACAAAAAGCCCGCCAGCAAAATCCTATATGGTTGTGGATCATATTAGGAACAGCCATTCTCCTCGGTGTGGGTTATTTCTTGCTCAGGTCTCAAAATGACCTTCCTTCTGAAATCCCAATCGCTCAGGCCTATGAAAAATACCAGCAAAAGGCATTCTTCCTGGATGTGCGCGATTCAGACGAATGGAATCAGATGCACATCCCAAATAGCATTCTGATCCCTCTGGATGAGTTACAAAATCGCTTAGGTGAACTACCTAGGGATAAAGATATCGTGGTAGTATGCCAATCTGGACGACGGAGCAAAGAAGGTGTAACCACCTTACAGCAGGCTGGTTTTAGCCGGGTAACCTGCATGAGCGGAGGTTTGCAAGCCTGGAAAGCGGCTGGCTACCCAGTAGAGGGCAGCCCACTGTGAAGTAATCCCAATGCCTCTTTTACCCCCCTGTCACCATCGACCGCAACACCAACCCTACCATGATCAGGAGCGCTACAGCGTACAGCAACATCTCCGGGCGTTCCTGCCTGCCTTTGGTATAGCTATACACCAACGGGATGGCCAACACGCTGACTACGCCATATAGGATATGGATAAAACCGCGCAGTGGTCGCAGCCCGCTGATCCACAGGTACGCGCCCAAACCACCTTGAGCAATAATTAAAATCTCAGCGATCACCAACGCCCCCCAGAAGCTTGCCCCCAATCCCTGGTGGCGAAAGAAGCGCCAGAAGCCCCACATCGCCATGACCAGAAAAAATATTAAAGAAGTATTCGCCAGACGGCCGTGGATTTCTACCAGCGACATGCTGCCCTCCTGGGGGAATATTTTCGTTCATCATACCACACCCGCTCAACGAGGGTGATGTCCGAATCACCCTTTCGTGAAGTGGAAATCACTCTCCCTGGTTTAATCAAGGTGGATAGCGAAGATTCCGCTTCTTTGGTAAACTGCTGCCACGGTTAGACGTATAAATCTGACCCGATTTATCTTGTTATTTGATCCTCCTGGTGCTACAATACACTAAGTCTTTTGACTTATTGAAAATTACTGGAGAGAGGAGAGCATGTTGATGACTACAGAGGCAGTAGTCGAGAAAAAAATAATTAACCGCCGTGAGTTCCTCAACTTCGCCTGGCTTGTCTCGATCGGATTCTTTTCAGTCACAACGGCTGGCGTGACCTTTTTGTTTTCTCTTCCCCGATTTAAAGAAGGGGAATTTGGCGGTGTGTTCACGATCGGGACAGTGGAAGAGCTACCTGAAACAAATGCCCAACCAGAGAATTTCCCCAAAGTCAAGTTTTGGCTCAGCAATACCAAGGGGGGAATCATGGCAATTTACAAGGTGTGCACCCACCTGGGCTGCCTTTACAACTGGAATGATCAAGAAAACAAATTCGCTTGCCCCTGTCACGGTTCACAATTCCAGAAAGATGGCACCTACATAAAAGGGCCAGCGCCACGCAACTTAGACCGCTTTATCATCAGGATCGAATCCACTGCGGGTGAGCTGATCGCCGAGACTGATCCTGAAACCGGCGCTCCTCTACCCGTGCCAACTGATCCTACCGCCATCGTTAAGGTCGATACCGGTAAAAAGGTCATTGGCGCTCGTCACGCCTGATTTTCCCACTCTATCCTTAATGAAAGCCAGGGGATAAATATGCTGAAATCCATCAACATTCAAGACCTGCGCCAAAAAATGGCGACGGCGATCGATAACCGTGTGCGCATCATCACTGCCGGTCTGGGCATCAATGAACTGCGCGCTGTCCTGCGCGGTGATCCGCCCACCGAAAAGCCAAATCCACGCTACAAAGTCCACACTACCAGCTTCCTGTTTCACATCCGGCCGCGCTACTACCACAAGGGCAGCACGATCCTGAGCCATACCTTCCGGTTAGGCTTCTTCACTTTTTTCTTTTTCATGGTCGAGCTGATTACCGGGCTGGTCTTGATGGTTTATTACTCTCCGACCCCATCGGAGGCATATACTTCGATCCTGGAGATCATGAGCGATGTCCCCTTCGGGAACCTGATGCGCGACTTGCACCGCATCGGGGCCGAGGCGATGGTGATTTTTACCTTCCTGCATATGTTGCGGACTTATTTCACCGGGTCTTATAAGAAAGAACGTTCCTTTACCTGGTTCACAGGGGTGATTTTGTTGGGAATCACACTCTTTCTTAGCTTCTTTGGCTATCTCCTGCCCTGGGATCAACTGGCCTATTGGGCGGTTACGATCGGCACCAGCATGGGAGAAGCCGCACCTCTGGTAGGCACGCAACTAAACCTGCTATTAAGGGGTGCTCCTGATATTGGCGCAGGTGGTCTGTTGCGCGCTTACCTGCTGCATGTAATCCTGTTGCCGTTAGCGGCGATCCTTGTGATCAGCATTCACTACTATAAGGTCGCGCGCGAGCACGGTATATCGCTCCCTGCCCGCCTGGAAGAAGGGAATATAACAAAAGAGAAGGAGAAGGACACCAAGCAGCGCCTCGACCTGATCCCAGACTTGCTCTCGCATGAGGTTTACCTGACAATACTTGGTCTCTTTATTCTTTTTTTCGTCACAATCTACTTCTATCCCGGCGCTCCGCTGGAGCACATCGCCAACCCACAACAGACTCCCCTCGACACCAAAGCCCCCTGGTATTTCTGGTGGCTGCAGGGCATGCTCAAATTGGGCGATAAAACCCTGATGGGAATAATTATCCCAACGCTGCTTGTGCTTCTACTCATCGGTGTTCCTTACATCGACCGCAATCCCAACCGATCGTTCATGAAGCGGCCGGTGGCTGTCTCCCTTGGAATCCTGGGAGTCATGATCCTGATCGCACTAAGTTACATGGGACTTCCACAATATGGGATTGAGCCAATCGCCTCTACCCGAATAATCCAGGATATGGCTCCGGAGGAAGGCAGCGGCCCCGTCTACGAAGTTCCTTTCGATCAACTCCAACAAGGCGTTTATGTGGTTAACGCAACTCCGACCGATAACCTCTGCCCGGAAATGATTAACGGCTGTCCAGCCCTGGAGACCGTTTTTGCCGAATATTCGACCCTCGTAAACAAGTCTATCCAGGCAGGAGACTTGCCGAACGCTGAGGCAGTCTTGATCACCGAGGATTGGCAGGAGAACTTGAAAAAGGTGACCATGCGCATCGTTTGGGATGATGCAGAAACAGGCGAGACGAAAACCTATTTTCGCCACATCTATATACACCGCGACCGGGGTCGTGAATAACGCCACGCCGATAGGAGGGTGAACCAACACCATGTCCCGCTTTAATTTCGAGATCTTTCTTGGCACAATCCTGGTCGTGCTCACCTCAGTGATCATGATCATCTATGGGCTGAATGAGGAAGGCCGGATGGCCAGAGCGGCCGAAGAGCATCAAGCGCAAGCTATTGAGGTAGGAGCCAGCCTATTCGAGAACAACTGTAGTGGCTGTCATGGGTCGAAAGGGGAGGGTATTCCAGGCTTGTGCCCCCCCCTGAACGACCGCAACTTCTTCACAAACCGGTTAAAAGAGGTAGGTTGGTCCGGCAGCTTAGAGGACTATGTTGTCGCCACCGTTTCGAGCGGACGCCTCACTTCTTCTCGTCCAGACCAGTTTGCCGGCCAGGGGGTACCCTCAATGCCAGCCTGGTCTGAAGCTTACGGAGGCCCTATGCGCGCCGATCAAATCCGTGACCTGGCCAAATTCATCTTAAACTGGGAGGCCACCGCTCTGGAGCAGGTCGTGTTGGAAGCATTACCAACCCCTACCCCAAGCGCTGAGGAGTTGGCAGACCCAGTCGCACGCGGCCGGCAGGTTTACCTGGAGCGTGGCTGTGGTGGTTGCCATACGATTGAAGGCTTGAGCACCGGTATCGTCGGACCGAATTTAACTCAAGCTGGTACGCAGGCTGCCACGCGCATACCTGGAAAATCTGCACAGGACTATCTTCGCGAATCGGTTCTGGACCCAAGCGCCTTTGTCGTGGAAGGATTTCCTGACAACGTCATGCCGAAGAATTTCGGTACTTTGCTCAGCCAGGAGAATTTGGACGATTTAATCGCCTTCCTATCTGCCCAAAAGTAGGCCGGCGGAGCACGAAGAGGAAACAAAACCATGCGATCCTTCCTTCACCGCTATGCCGGTTTGGTTGTCTTGGGGATCATCGCCATCTCGCTGGCTTGGATTGTTCCAGGGCTGGCTCAGGAGCAGGATGAGGGTAAACTCCAGCTGGGAGCGCAGGTCTATGCCGAGAATTGTACCGTTTGCCATGGATCTGATGGTAAGGGGCGGGTCGGCGCAACCCTGGCCAAAGACTGGCCCTCGATCCGGCCTGATCTGCGTGTCAAGACGACTATCGAGAACGGGGTTACCGGTTCAGCGATGCCACCCTGGAGCCAGGCGAACGGCGGGCCACTCACCGAAGAAGAGATCGACGCCCTGGTTTACTATATTCTCAGCTGGCAGACCGGTGGGCCGGAGCTGATTTACCCAACCCCGACCGCCATCCCCCGGCCCGCCATCACACCCCCACCTGGCGTCTCGGGTGATCCCAATCAGGGAGCGGTTCTTTTCGACCAGAACTGCGCTGTCTGCCACGGCTCTAACGGCGAAGGGCGCGTGGG
>DATDRM010000046.1:0-4053 GCA_035291705.1 Anaerolineales bacterium
CGATGGCGCTGCAGCGGTATTAATCGCTTCCGCCAGGGCAGTTGGGCGGTACAACCTGGACCCGCGCGCCCGAATTGTTGCCCGGGTGGTAGTGGGCTCCGATCCAGTGCTTATGTTGGATGGTCCGATCTTAGCTACCAATGAAGTTCTGAAGCGAGCAGTTCTAACCCTGGAGGAAATCGACGTCATCGAAATCAATGAAGCTTTCGCTTCGGTGGTGCTGGCTTGGGTGCAAGAACTTCATCCGGATCTGAGCCGCGTCAATCCCAACGGCGGTGCGATCGCGCACGGGCATCCGCTGGGGGCGACCGGCGCCATTCTGATGACCAAGCTGATTCATGAACTGGAGCGGACAGAGGGGCGTTATGGCTTACAGACCATGTGTATCGGTCATGGGATGGGGACGGCGACCATCATTGAGCGCTTATAGATGCCTCACACAGTTTTTCTTGCGCTCGGTTCAAACCTTGGAGACTGTCTGGCAAACTTGCAGGCGGCGATCGCTGCCCTAAAACCCGAGATCTTCAACCTGGTTTGTTCTCCAATTTATGAAACCCCACCCTGGGGATACCTGGATCAACCGAAATTCTTGAACCAGGTGATCCAGGCGGAAACCGATTTACAGCCCGTTGATTTGCTTTCTCATCTCAAGCAAAACGAAACGCGTTTAGGCCGCCAACCCGGTATCCAGTATGGACCCCGGTTGATTGACCTGGACATCTTATTTTTTGACGATCTGATCATCGATTCTCCGCGGTTAACCATTCCACATCCGCGCTTGGAAGGACGTGGGTTTGTGCTCCTGCCCCTGGCGCAAATAGCGCCAGATTTGCGCCATCCCGTATTGGGAATCACGATCCGCGAAATGTTAGCGGGAGCAAATATTGATGGCATTAGCTGGTATTCACCAGGCGAGTGTGGTTAAACCTTGATCGATTTTGATCGGATCCAATATCATTTCCGGGAGGTGTAGTCATGTCAGAAGAAGCCATTAAGCCGCTCAATTGGACTCCTGAACCAGGTATTGGTTATACGGTTGTACGCCGACCAGATGGAGGGATGCATTATACATTTACCAATATTTCGCATAAGACTTTAACCCATTGGCGTGAGTTTGCCTTAGAACATCTGCTAAGTTCGGATAGGTTGACCACAAACCTGTACGACTTGCGGCAAATCGAGCATCTCCCGGAAGAAGCGATCAATTACGCGGTTGAGGTCAGTTCAGATCCTTCGACCCGCCACGTACGCCTGGCAGTAGTCGTGGCAGATGAGACAATGCGCGAATCGATCAGGAAAATCGCCTCATTGACCACACCTGGCTGGCTGGAGATCGGAATATTTGTCGATATGGGTGAAGCCGAAACCTGGCTGGACCGGCCGCTAACATTATTGGTGTAGTACCGTTGCGATCCTCTGGCCTTACCATTGGCAAGCAAGCCCTGACCTGGGGAACCCGGACTTATGTGATGGGTATCCTCAACATAACGCCGGATAGCTTTTCGGGCGACGGATTGTTGGCGGAAATCGACGAGCGGCAATCGGGTTGGGGAGAGGAAAGATTAGTCTCCTCGGCCATGGAGCAGGCCCGGCGATTCGTATCTACTGGGGTTGACTTCCTGGATGTGGGCGGGGAAAGCACACGCCCTGGGTCAGCCCAGATCAGTGTAGAAGAAGAGATGGGACGCGTCTTGCCTGTGATTCACGCCCTTTCCAGGGAGTTCGATGTATTGATCTCGGTGGACACATACAAATCAGAAGTGGCTCAGGCTGCCCTGGAGGGAGGGGCGCAACTGGTCAACGATGTTTGGGGATTGCGGGCTGATCCGCGATTAGCGGAAACCGTGGCGCGCTATGAGGTGCCGATCATCTTGATGCACAACCGCAGCTCCTGGGTGCATGCCGAGATCAAGGAACGCTTGGGCGGGCGTTACGTGGGCATCCCTTACGAAAACCTTATCGAGGATATTAAACGTGAGTTGCTCGAGAGTGTGACCCTGGCGAGAGCCACTGGCATCCCTGAAGACAAGATCATTCTCGATCCAGGCATTGGCTTTGGCAAAACTGTCGAGCAGAACTTAGAGCTGCTCAACCATCTCGATGAGATCTGCCGCCTGGGGTATCCGGTGATGGTTGGCCCTTCTCGCAAGTCATTCATCGGATATACCCTGGACTTGCCGCCCGACCAACGCCTGGAGGGAACTGCGGCGGCAGTGGTAGTCAGTATCCTGCGCGGGGCGGATATCGTGCGGGTGCACGATGTTGAGTTTATGACCCGCCTGGTACGCATGACGGACGCCATCGTTCGCCTCAAGCATTGACGTCGAAAAGAAGACAGCGAGTTAATATTGAAATGTCCTCCAGGAAGGGCTATAATTTGCCATCCTAGAAGGAGTATCCATGCCTGAAGATTATTTTCAAACGCGTGACATTCTTCACACTCGCCACGGTGATTTTTTCTTTTATCGCCTGGCAAACCTGGAACGGCAAGGCCTGACCGAGATCGATCGCCTGCCTTTCTCGATCCGCATCATGCTCGAGTCGGTATTGCGCCAATGCAACGATCGGGAGATCACTCAGGCAGATGTGGTAAACCTGGCTGGCTGGAAGCCCAACCCAGCCTCACGCCATAGCTTGCCTTTCCGTCCGGCGCGGGTGATCATGCAAGACTTCACCGGCGTTCCAGCAATAGTCGATTTAGCGGCGATGCGTTCTGCCATGGCTCGCCTGGGCGGCGATCCGCGCAAGATCAACCCCCTGGTTCCAGTGGACCTGGTGATCGATCACTCGGTCCAGGTGGATTTCTTCACCGGTCCAGACGCGTTCCAGCGCAACGCAGAGATCGAATTCCAACGCAACCGCGAACGATACGAGTTTTTGCACTGGGGCCAGAAGACCTTTAACAATTTTCGTGTTGTTCCACCCGCGACGGGTATCGTCCATCAGGTCAATCTGGAATACCTGGCGCAAGTGGTGATCGCGCAGGATGAAAATGGCCAGCGTCTGTTATTTCCGGATACGCTGGTTGGCACCGATTCGCATACCACTATGATCAACGCCCTGGGCGTGGTTGGCTGGGGAGTAGGCGGGATCGAGGCCGAGGCAGCCATGCTCGGCCAACCGGTGGATATGCTCGCGCCAGATGTAATGGGTTTCAAACTGCAGGGGGAGTTGCCGGAGGGTGTTACGGCGACTGACCTGACGTTGACCGTCGTTCAGATGCTACGCCAGAAAGGGGTGGTGGGGAAATTCGTCGAATTCTTTGGCCCGGGGTTGGAGGTGATCAGCCTGCCAGACCGCGCCACGATTGCCAACATGGCTCCAGAATATGGAGCGACGATCGGCTTCTTCCCGGTGGACGACGAAACCCTGCGCTACCTGGCCTTGACCGGTCGCTCCCGGGAGTTAATCGAGCGGATTGAAGGCTATGCAAAGGAGCAAGGTCTCTATCGCACACCGGATACTCCACAGCCAGATTTCACAGACACGCTTGAACTCGACCTGGGTAAGGTTGAACCCAGCCTGGCGGGACCCAAACGCCCGCACGACCGTGTCCCCTTGAGAGAGATGCAGCGCGCTTTTCGCCTGGCCTTGACCGCTCCTAAAAGCGAGCGCGGCTTTGAACTGGTTCAAAAGGACATCGAACGCAAGGTCATGGTTGGCACGAACGGCAGCCAGGCGGAGATTGGGCATGGCTCGGTAGTGATTGCCGCCATCACTTCGTGCACCAATACCTCCAACCCTTCGGTGATGGTAGGGGCTGGGCTGCTGGCCCAAAAAGCTGTGGAGCGTGGCTTGAACTCCAAACCCTACGTCAAGACCAGCCTGGCGCCTGGTTCGCGCGTTGTCTCTGAATACCTGGAGAAAGCTGGCTTACTGGAGCCCCTGGCCGAACTTGGATTCAATTTGGTAGGATATGGCTGCACGACCTGCATCGGTAATTCAGGTCCGTTATCGGGTGAGATCGTCAAGGCGATTACCAGTTCAGACCTGGTGGCGGCGGCGGTGCTTTCAGGCAACCGCAACTTCGAGGGGCGCATCCATCCTTACGTC
>DATDRM010000047.1:0-12643 GCA_035291705.1 Anaerolineales bacterium
ATTAACGCAAATGACGGCCAGGAAATAATGACCGCCATATCGCAATTGATTGTGACCCCGGGGCGGATCGAACGCCCAACCAATTGCTTAAGAGGCAACTGCTCTGCCGATTGAGCTACGGGGCCGCTGAGGCACGCGAATTATACCGCATGTCTCAGCCCTGTCAACCAGCCCCTCAGCCCTCTAATTCTTGGAACGTTTGTTCTGTATTCAGTGGCGTGCATTCCGGTTTCATAATTCGCCCCCCTTACCTGCCGACATTTGTTATACTTGACCTAATTTTCTAGTTCGTGTTGATGCGTGTAATTCGCGGATAGACTCCCGAGATTAATCATTGGCTAAGCGCCTGCACAACGCCATCACTGACATCCCCGGCCTGCGCGTCGGCCACGCCCAGGATGAAGACGCGCTCACCGGCTGCACCGTCGTCCTGTGCGAGGGTGGCGCGGTGGGCGGCGTAGACCAGCGCGGCGGCGCCCCCGGCACCCGCGAGACCGACGCCATGCACCCCCTTCACCTGGTCAATGTGGTTCACGCCGTCGTCCTGGCGGGCGGCTCAGCCTTTGGACTGGACGCCGCCTCAGGCGCCGTGCGCTACCTGGAAGAGCGCGGCGTCGGCTTCGACGTGCGCGTGGCGCGCGTCCCCATCGTGCCTGCCGCCATCCTGTTCGACCTGGGGGTCGGCCGCGCCGACGTCCGCCCGGATCCTGCCATGGGTTACCAGGCCTGCCTGAATGCCTCTCCGGAGCCGCCAGCCGAGGGCAACGTCGGCGCAGGGACGGGGGCCACGGTGGGCAAGATCCTCGGCATGGGCCAGGCGATGAAAGGCGGCCTCGGCACTGCCAGCCTGGAGATCGGCGGCGGGGTGATCGTCGGGGCGATTGCTGCCGTCAATGTCTTTGGCGACGTCGTCGACCCCAGTACGGGTCACATTGTCGCTGGGGCGCGGGCGCTCCGAAAGGGCCGCCTGAAGATCGGCCAGGGTCCTTATTTTGCCGATACGCTGCATGTGATGAAGTCCCTGGCCGGGCGAACCATCCTGGGATTCGCCACGCGTGAGCACACCGTGATCGGCGTGGTGGCTTCCAACGCGAAGTTGAACAAAGAGCAGGTCAATAAAGTGGCCCAGATGGCCCACGATGGTCTGGCGCGCGCTGTCCGTCCAGCGCACACCATGTTGGACGGCGACACCATCTTCGCCCTCGCCACCGGCGAACACGACGCCGACGTCAACATCGTCGGCGCTTTTGCCGCCGAAGTCTTCGCGCAAGCAATCCTGCGCGCCGTGCGCGCCGCCCGGCCAGTCGCCGGGCTACCTTCTGCCGCTGAGGTGGGCCAGTGAATAATAATGAAACACTGTTGATCGTCGAGGATAACCCTGTCCTGCGTGAGGGGCTGGAGGAGATGCTCGGGCTAGAGGGCTTTACCGTGTTCACTGCCTCCAACGGTCGCGAGGCCCTCGAGCAAATGGTCGCCCTCATCCCAGGCTTGATCGTTTCTGACATTGCAATGCCCGAGATGGACGGCTACGCTTTCTTCCGCGCCGTGCGCGCCCGCCCAGAATGGATCTCTATCCCCTTCATTTTCCTGACTGCCCGCGGTGAGAAAGAGGACGTTCTGGCAGGCAAAGACATGGGCGTCGAGGACTATTTGGTGAAGCCGATCACCCGCGACGAACTGCTCACCGCGGTGCGCGCCCGCCTCGAGCGCTCCGAGCAACTGCGCATCGCCCAGTTGCAGCAGGCTTATGAGACCAGTTTGGCCGTGCTGGCCAACGCTATCGAAGTCCGCGACCAGTACACCCGCGGCCATGTCGAGCGGGTCATGGCCTATGCCTTAGCCCTGGCCGAGCAATTAGGTTGGCGCGGCTTGAACCCGGAACACCTGCGCTTCGGCGCCATCCTCCACGATATTGGCAAGATCCACATCCGCGAAACCACTTTGAGCAAAACAGAGCCTCTCACCTCTGAGGAATGGGAAGAGATCAAAAAACACCCCCTGACGGGGGCAGAGATGATCAAGGATATTCCTTACCTGATGCCGGCCATCCCGGTCGTGCGTTACCATCACGAACGCTGGGACGGCGGGGGATACCCGGATGGGCTGGCCGGTGAAAACATCCCCCTGGCGGCGCGGATCGTGGCCGTGGCGGATTGCTTCGACGCCATGACCACTCACCGCCCTTACAAATTCGCCCGTACTCCTCAAGAAGCTCACCAGGAAATCCTCAGTGGCGCGGGGAGCAGGTACGACCCGCAGGTGGTCGAGGCTTTCGAGAAGGCCTGGGAAGCGGGGCGGATCCTGTCGATATAGAGCTGGGAAGCCGGGTGGTTCTAATCCATACAGCCCGGGGAGGTTTTCTCTCTGGACCGGTCAAATGGAAAACGAGAATCAATCATCTCCACTGGCTATCGCGGGTTCCTCGATAATCTTTGCCGTTGGAGAGACCGGTTGGGTTAAAGTAATTAAAGCTACGGATCCCACGATGATGGCGCCTGCGATCAGGATGCGGGCGGTCAGCGGCTCCGCAGCCAGCCAGTTGCCGATAAAGATCGCCACCAAAGGATTAACGTAGGCATAGGTTGAAACCAGGGTCGTCGGGGCGACGCGCAGCAGCCAGACGTAAGCTGCGAACCCCACCCAGGAGCCGAATACGATCAGGTAAAGCAACCCCCATAGAGAACGCGCCGTGATCGCTGCCAGGTCCAACCGGCTCCATTCCCCGGTCAACGTGCCCAGGATCAGCAGCCCGGCGCCGCCGGCCAGCATCTCCATACCAGTCCCCAGCATGGGGGAGGCCGGAAGCTGCGCGCTCCGGTTATACAACGAACCGATCGCCCAGGCGAAAGCCGCAAAGGTCAAAGCCGCTGCCCCCATTGGATCCACGTTTCCTTCGATGCCGATAACCTGCGCCGGCCCAACCAGTACGACGATGCCAACGAATCCCAATCCGACGCCCAGGATAGTTGCGCCTGCCGGTCTCCGTCCACCTGGGCGAAGTGCGTCAATTAACACCATCCACAAGGGGGCTGAACCGACCAGCAGGGCGGCGATGCCGGAGGGGACGTGTTGCTCTGCCCACACCACGCTGCCATTCCCACCTACCAGCAAGAAGAGCCCAACAATGGCTGCGGAGCGCCATTCGATCTTTTGGGGGATGGCGTCCTTAGCGAGAAATCGCCGCCAGCTGTAGAGCACCGCCCCCGCTATCAGAAAGCGCAAACTTGCCATCAAGAAGGGGGGCATGCTTTCGACGGCGAACCGGATCGCCAAATAAGTCGACCCCCAGACGACATAAACTGAAATCATGGCGGCCCAGATCGCCGCACTTGACGGACTGCCCGGTGTTTTCGGGGATGGCTGTCGAAAATCGTTCATGCTTATTAACCCTCAACCAGCTGCGGGCGCAGGTCAATCTGAGCCGCTTCCCAACCCAGGATGGCCTTCTTCCTGGCTGTTCCCATGCTGTAACCGCCGAAGTCACCTCCCTTGTGGATCACCCGGTGACAGGGAATGATCACAGGGATCGGGTTGCGGGCGATGGCATTACCGACCGCGCGGGCTGCTCTCGGCATTCCGATCTGCACTGCAATATCCTCATAAGAGACTACATAGCCGGGCGGGATGCGCAGTAATGCCTCCCAGACCTTGATCTGGAAATTCGTGCCCTGTAAATACAGCCGCAATGGGGTCGCTTCTTGACCTTGGAAGATCCGAAAGATTCGGCCGACAAAAGGGCCTGTAGCCCGCGGGTCTTCGCTTAGGTGGGCGCCTGCCCACTGCTTCTTGAGAGCGGCGAGCACTCCTTCCCGGCCGCCTCCAAGGCCGCCTCCGAGGCCGCCTTCCAGGCCGCCTTCCAGGACAAAGGCCAGGCTGCAGATGCCTCGCTCGGTGAGTGCCAGCAGGCATTCTCCAAATGGGCTGGGGTGGAAGCCATAAACGATGTGCAGCCCTTCCCCCCGGCGCTTAAACTCGCCAGGGGTCACTGCCTCGCAGCTTACAAACAGGTCGTGTAAACGACCGGGACTGGAAAGCCCGGTGGCGTAGGTGACATCCAGTAGATTTTCCGATCCTGCCAGCAATTGCTTGGCGTGTTCCTTAGTCAGGTACTGCATAAACCGCTTCGGGCTGATCCCGACCCAACGAGTGAATAGCCTGTGGAAGTGGAACTCGCTGAGAGCGGCGCTCGCGGCCATGGCTTTCAAACTTGGCTGCTCGTCGAAATGCTTCTCGAGAAACGTGATCGCACGCTCGATCCGCAGATAGTCCTCAGATAGTTGTTCGTAACTAATCAATGGCAATTCCATAGAAGGTTCCTCCGCATTCATCGCGTTATTCGTTGCGTGAGGAATTATAGACACTTCTGTCTATAATGCCACCCGATTCTTGCTATTTGAAGTTGCAAAAAATCGGTTATCTCTGTCGATCAGGATAGCGATCGGGTTTCTTTCAGGCTAATTTAAAAACAAAAAGTGGCACACCAGGGCGTGCCTATAAAAAATTGTACCTGTCTTCAGCCCGAACTGTCAAGACGATAACGCGAATCGCCCAACTTATCCCAGGGCTGTTGCATCCCAGCCCTGCCCATGTTAGAATACTCCCATATCGCCTCAGAACTTCCCGGAAGCTCCCTGCATGCCTGATTACATCTGGTTTATAGGTTAGAGTTCCGAAAAATGTGGATCCATTAGATTCGCAGCTTCCAGGAAGTTGATCAAGAAGGCAAGGATCAAGTTTGGAGGACCTCAATGTCCGATATGTTAGAAGTGGTCATCGACAGCATCCGGGTCAGTCTGATGTCACAGCAGAGGATCGTCATCCTGCGCGAGGCGAATGCCGAACGATACCTGCCCATCTGGATCGGTGTTTATGAAGCCGAATCGATCACCATCGCCCTGCAAGAGGTAGAAGTTGCGCGTCCCTTGACACATGATCTGGTCAAGAATATCTTCAATCAACTCAACGCGCGCGTGGTGCGTGTCGAAGTCGTAGCCTTACGAGATGACACTTATTATGGCAACATCGTCGCTGAGGTGGATGGTCGTACCCTGCACATCGATTCACGCCCGTCAGACGCCCTGGCTCTGGCGGTGCGTACGCATGTGCCCATCCTGGTCGCCCGTTCAGTGATGGACACCGCGGGCATCGTCCCTGAAGAGGATATGCAAGCTGTGACCGAAGAACCTGCGGCTGAGGAAGTCGAGGGTAGCTCCGAACGGCTCTCAGTGTTCCAGGATTTCCTGGAAAAGTTGGAGCTGGATGATAAAGAAGATAAAGAAGATGATGAGGATGAAAACCGAGATTGATCTCTGAGAATGCCGATCCGCCGGGGTACGCCAGGTCGTCAGGCCGGTAGCCCCGGTTTTTTATCCAGATGAACGAGTTTCCTTACCCCGAAGTCAGCACCTCCCCCGGCCCGCAATTGGTGCCGCACAGCCGCGAGGCGGAAGAAGCCGTGATCGGCGCGGTACTGATCAACCCTGAAGCGTACTACGACGTGGCCCAGTTTCTCCAAGCGGATGATTTCTATATCCACCGCCATCGTTGGATCTGGCAGGCATTTACCCGGCTGCATGAACAGCGCACACCGGTCGATTTTCTCACCGTTACCGAGGAATTGGACCAGATGGGTCAGCTGGCCGAGGTCGGTGGGCCAGCTTACCTAACTGCGCTGATCAATAATGTACCGACCTCGCTGCACGCCGAGGCTTACGGGCGCGTGGTGGAGGAAACTGCCGTCCGCCGCCGGATGTTGGATGCAGCCAACGCCATCGCCAAGCTGGCTTATAAAGAAGACCTCGGCATCGATGAGGTTATGAACGAGGCGGAAAAGTCTATCTTCGGTGTCAGCGAACGCCGCCTCACACGCGATTTGCAGCCGATCCAGCAGGTATTGAGTGAATACTACGACCGCATCGACCAACTCATGCGGCGTGGTGAAGACACTTTTGGTGTCCCGAGCGGTTTCATCGATCTGGATCGCCTGTTGGGCGGCATGCAGCCCTCGGATTTCCTGCTCATCGCCGGTCGGCCTGGCACAGGTAAGACGGCTTTCATGCTTTCGGCAGCCAAGAACGCCGCTCAGATGCATAAGAAACATGTCGCCATTTTCTCATTGGAGATGGCCAACGAACAACTGGTGCAACGCCTGATCGCTCAGGAGACGGGCATTGACACCCATCACCTGCGAACTGGCAAGCTCGGTGAAGAGGAATGGCCATTGTTCGCGCATGCCATCGAGGTGCTGGCCGACACACGGATCTTCCTGGACGATACCCCTGGCTTAACGCCGCTGCAAATCCGCACCAAATGCCGCCGCCTGCACCTCGAGTTCCGCCTGGACCTGGTTTTGGTGGATTACTTGCAGCTGATGAGCGGCGGGATCCGCATCGAGAACCGCGTCCAGGAAGTCTCGTATATCTCCCGCAACCTTAAAATGTTGGCCCGGGAATTAAGCGTCCCCGTGCTGGCTGCCGCACAGCTCTCGCGTGCCATCGAGCAGCGCGCTGACAAAGAGCCGCAGCTTTCCGACCTGCGCGAGAGCGGTAGCCTGGAACAAGATGCAGATGTGGTGATGTTCATCCACCGAGCGGAGATGTACGATAAGGATACATTGCGACCCAATGTCGCCACGATCAAAGTCGCCAAACATCGCAATGGGCCGACTGGCAACATCGAATTGATCTTCCGCAGCAACCTGGCTAAATTTGAAAACGCCGCCACCCGGCAGGTAGATCAAATAATCAGGTAAGTTGTTCGGCTGTAGCAAATGATGGCTGGATTCAAAGGGTTTCCGGAGGGCAAAGTCCAATTCACTGGTATCCCAGCTCCCTTCTTCCGGGAGCTGCTCTCCGAGATCGACCACCTGGGCGAGCTCAAAGTCACCCTGTACGCCTTCTGGCGCTTGGACCACATGGAAGGGGCTTTCCGCTATTTGCGGCGCGCCAATTTCAAAGAGGATACGCACTTCATGGAGGGTATGGGAAGCGCCCCGGAAATAGCAGAAGCAGCCCTGGACGAAGCCTTGGAGCGCGGTGTGCAGCGCGGTACCTTCTTGAGAACTACGCTGGCAGTGGAAGAGGGCGAGGAGACTTTCTATTTCCTCAACACCCCTAAGGGGCGCGCGGCTGTGCAAGCCATTGCCCGCGGCGAATGGCGCCATACTGGCGACGCCCAATCGCCCCTCGACTTAAGCCTGGAAAAGCCGAATATTTTCCGCCTTTACGAGGAGCATATCGGGCCACTCACCCCGATGATCGCCGAGCAGCTGCGCGAGGCCGAGGAGACTTACCCGGCTCAATGGATCGAGGACGCTATCCGCCTTGCCGTCGAGAATAACGTCCGCCGCTGGAAGTATGTGGAGGCCATCTTAAGCCGTTGGCAGGAAGGAGGACGTGATGACCGAAAGGATCGACGAGACACTGAGAAGGATCGCCGCCGCTACGTCGAAGGCGAATTCTCCGACTACATCGAACACTGAGTCCCAGGAAGGAGCTCGCCGATCAGAGTTGCTGGGCGACCCGAATTGTCCTCACTGCGGCGGCCTGGGTTATTTGCGGGTTGACATCCCGCTCGGCCATCCCGACTTCGGCAAATTACAGATCTGCACCTGCCGCCAGGGACGGGTAAGCCAGCAAGTGCACCGGCGCTTGTTCGCCCTCAGCAACCTGGACGAGCTGCGCAACCTGACATTTGAGAACTTCCAGCCACACGGGCGCATCGGCCTGGGACCACACCAGGTGGACTCACTGGAGCGGGCATATAATCACGCCCGTCAATTTGCCCAGACATTGAATGGCTGGCTCTTTATTGAAGGACCTTACGGTTGTGGCAAGACCCACCTGGCTGCCGCCATCGCCAATTTCGCCGTTGGTCTTGGTGTATCGACCCTGTTCCTCACCGTGCCTGATTTGCTGGACGCTCTGCGTTTCGCTTACTCAGATCCGGAAGCTACCTTCGAGGAGCGCTTCGAGGAGATCCGCCGTTCACCTTTGCTGGTCCTGGACGATTTTGGCACGCAGAACGCGACTGCCTGGGCGCAAGAGAAGTTGTTTCAGATATTGAATTACCGCTATATCAACCGCCTGCCGACAGTCGTAACTACCAATCTGGAATTGGGGCAGATCGAGGGTCGCATCCGCTCCCGCCTGGAAGATCCGGAATTGGTCACTCGTGTCCAGATCGTTGCCCCAGATTTCCGCCAGCCAGCCGACGATACCGGGCATCCTGAGCTATCTTCCCTCGACCTGCTGCGTGACCGCACCTTTGGCAATTTCAGCGACCGGCGCGGTGAAGGCCTGCTGGCCAAGGAACTGCAAACCCTGGAGAAGGCCTTCCAGGCTGCTTTTAAGTTTGCCGAGAATCCCAAAGGCTGGCTGGTATTGAGCGGCCCCTCTTTCTGTGGGAAGACTCATCTAGCAGCTGCTATAGCCAATTACCGCGCCAGCCTCGGAGATCCGCCCTTGTTTGTTGAGGTATCTGACCTGCTTGGTCACTTGCGAGCTACCTTTAGCCCGGAAAGCACGGTGCGTTTCGACCGGCGTTTCGAAGAAGTGCGCACAGCTCACCTGTTGATCCTGGATGACCTGGGGACTCAGGCAATGTCGCCTTGGGTGCGGGAGAAGCTCTACCAGTTGTTCAACTATCGCTATAACGCTAAGCTGCCGACTGTCATGACAACTTCTGAGACATTGGATGAAATTGATCCGCGCCTGCGCAGCCGTATGCTGGACAAGCGCCTGTGTACGGTTTACGGTATTACCGTTCCGGCATATCGCGGGATCAGGTCTAAGGAGGGCAAGGCGGGCAGCCGGAGGCGCGATTTAAGCCCTTAAACTTCCTGGAAGCTCTTTATGGGCAATCCAGAGTTCCTGTGAAGTTGAGCCAATTTCACTTTTGGAGGTATTTCAATGATGCAGAATGGACCTATTTGTTTGTATTGTGAGCGTGATAGCGACCAGGTGCCCTTGTTAGCCCTTAAGTATCAAGATGTAGATTTCTGGATTTGCCCACAACACCTTCCGATCCTGATCCACAATCCGGCCCAACTGGCCGATAAGCTGCCGGGCGCGGAGTTCTTGAGTTCCTCTGACGTCCACGTTCACAACCACGATTAACTTTAACGGTTTGGAGGTTATTGGTGCTCCCGAGTTACTTACTGTCACTGCGTGAAGGGCTTGAAGCAGCCCTAATTATCGGTATTGTCATTGGCACGCTGCGGAAGATCAATCGTTCTGAATTAGTCAGGGTAGTCTGGGCTGGCAGCCTGAGCGCAGCGGGTGTGAGCCTGCTGGCGGCAATCGTTTTAAACCGCCTGGGTGCCTCCCTGGAGGGGCGCGCTGAAGAAATATTCGAAGGCCTGACCATGTTATTAGCTTCCAGCGTGCTCACCTGGATGATTTTCTGGATGCACCGCCAGGCGCGCAATCTGCGGAACGAACTGGAAAGTGGTGTCCGGCGCACCACGTCTCAAGGGGGGCAGAGGGGGCTGTTCCTGCTGGCGTTCACAGCAGTCTTACGGGAAGGCATCGAGCTGGCGTTGTTCTTGACCGCTGCCGCCCTGGCAACAGATGCCCAACAGGTCTTGAGCGGCGCGTTGCTTGGGCTGGGAACGGCCATCTTATTGGGTTGGTCGTTGTTTGCCAGCCTGCTCAAGCTGGATCTGCGTCGCTTCTTCCAGGTGACCGGTATCCTTCTGATCCTGTTCGCTGCCGGGCTCTTCGCACACGGCGTTCATGAGTTTATCGCAGCCAGCTTGATCCACCCCATTGTTGAAAACGTGTGGGATATCAACTTCGTTTTGGATGAGAAGTCGACCCTGGGATTATTGCTGGGGGCCTTGTTCGGGTATAACGGCAATCCTTCCCTCACCGAAGTGTTAGCCTACCTGGGGTATTTCGTTGTCATCCTCATTGGGCTGCGGCGGATCAACGCCCCAAGGCTTCCGGCAACGCAAAAGGTTTGAACATATGTCTGCACCATTTCTTTCCCCTGAACTACCTGTCCCACCTCACTGGGCGGCGGACAATGTCGGCGAAGTCTGGAAAGTCCCTTACCAGAAGCGGGCTACGCAGGCGCGCCAGTGGGCGAAGGAACAATCCCTGCGATCTGCCACTGATGACAAATTCAGAATTTCCCTGCTCCTGGTCGATGTACAGAACACCTTTTGCATCCCCGGTTATGAGCTCTACGTCGGTGGGCGTTCGGGGACGGGAGCAGTCGATGATAACCGTAGGTTGGTGGAATTTATCTATCGCAACCTGGGTGCGATCACCGAAATCTCTGCCACCTTCGACACCCACCAGGCCATCCAGATTTTTCACGCCACTTTCCTGGTGAACGCAAAAGGCGAGCACCCGGCTGCTTATACACTCATTTCCCCCGAGGATATCCGGCAAGGTCGCTGGATGTTCAACGCTGCGGTTGCGGAAAGCCTGGGGATCGACCCGGATCACGGGCAGCGCCATCTCCAACACTATACCGACGAACTGGCCAGACGAGGAAAATATGCTCTAACCATCTGGCCTTACCACGCCATGTTAGGCGGTCTCGGCCATGCCCTGGTTTCGGCGGTAGAGGAAGCCATTTTTTTCCACTCAATTGCCCGTTATAGCCGTCCGGACTTTGAAATCAAAGGTTACAACCCGCTCACCGAACATTATTCGGCTATCGGTCCCGAGATACTAAGCGGACCGAACGGCGAGACGCTCGGCCAGAAGAACGATAAGTTTTTCAAGAAATTGCTGTCCTATGACGCCGTAGTGATCGCTGGGCAGGCCAAGAGTCACTGCGTCGCCTGGACTATCGACGACCTGCTGACCGATGCACGAACCCACGACACCCGCCTGGCGCAAAAAGTATATCTCTTGGAAGACTGCAGCTCGCCGGTGGTTGTCCCCGGCAGCATCGATTACACTGATAATGCCGATGCCGCCTACCGTCGGTTCGCCGAAGCTGGAATAAACATCGTCCGCTCGACCGACCCGATCGCCAGCTGGCCGGGGATTAAGGTGCGCAGCGCGGCAGCCTGAACCTTGCCAAGGGGGGATGCATCTGCTATAATGCGCGCTGCCCGGGCGCGTAGCTCAGTTGGTTAGAGCGTACGGTTCACATCCGTAAGGTCGGGGGTTCGAGCCCCTCCGCGCCCACAGAATAAAGTTTAGTTAGCTTCAATTAGCCTTCAGCCAAGATGAAGGCTGGTTGTTTTAAGGGGAATATTTACGTGTTTTTTATGTGCATTTAGTAACAAAGTGACACTTCCTACGTTTAACTGTTTACCCACAAGAGACTGCCTGGGGATGGTGATCAGGATGAGAGAAAATTTTGTCTATTTTGTGTGGACAAAGCCGGCGACAAATGCACCGTTTCGCGTGGCGCGCCGTGAAGTGAAAACCCGCACCAGCAAAGGTTATCCCATTTCTTACACTTTGAAATGTATTCCCAGAGGCTATAAGAGCTGGGATAGGGCCCAGTGCGCGGCTGACAGGCTCAACCATAAATTGCTCCGCGGCCGGCTAAGAGACTGGCCAGAGGAAGAAGAGCAGGAGATCGAATGATAAAAACGCCCGGGAGAAACCGGGCGTTTTTATTATCAGTTGATATTAAATGCCACAGTTTGCAGTGTGCTAAACATGGCATCAAGCGATCTTCACGACCATATCTTCTGAAAAGAACTGTGGGAAGTCAAGACCAAGACCGCGATAAAGTTCCGGTGGCACGCCGATGTCAGCCAGGTAGAGGTCGCCAACGAAAGGTTTTGCCTGAGGGGATAACAATCCCGTTTTCGGTAGAGCCAGGGTCAGGGTTGCCGTAGCGCGAATGCAGGGCATCCCAGGGATGCCGCTGGTCGTGTCGAGACCAGAAGGGGCGTCCAGCGCCAGCAGGAGGCGATTGGCTGTGTTAGCCAGATCGATCCATCTGGCCACTACGGGGCGAGGGTCTCTGGTTAATCCGTACCCGATCAAAGCGTCCAGAATGAGATCGGCCTTCTCGAGAGTGGGGTCTGCCTCGCTAACCAGCCCTATGGCCTGTAAGGTCTGCCACTGGTGAGCAGGGATTTCCTTTAACCGTTCTTGGTCGCCCACCAGTTTTACGCGCACATCCGCTCCCCAGTTGTGCAGGTGGCGAGCTGCTACCATCCCACCTCCACCATTGTTGCCCGTCCCACATAATACTACGATTGTTCGGTTCACCACCTGACCTCCCAGGAGGCGACGCGCCAGCTCGGCTAGATTGCGCCCAGCGTTTTCCATCATCTGGATCAGCTGGATGCCATATACTTCGATCATCAACCGGTCTACTTCCACCATCTGGGAGGTGGTTATGGCGGGAAATGGAAGGTTGCCATCCATCCCTTACACCTCCTGGACTTGAACCCCGCACCAGAAGGCGATATAACCCTCGATCTTTTTGGCGGCTTCTTTGGGCGAAGGATAATACCAGGCGGCAATCCGGTTGACCTGGCCATTCACTTGCAGGTCATAGTAGCTGGCCACCCCTTTCCAGCCACAAACAGTATGGGTATCACTGGCGTGATAATACTGCCAGTTTATCGCCTCCGGCGGGAAGTAGTGATTGCCCTCTACAACGACGGTGCAGTCGCTCTCGGCCAAAACTGCGCCGTTCCAGATCGCTTTAACCATAG
>DATDRM010000048.1:0-13253 GCA_035291705.1 Anaerolineales bacterium
TACAATAATAAAAGGGGTGAGGAGCATTACTTTATAACCAGAATCCCACCCAATGAACCGATCTTAGGGGGCTCCGAAGCTAAGCGTCAATCTCCCACTAATCTCTATGCATTTGAGTGGGTAGATGCAAAACAGCTAAAAGATTTAAATCTCCTACCCGTAGCAGCTCGAAGGATATGTCTTGAATTCTTGCAGCGACAAAAGTCGTAGCAGGTGAAGAATACTTTCGGCTGGAAATCTTGTTTTACGTTACGAAGTTTGCCAAATATACTTATCGACGAGCCGCGATCTTTTGGATAAAAGCCTCGCCCCTGGCAATCAGGTCTGCCTGGCCGGGCGGAGGTCCAGCTTCAGCCAGCAGTTGCACGGTACGTTCTCTCAACAACTGGATGGCTTGAGGGTGGTTCTTTTCCTGCCACGCCTCCAGACTCAAGCGGGGAAAAGTCTGGCTGACGTAATGGGCTTCCCGAAAAAGCTTCAACGTCATTTCGGAGGTGAGAAAGTGGCCGCCCGGGCCGGCGAGGGCGATTTCATCCAGGGCGACGTTGCCATCGTCGAGGGGAAATCCAGCAGAGAAACGGCGCGCCTGTTCGATCACTTCATTGGCGTAAACGACAGTGGCGGGGGAAAAAGCTTTCGAACCGAGATTGCCGCCCACGAAAGGGGCTAACCCGACTTTGCCAATACAACTGGTCAGGTGGTCCATCCAGAGCAGCCCGCTGGCTGGGAGATCGGGCCCCCAGCCCAGGCCGCTCCCGGAGGTGCCGGCGTGGGGTATCTTATAGTAGGACATCATCTCGGCACAAGACAGGTTCAGTAAAAAGGTCAGGGGATCGTAATAATCGACCATGGATTTCATATCGAAGTAAGCCGGCAAACTGCCCAGGATGACCGGCGTGCCTTCCCTGACCAGCTGGCAGAAAGTGAGGCCAGCCAGTAATTCCGCGGTCAAGAGGGCCAGGGTGCCGGCGGGGGTGATGGGGGTGGACATGCCAACCATCCCGTAGTTTGAGCAGATCAGCGGCAGGCCACGCTGGATGGCGGCGAGCATCTTGTCGGTAGTACCCTCGTTCAGGATCAGTGGGGTAACCGGGTTAAAGTAGGGAATCACAAATGGCCTGGCGGCCAGATCGCCATGTAAATGCTCGAGCAGGTCCAGGGCAGGAATAAACAGATTCTCATCGGATATGAGGATCACCAGCGGCTTGACCGTGTTGGCGATCATTTCCAGCACGGCGTACAGGTCGGCAATGCTTTGAGGCAGGTCTTGAAGGATACCGATGGTCGAAATGACGTCGAACTGGGGCAAGGCCTGGCCCAAGCGTACAGACTGCGCCATGTGCTGCCTGGAGAAAGGCGAGACCTGGTCGGTAGCGGGGTCCTGGTAATACAGGTTGGTCACCCCGATCCCGAAGCGCGGGCGGTCTTCGCCCAGGCGGAAGACGAACTCTCCGCGGCGGTCATAGATATCCACGGTAGGCGGAGTTGATTTTATGGCCCATTCGACCAGGCCGGGAGCAAGCAACACACGCTCCTCTTCGACAAGGATGGCGCCGTCAGATGCGGCGAAAATCCGCCTGGCGCTAGGCGAGTCGACGCGCACCCCAACCGAAGATAAGATTTTCAGCGCGTAAGCATGGGTCTGCTCGATCTGGTCAGGGGATAAAACGGTAATCTGGGGTCGAACCAGGGGTTTATGGTCGTTCATGGTTAGGCTCCTTAAGGGGAGAGGTCAACTTTTGCCTATTTTACGCTAAACGACGAACAGGTTAAACACAAAAGCCCTGACTGGTTCGCAGCAGGGCTTTCGTGTTCCTACGAAGGCTGGTGACTTTGAAGGCTTGGTTCCACTCTCTAGCTATAGTGTAGCAAAAATCTTTCCTGTTTTGACTTAATGATTTTGCAAGCCGAACTATGGCACCCAGTTGGAGACTACGGTCAGGATGCGCTCGGGCTGCTGCGGGTCGTTGCTGGGCAGGTGGACACGGAAGTCGTGGAAGCCACCCATGTCGCCGTGCATCATGAACTCCATCGAGAGGGTCGTGCTTTCACCGGGATCGAGGGCCATCGCACCGATGGCAGGATTGGGCGGTCAGCATCCCGCGGCAACTTCGATATACGGTTGGCCGGTGAGGCGTAGGGGCTTATCTCCCACGTTGGTCAGGGTGAAGGAGGCCGAGACCGTCTCACCCAGGCGGATGTCGCCCAGGTCGATCTTTTCCTGGTCTACTTTCAAGCTCGGCGCGCCCTGCACTTCGATGGCGGCCTCAGGAGTCGCATCGCCGCGCCGGGTGGCCCAGAGCGCCAGGCCGATCAGCGCGATCCCACCCAGGGCGATCAGCAGTGGCCAGAGTTTCCTGGCCTGGTTCTTTTTACGTTGACTGCGTTTCGATTTCTTTCCTTTCACAATGGCGTTACTCCCTATTTAGTCGAATAGTTCATTAGTTTTATAGTCGTATAGTTGCTTCTACCGGCTGGTTTGCGTGACCCATGGAAAAAGAATCTCAATGTTCATCCGATGAGAAGAACCAGCATGCCCAGGGACGCGGCCAGGCAAAAGGCGATCACCGGGGTGGCTTGCAGGGTTGCTTGGTGAGGCTGGAGCTGCTCGCTGGCGATGCGCCGCGCTATCAGCCCAGACCAAAAGCACCCGCCCAGGATAACGAATGTCTGCAAGGCAGGCACGGTCTGGGTCAGGTAAGGCGTCCAGCCGGCGCCGGTGGCGCCGAACAAGTTCCATCCCCAGCCGAGCGGGTCGGAGAGCGCCGGCCACAGATAGGAGAGGTTGGTAAAGACAAACGCCAGGCTAAAGGCGATCCACGCTGCCAGACCCAGCGGGACCAGCGCATAGGCGAAGGAAATGAACGCCTTGCGCGGCTGGAGCCTGGATCGGGACCACTTTTTGCCAGCCGTCACAGCCAGCAGGAACAGGCCGGGCAGCAGTCCAAAGACGAGCGCCAGGAACGCCAGGACATACCCCAGCCAGGCAATCGAGCCGACCGCATAGGCAGAGGTTTTCAGGACGCCCCACGGCCCAAGCAGGACGGCGGCGTAGACCATCGCCGAGCCGAGCATGATGAAGGCCTTGAAGGCTTCGTCCAGTTTGCGACCGGTTGGACGCGACAGGTCGGCTCCGAAGGCGCGCAGGTTCAGAGCGATGTTGTCGTGTGGGCAGGTGCGCAGGCACTCCATGCACGTGCCGCAGTAAGTATTTTTCACCAGCCCGCCCGGGAACACCTGCCAGGGGCAGCCATAACCGTCGGCACTGCCGGTGTAGCAGGTTTTTTCGGTGTGGGCTGCACAGACGGCGGTATCCTTGACCCGCAGTTCGACCGGCGCCAGCTGCGAATACAGCCCGATGAAGCCGCCCACCGGGCAAAGGTAGCGGCAAAAGGCGCGCCGCTCGAAGACCAGGCTGGCAGCGACAGCGACGAATAAGAAAGCAGCCAGGACGATGGCGGTGGCGCGCGGCTGGGTCAGCACCACCGTGCTGAACAGGGCGACCAGGGCAAAGGTCCCGTTCTGCAGCCAGATGTTGCGCAGTGCCTTCGGCCAGCGCTTTTGCAAGCCAAGACCTTTTCCAACCGGCCGGAGCACAGCGCCGCGTTGCAGCCACTCGCCGGGGGCCGGGATAGGGCAGATGCTGCACCATCCCCGCCCGAAAAAAGGCACGGCGATCAGCATCAACAGCGCCCACCAGGCGATCCACACGAAGAGGATACTGAAATTGCGGCTGCCAACTGGCGTGCCGGCAAAACCGGCCAGGATGGCGAAGACGAAGCCTCCCAGGGCGATGGCGGTGATCAGGAACTGCGGCCAGCGGCTGCGCAGCAGGGGTTTGACCAGGGGGAGGCGGGTGAGCTCGAGAGGCGCCATTGGAGTCCGTTGCACAGTCCGCTACGGCATGTTGGATGGGCCGAACTTGGCGTATGCCTCGTCGACGTAAGCGCGGATTTCGGGAACGCTTTTGCCTTGATCGAGCAGGCGCATGGCGTCCTGGGTGATGTCCACGCAAATCGAGCAGCCCAGGGCATGCGCATCGAAGGTTACCGCGCCGGACTCGTCTACGCCAGAGATGTAGCAGGCATAATTCGACTTGTGGCCGACCGCGCCGCAGCCGCAGTAGCAGGGCAGCTGCTGCAGCACCTCAGGATTGGCGACCGCAAACTGGTAAGCCTGCTGCACCACGACTGGCGCGCTTTGCACGTCGGCCGGCATTTCAGGCATGGGCGCCATCGGGAAGCTGTGCTCGTCTGTTGTGTTGCTGGCAGAACAGCCGGTTAATAATCCAGAGAACGCAATAAGTAAAATTGAAAGCGCTATCCACAAGAACGATCGCTGGTTGGGGAAAACATACTTTAAGAGTCTTGTCGCGGTCGTTTTGGAGTGAGAACCGATAAAATTCATTCGTTATCCTATGTACAGAACACCTGGGAGACCCTAAGGGTCTTTATGGACGATTATACTGGCCCAGGCCGATCGCTCCAGCGCTATCTGGCGTGACTTGGCATAGGCAAAATTGCCTATAGCTGCACCCGGCGCAGCAGCTGGGCGTTGATCGCCACGATCACGGTGCTGAGCGACATGAACAGCGCTCCGATCGCCGGAGAGAGCAGGATGCCCCACGGAGCCAGAACGCCGGCCGCCAGGGGCAGGGCGACAATGTTGTAGCCGGTGGCCCAGGCCAGGTTCTGGATCATCTTGCGGTAGCTGGCCCGGCTTAGTTCGATGACCTTGACCACATCCAGGGGGTTGCTCCGGACCAGGATGATGCCGGCCGACTCCACAGCAACGTCCGTCCCGCTGCCAATGGCGATGCCCACGTCGGCGCGGGTCAGCGCCGGGGCGTCGTTAACGCCATCCCCGACCATCGCCACCCGCTTGCCCTGGCGTTGCAGTTCGATCACCTTCTTATCCTTATCCTCCGGCAAGACCTCGGCGAAGTAGCGGTCGATACCCAGTTCGCCCGCCACCGCTTCCGCCACTGCCCGGCTGTCGCCGGTGAGCATGGCCACTTCCACGCCCATCTTGTGCAGGCGATCCACGGCCGCCCTGCTTTCCGGCCGGATCACGTCCGCCAGGGCGAAGGCCGCCGCGACCCGTTCTTCCTGCACCAGGTAGACCACGGTCTGTCCTTTATGGCCGGCCTCAGCGCTAAACCGCTCCAGCGCGGGTGGGACGCCCAGCTTGAGCATCTCCAGCAATCCAGGGCTGCCCATATAAACCATTTTTCCATCGGCGCGGGCGCGCACCCCGCGGCCTTTGAGGGCTTCAAACTCGCCTACCGCGGGCAGCGCCAGGTCTTTCTCCTGGGCTGCTTTGCGGATCGCCTGGGCGATAATGTGCTCGGAGTCGCCCTCCACGGCCGCCGCCAGAGCCAGGGCCTGGGACGGCTCCCAACCGTCTGCGGCATTTAAAGCCACGACGCCTTGCTCGCCTTGGGTAAGCGTGCCGGTCTTGTCGAAGATCACCACATTTATCTCGCGTGAAGTCTCCAAAGCCAGGCGATCCCGCACCAGGACGCCATTGCTCGCCCCCAGGGAGGTGGTAATCGCCACGACCAGGGGGATCGCCAGACCCAGGGCATGCGGGCAGGCGATCACCAGCACTGTGACCACGCGCTCGACCGCTTCCAGGCCGAAACCGACGGCGATAGTCCAGCCAATAGCGGCCAGGGCAGCCACGATCAGCGCAGTGTAGAAAAGCCAGGCGGCAGCCTTGTCAGCCAGCAGCTGGGTGCGGGACTTGCTCAGTTGCGCCTGTTCCACCAGGCGCATGATGCCGGCCAGGGCAGTCTGGTCACCAGTGGCAGTCACCCGGATGCGCAGGCTGCCCTCGGCGTTGAGCGTGCCGGCGATGGCCTTATCGCCCGGACGCTTTTTAACCGGTTTGGATTCGCCGGTGATCATGGCTTCGTTGACGTCCGATTCGCCCTCCTCCACCATCCCATCGGCGGGGACTCCGGCCCCTGGGCGTACCAGCAGCAGGTCGCCTGGCTGTAACTGGCTGACCGGCACGGTCTCGACCTGACCATTCTCCCGGATGCGCTCGGCAGTGTCCGGCATCAACCTGGCTAGCTCGTTCAGAGCTCCCGAGGCCTGGCGCACGCTGCGCATCTCCAACCAGTGGCCCAACAGCATGACATCGATCAACGTCACCAGCTCCCAATAGAAGTTCTCGCCCAGGTTAAAGGCGGTCGTTGCCAGGCTGTATAGGAAAGCCACGCCAATTGCCAGGGAGATCAGGGTCATCATCCCCGGCTGGCGATTTTGCAGCTCGGGGATCGCCATGCGTAAGAATGGCAGGCCGCCGTAAAGAAAAACGATCACGGAGAAAAGGGGGACGATCCATTGGCTGAGGGGGAAAGACGGCATGCTGAAGCCCAACCATTCCTGGATCATCGGCGAGTAAAGCAGCACGGGGATGGACAGCGCCAGGCAGACCCAGAAACGGTCGCGGAAGAGGCGCTCGTGGCCGGTGTGGTCGGTGTGGGCTTTGTGTTCGGCGCTGGAGGCGGGCTGACTCAGCGCGTGGTCATGACCAGGGTGGCCCATCATTTCGGCCTGACCTGTGGTTGCGCTTACAGCGGGATGATGGGCAAGGGTCATGTCATGTCCAACTGTTTCAGCTCCGCTCGGATGGGTGGTGGGTTCCATCTCAGGGTGCGAGTGGCTAGTCCCCTTGTTGGGAGGCTGGTGACTCGAGTGGTCGTCGGCCTGAGAGGGATGATGATGCTCACCGGAAGGTTGATGGTTATATTGATCCTTGTTCATTGAATCGATCCTTTACACAAAGAAGCAATGCGGTAAAATATATTATATCTGAATATTTGTTCAAATACTCATTAATGAGGCTAAACCTGTCGATGTTGTCCAAAAACACTCCCCTGACACCGCTCGATCTGCCCCTGGAACGGGCCGAACAAATCGCCCAGATCTTTGCCGCCTTGGGGGATCCAACACGCGCCCGCATCGTTTATCTCCTGACGCAGGGCGAGTACAGCGTCAACGCCCTGGCCGAGATCGCCGGTGTGTCTGCCTCGGCTGTCTCGCATCACCTGGCGCGCCTGCGGGATGTACGCCTGGTCAAGGCTCGCCGGCGCGGCAACCAGGTGTTTTATTCCGTCGATGATGAGCATGTTTCTACCCTTTATCGCCAGGTATTGCATCACCTGGCGCATCTGAAAGAGAGCCTGCCCGAAATTTCCCCTGATGAAACCAGCCAGATTGAACCCGAAAAGGTCAACGATCCCCGATGAATAACCAGGAACATCACACCCATGCGCAGCCTCACCCTGGTGATGAGCACCTCCATTCAAGAGAAGAATTTCCCTGCCCAGATCACCAGCCCGACTACACCCAGGCGCATACAGCTATTCACAATGAAGGGCTACGCCACTGGTTAGAACAACTCTTCCGACCTCATTCCCACAACCAGCCAGTTGCTGCCCTGGACCCGGCGCTGGCCACCGCGCGGGGGATTTGGGCGCTGAAGGTCTCGCTGGCCGCCTTGCTGGTAACCGCCTTCTTCCAGGTGGCAGTGGTGGCGATCAGCGGCAGCGTCGCCCTCCTGGCAGATACGCTGCACAACTTCTCCGACGCGCTGACCTCTCTCCCGCTCTGGCTGGCGTTTGCACTGGCCCGCCGGGCGCGCAACCAGCGCTTCACCTATGGTTATGGGCGGGCGGAGGACCTGGCAGGGTTGGTGATCGTCGTGATGCTCTTCGGCAGCGCCCTGGTCGTGTTCTACGAGTCCATCCAAAAGATCGTTCATCCCCAGGCAGTTGCCAACCTTGGTTGGGTGGCCGCAGCGGCGTTGATCGGCTTTTTCGGCAACGAGCTGGTCGCAATCTTTCGCATCCGGGTCGGGCGTGAGATCGGCTCAGCCGCGCTGGTCGCCGACGGGTATCATGCCCGCACCGATGGCCTGACATCACTGGGCGTGCTGGCTGGGGCGGCCGGCGTGTGGTTGGGTTTCCCCCTGGCCGATCCGCTGATCGGCCTGGGGATCGGGGTGGTGATCCTGATGATCGTGTGGGGGGCGGGGCGCGAGATGTGGCTGCGCTTCATGGATGCCACCGACCCGGCTTTGACCGAGCAGATCGAAACCGCCGCCCGTTCAACCAGCGGAGTGCTCGACGCACATAATATCGCCTTACGTTGGTTGGGGCACCGCCAGCGCGGCGAGATGCATATCATCGTCGATTGCAAGCTGTCTACCTATGAGAGTCACCGTGTTGCTGAAGAGGTACGCCATAAGCTGTTCCATGACCTGCCAGCCCTGGTTGAGATGACCATCCACGTCGACCCATGTGAATGCGACCAGGAGGTCAATTACCATCCTACGGCGCATCATGCGCTTTGATTAGGACCCCTTTTCTTTAAGAGTTGCGCTGGCTACCCAGCTAGCTCGCGTTTCATTAAATCATACTGCTCGCGGGTGATCTCGCCGCGAGCGTATCTTTGATCCAGGATTTCACGCGCGGTGGGAGCTTGGCCAGTGGGCAATGTCGGTGATCCCTTATCCCCAGTGAAGAGAGCCTTCACCACCCAGACTGCCAGGGCGACCAACCCGACCCAAAAGAGGATCATCAGCAACAACCCAAATCCCATGCCGAATCCCATCATCTTACACACTCCTTAAATCAATGGTAACGTGAAAGTGAAGGTGCTTCCCTGGCCGGCGCCAGGGCTTTCCGCCCAGAGGCGACCGCCGTGAGCCTCGACCAGGTGCCTGGCGATGGTCAGCCCGATCCCACTACCGCCCCCGGCGCGCGAGCGTGACTTATCCACCCGGTAAAAGCGGGTGAACAGGTGCGGCAGGTGTTCGGGCGAAATACCGATGCCGGTGTCAGTTATAGAGACATGCACCTCGTGCCCACGCCGAATTGCTGCAATGCGCACATGCCCGCCTGGAGGTGTATATTGTAGGGCGTTGCCTACCAGGTTGAGCAGCACCTGGCCGATGCGATCCTCGTCGGCCAGCGCCGGGGGCATGTCAGTGGGAACCTGGGATTCCAGGGTCACCCCCTTGTCCTCGAACTGGCGACTCAGGCGGGCAGCAACACTCTCGGCCAGGCTTGACACGGCTATTGGCTTGCGGTTTATTTCATACGCGCCCGCCTCCACCCGGCTGAGCTCCTGCAGGTCATTGACCAGCCTTTCCAGCCGATCAGCTTCCGCGTATATCTGCTGGAAGGTTTCCACCTCAGTGGGCAGGACGCCGTCCATCAGGCCCTCCATCGAACCTTTGATCGCAGTCAGGGGGGTGCGCAGCTCATGCGCCACGTCGCCGATCAGCTCGCGACGCATGCTCTCTGTCCCCTCTAATTTGGCTGCCATCTGGTTGAAGCTCAACGCCAGCTGGGCGAGTTCGTCCAGTTCACCTTTGCTTGTATCGCCTGGCACACGCACCCGCTCCGCGTAATGGCCCTCGGCGATACGCTGGCTGGCGAGCATCATCTCCCGCACCGGGGCAACCACCTGGCGACTGATGAACAGGCTGGCGAGAACTGCTACCAGGGAGGCGGCCAGCACCGCCAGGGCCAGCGCTTCGGTCACCGCGGCGCGGAAGTTTGTGAACAGGTCCGTCTCCAATCTTGCTCCCCCCATCATATCCGACATCATTCCGCTCATGGCGAGCATGTGGCGGTCAAAGGCGCTGGGCACGGCGAACTGCGCCGCGCTCGCCAGGACGATCACCCCGACCAGGATGACGATCAGGTATGAAAGGAAGATCTTTAAACCCAGGTAGCGGCGGATTGTACTCACCATGGCTAGTTACCCTCGTCGTCAAAGCGGTACCCCACGCCGCGCACCGTCGTGATGAAGCGCTCGTCGCCCAGTTTGTTGCGGATGTGGCCGATGTGTACGTCCACCACGCGCATCTCACCGTAGTAATCGTATCCCCACACGCTCTCTAGCAGCTTTTCGCGGCTGAGCACCTTACCGCGCTGTTCGGCCAGAGCCCTGAGTAAGTCGAATTCGATCGTGGTCAGCTCGACGAGTTGATCGTCCACCCACACCTGGCGGCTGCCAGCGTCAATGCGTATATGCCGGAAGGCCAGCACGCTCCCTTCCTGCAACCCGATCCCACTTTGCAGGCGGCGTAAGGCGGCTTTGATGCGGGCGCTCAGCTCGCGCGGGCTGAAGGGCTTGGAGACATAATCGTCGGCCCCGACCGACAGTCCAACGATCTTATCGGTCTCTTCGGTTTTAGCGGTGAGCAGGATGACATATACGTCCGATTCGCGGCGCAGGCGGCTGAGCAACTCAATCCCGTCCATGCCGGGCAACATGATATCCAGCACGATCAGGTCAGGCCTGTAAGCGCGGGCAGCCTTGAGCCCGGAGGGGCCATCCAAAGCGGTGTACACTTCGTATCCCTCCGGGCGCAGGTAGGCGCTCACCAGGTTAAGGATGCTCTGCTCGTCGTCGATGACCAGGATTCTTGCGTTGGGCAAGGTTTTTTATTCTTCCTCACTCATTTCGATGAAGTCCCCATGCCAGGTGTGCGGGAAGACCTGGCTGGAGTAGCCGTTGACGCTGAGCATGCCGATCGTTTCGCCAGCGCGCAGGATGTGCAGGGTGTAATATCCATAGAATTGGTCGGCGTGATCCTCGGCTGTTGCCCCAGACAGGTATTGATCCAGGTAACGTTGGGCGGCTTCGACAGCCTGCTCCGGGGTGACCGGCATCTCCGCGGAGATTTCGGGAGTTGTGGCATTGCCGGGCTGGCGGGGATAACCGCCCATCATGCCCCCCATTCCCATTGACCCCATCATGCCATACCGTCCAAACCCGGCCATCGGGCTGTATTTCAGGTTCCACATCATGTTGGGGCCGTGCTCGGGGTAAACAGCCAGCGTCGCCGGGTCTACCAGCACTTCCATCGCCCCGATGCCGGTGCTCTTCTCGACGATCTCGGCATACGCATGGTTGTCGAAAATCATTACTTCTTTCAACGTCAGGTCTGAATTCCCCAGCCCAGCCAGGTAGTCCGTCACGGCTTGCTTGGCCTGGTCAAGCGAGAGCGGTTCGACGGGGGACAGGCCACCCGGGCCATACCCGCCCATCATGCCACCATATCCACCGCCCATCATACCGGGCCCCATAGGAAAGCCATAACCATCCGGTGTGGAACCAGGTCGATCGCTTCTGAAATAGCCCATCATCCCAGGCCCAATGCGATAGCCGAACGGCGCGGGAACCTGACCAGGCTGGGCCTGGAGGAAGCGTCCCATCATGCTCACCGGCCAGAAACCGGCCACACCCCAACTGGCGCGCCCGAAGAAGAATCCGGCCCAAAAAAGTACGGCGGCAAACAGGAGTATGCCGATAATCCCGAAAATCCAGCGTAAAGTCTTGCTCATGGTTTGTCTCCTATCATAATCTTGATCGGTTGGATTTACCAACTTTTTTGTTACCCCCAGTATAGGCGATCTGCGTGAAGTCTGTATGTAGCCAGTTTAAAGTTATTGTAAAGAAAAAGGGGTTTGGTGAGAATCAAACTGGGCATACTCCCGGCTTTGATCAGCAGCGTATTTACCGGTGGCCTCCGGGCCAGCTCAGTATGGGCATGTTCACGACGATTCCAGGTCGTGAGATGTCGATCTCGCCGCTCGCCTTTGCATCCAGCACTTCTGCCGCCGAGCGCAACTCGCGCGCGGTCACTCCTTCTTTCCACACCACCAAGTTAACTGCCCGCAAGGGGCTGTATCCCTCATTACCCGGCGTCGAATCAAACACATCGGGCTGAAAGCCAAAGGGACCGTCGCCTTGGACGCCGTTCGTGAAAACATATGCGTTCGCTAAGAACGTCTCAGGCACCTCGGCCAGCCGGGGCACCAGCACGACCTGTGGCCCCATCATTTCGGTTAGCATTCTGGCCACCTGGGGATCGGAGGCTTCGGTATGAATGAACAGGATCTCCTCCCCATTGTAAAAACCTTTTACCGGCGGCACATAGTCTATCGCAGTGGCCGAATCTCCCATCATTTGCTGCGCAGCAGTGGGTGGAGAAGTGGAGGCAACCGGTATCTGTGAGCAGGCAGCGAATAAGAGCGCCAGTACTCCCAAAACGAAACTTGTCTTGATAATCATATCCTCGTTTCTTATTCTTAGATAAGTCTATACCGGAAAGACGCGGGCGAACGCTTGTGCCCAGATTCCGAGGACGATTAACCACAATCCGACGAGGATAAGGACCCCTCCACTCCACTTCTTTATTACCACTACCTGGGCCCGGATCGTTTGAATAAGCTGCTCTTGAGCAAAAGCAATCGCCAATGAGAGGGAGAACATAAGAATGGTGATCGTCACCGCAGCGACCATAAATGCGCTAAAAGCTGCAGCAGCACCTCTCATTGTGAAGGCATGTCCGGCCAGACCGGCCAGGATAGGTCCGGTTCACCCGAAACCAGCCAAGATATAGCCAAAGCCAAAAAGTGCAAAGCCAAAGGTCGGCCGCTGCCGGCGCAACCGAGCTTGGGCACGCGTCAAGGGCCGGATAATTCGCCACACCTCTCCAAAGGGTGTCGGGATCACCCCAACCTGGATCAAACCGAAGATGATCAGCACCATTCCGACGATGATGCGCAGGACGCGTCCGGTGAGGTTGGTGAAGGTGACATTCGCAAAGAGTGAGGCGCCGCCAAGAGCCACGATAATTCCCGCCAGCAGTAAGAACAGCGTTGCTCCCAGGGACAAGGCTGCGGCAAAGACCAGCGCCTGCCTCAGCGGTGCTTGTAATGGTTCTTCCGTTGTGCTACTGGTCTCCCTTGCCAGTAGCGTTACGAGTATTGGAAAGGAACAGGGGGAGAAAAAAGAGGCGATACCAGCGGCTGCAGCCAGTACCATCAGGCCGATCCCGGTGACATCTGGGAGGCTGAAGCGAGGGTATAAAAGAAAGCCAGTATAACCGACAAATGCCAGGAATACAACGCTAAGTACCAGAATTAGATACCAAAAGAGAAGCTTGGACCCTCCACGCGACATTTAGCTCCGTCCTACCAATTCTAGATTTCCTTATTTCCTTACACGGACTAAGCTGCGCAGCAGCTCAACATGGCGGGGTCTTTGTCAAAGGATAGAGCTGCCAGCCTGAGTCCTTCGACACTAGTCAAGTAGGGGAACATCGTCTCTTGTAAATCCCTGACGGTGATACCGAAGCGCATCGCCAGGGAAGCGATTTGGATCATCTCTCCAGCCTCGGGAGCCAGGATGTGTGCCCCCAGGAGACGATCGGTATTGACA
>DATDRM010000049.1:0-3146 GCA_035291705.1 Anaerolineales bacterium
CCGACCTGGTGGTGGACTACGAGACCACGCGGCCCGACCTGCGCCCGTATAGCGAGGAGATGATCGGCGGCCGGCCCGACCAGGTGCCGGAGAAGTACTTCGAGCGCTCGCCAATCCATTTCGTGCAGGAGATTCGAGGCAAACTGCTGATCGTGCAGGGCGCTCAGGACCCGAACGTCACCCCGGAGAACGTGCGGCTGGTGCGAGAACGCCTGGAAGCGCACCATATCCCTTACGAGTTGCTGGTCTTCGAGGACGAAGGGCACGGGATCGTTAAGACGGCTAACCAGGAGAAACTATACCTGCGCCTGGCGGATTTTTTCGATAAAGCCCTAATCGGATGCGGATGACGCTCATCTGGGGATATTTATGTCAGACTTCGCTAGGCTGCGGGAAGAGGCCGCCCTCACTTTCAACTTAATACTGATTACTGAAAACTGACCACTATGTTAATCGTAGACGCACACCAAGACCTGGCCTGGAACATGCTTACCTTTGGCCGGGATTACACCCAGGCCGCCGAGGAAACCCGCCAGCGCGAAAAAGGGAGCCATGCGCCCCTCCACAATGGCGATACGCTGCTCGGCTGGCCGGACTTCCAGCGCGGCCAGGTGGCCGTGGTCTTCGCCAGCCTGTTTGCCGCTCCGGCCCGGCATAAGCTCGGCGATTGGGATACGCAAGTCTATACTACCTTCGAACAGGCGCACGCCATCTACTCCATCCAGTTGGACGCCTACCACCGCCTGGTCGACAATGCTCCTGAGCAGTTCCGCCTGATCCGGACGCGAGGCGACCTGGAAGGGGTGTTGGCTGACTGGGAACAGCCTGGCGGAGAGGCCCACCCGGTCGGGCTGGCCGTCCTGATGGAGGGTGCAGAAGGGGTGCGAGAACCGGCAGAACTGGAAGAATGGTGGGCGCGCGGCGTGCGCTTGATCGGCCCAGCCTGGGCTGGCAATCGCTTTTGTGGTGGGACGCGCGAACCGGGACCTCTCACCGCTGAGGGTTATGCTTTGCTGGAAGCCATGGCCGAGTTCGGCTTCACGCTCGACCTCAGCCACATGGACGAGCAGGCTGCCTTGCAGGCGTTGGACGCTTACCCGAAGGCGATCATCGCCTCACACTCCAACGCTCTTGCCCTGCTCAAGGGCGGGGACAGCAATCGTTTTCTATCCGACCGCGCCCTGCGCGGCTTGATCGAGCGCGACGGGATCGTTGGCATTGTACCCTACAACTGCTTCCTCGCCTGGGGATGGACGCCAGGCGATGGGCGCCAGGCGGTGACGCTGGAAGCCGTTGCCGCCCAGATCGATTACATCTGCCAGATGGCCGGCGACGCACGCCATGCTGGCCTGGGCAGCGACTTCGACGGCGGCTTTGGCCTCCAGGCAGCCCCCGCAGGGATCGACACCATCGCCGATCTACGGAAATTAATCCCCATCCTGGCCGAAAAAGGGTATACTGAAAGCGATATCGCCGCCATCTTGGGAGCCAACTGGCTTTCCCTGTTACGGAGCACCCTCCCAGAAAACGCATGACTGAGAGCTCCTCTCTGCCTGGCAACGGGCGCTTCCGCACCCGCGTGGGGCTGGTCGTCGCCCTGCTAGGCTTTTTGATTTTCGTGATCGGCGCGGCCCCCGGCTTGTTTGGCCTGGACCGCAGCCCGGTGGTTGGCTTTGTCCAGATCGGCGTCTTCTTAATCGGCCTGGCGGTGATCTGCATGGGGGGGTATATCTGCATGAACGGGCTATGGAATGGGATTGCCAAGACGATTGTCGCCGATATCGGCTTGCGGCTGGTCAGCACCGGCTTTGTGATCGCCTTCGCAGCCGGCATGGCGGACGTCTTCGGCTTCGGCAGCCAGCTCTCCCCGCAAATCCCCTACTATGGCCCTTATCAAGAAATTGGCGTGCTGGTTGGAGAAGCTGTGATCGCCCTGGGCTTTATACTCCAGATCCCCTTTGGAATTCACCGGAGGAAAGACGAACGGTCTCCCGAACAGATTCCTGAGGAGGGGCATCAGCATATAAATGTTATTTTGGAATAATCGATGCGGAGGTCACGATGAGCCTGAAACTTACCTGGTTTGGACACGCCGCCTTAGGACTGGAAACAGACGGCTACAACATCCTGGTCGATCCCTTCCTGAGCGGCAACCCGGTCGCCAGCGCCAGTCCTGAGCAGGTGAAAGCCGATTATATCCTGGTCAGTCACGGCCATGACGATCACGTCGGCGATACCCTGCCCATCGCCAAACGCACCGGCGCGACCGTGATCAGCAATAACGAGATCGCCATCTGGCTGAAGAAACAGGGGGTAAAGACCCACGGCCAGCACCTGGGCGGCGGGTTCAAACACCCCTTTGGCTACCTTAAGCTGACCCTGGCGATCCACGGTTCTTGCCTGCCGGACGGCTCGGATGGCGGCAACCCGGCCGGTTTCCTGCTCACCACCAACGCCGGAAAGAAAGTCTACATGGCCTGTGATACGGGCCTGTTCGGCGATATGCGCCTGATCGGCGAAGAAGGCCTCGACCTGGCGGTGCTGCCTATCGGCGATAATTACACCATGGGGCCGGACGACGCCCTGCGCGCCGTAAAACTGCTGCAGCCAAAAGTCGTGATCCCGATCCACTTCAACACCTGGGAACTGATCGCCCAGGACCCCCATGCCTGGGCGCAGCGGGTGGAAAAGGAGACCAGCGCCAGGGTGCATATCCTGGAACCCGGGGAAAGTACAAAGATTTAATAGAGGTTTACCGACCGATTCGGTCTGATATAATTCGTCACCTGGAGGTGACGATGTTCGACAGCATCTCTCAACGCAAACAAGACGAAGATCGCGTCCGAAAAGAAGGCCGCTTGCCACCCGGCCAATCCCTGACCCAAAAATTCCCGATCCTGCACTATGGGCCTGTCCCCCGCTTCAACCCCGCCACGTGGGATTTCCGTGTCTGGGGTGAAGTGGAGCAGGAAGTGCGCTGGACTTGGGAGGAGTTCAACCGGCTACCGCGCACAAAACTGCTGATGGACATCCATTGTGTCACCCGCTGGAGCAAGTTCGATACGGAGTGGGAAGGTGTATCCGTGCGCACCTTGCTAGATCAGGGCTTGATCAAGCTGCTGCCCAGCGCCCGCTACGTCCTGCAG
>DATDRM010000050.1:0-5759 GCA_035291705.1 Anaerolineales bacterium
CGAGCCCGCTACTCATGACTTTCATAGCGCGCACCAGTGCGGACGTTTTCCAGTCGCCCTCGGCGCCGAACCCGTAGCCGTCCGCCATCAGGCGCTGCACTGCCAGGCCGGGCAGTTGGGCCAGGCCATGCAGGTCTTCGAAGGTAGTGGTGAAAGCAGTGAAATTGCCTGCTTTTAAGAAGTTGCGCAACCCCGCTTCTATGCGCGCCCCCGCGCGCAAGGAGGCGTGCTTCTCGCCGCCCGGGAGCAGGACTGGAACGACGTCGTACTCGTCGAAATACAGCTCCACGAGATGATCAACCTCAGCTTCGCTGGCCTGGTCTACTGCGGAGACCAGGTCGCCCACGCCGTAGCCGTAGACACTAAATCCCAGACGCATCTGGGCTTCGACTTTATCGCCTTCGGTTACAGCCACATCACGCATATTATCGCCAAAGCGGGCGACCTTGCCGTACTGGGCGTCGTTCCAGGCGCAGGCGGCGCGCGCCCATACCCCCAGGCTGGACTGAACGTCCGCATCCTGCCAGTGGCCAACGACGATCTTGCGGTTCAGGCGCATGCGGCTGCCGATGAAGCCAAACTCTCGGTCGCCGTGGGCGGACTGGTTCAGGTTCATAAAATCCATGTCGATTTCCGACCAGGGGATCTCGCGGTTGTACTGAGTGTGAAGATGAATGAAGGGTTTCTTCAGCAGGCTCAACCCAGAAATCCACATCTTGGCGGGGGAGAAAGTGTGCATCCAGGTCACCAACCCGACGCAATTGACTGTGGAATTGGCTTCCAGGCACAATTGGCGGATGGCATCGGGGGTGGTCAATATGGGTTTGAAGACCACCTGTACAGGGATGTGCGGCGAGGCGCTCAATGCGGCAGCGATCTGGCGGGAATGCTCGGCAACCCGCTCGAGCGCTTTGGGACCGTATAGATGCTGACTGCCAGTCACAAACCAGACTTCGAATTGCTTGAGATCAAACATCAGAGCACTCCTAACTGAATCCGCTCAGAGCTTTTACGCACTACCAATTCCGGCGTTAAAACGATTGTCCTGGGACTAGAGGGCACATCGTGGCTGCGCGTTACCTCGATGAAACGGACAATCTCCTCGACGGCGGTGCAACCGAGCAGATGCTGATCCTGGATGACGGTGGTAAGCGGAGGCCAGTAATAGGGCGTTTCGGCGAGACCATCGAACCCAACAACCCCCAGTTGTGAGGGAACGGCGATATTTGCCCGACAAGCGGTCTGTAAGACACTCAGAGCCATCTGATCGTTGGCAACAAAAACTGCATCCATTTCCGGATACTGTGCAAGTAATTGGCTAAAGGCAATATCGCCGGACGAAGACGACCAATTGCCTTCGGTGCAGTGAGCTTCTTGCGCCTCGATCCCGAATTGCGCCAGGGCGGCTTGCCAGCCAGCTTTTCGCTGGCGGCTCTCCCACCAGTCCAGCGGTCCGGAGATGTGTCCGATGCGCCGGTAGCCTCCTTGGAGCAGGTGTTGGGTGGCCATATTTCCACCCAAAAAATTGTCGTAGTGGACAATCGAGAGGTGCGGACGTTTTTCCATGGTCAGAAAAACGATAGGGACGGGGATTTCTGCTAATGCTGTATCCACCCAGCAATGATTGTCGCTAACTTCAGGTACTGCCCATATGATCCCGTCCACGTGGCGGGATAGTAAGGTCTGTAGGATGGGCTCAGTATTTTCGCTATCAAAGCGGGAGAGCTCTTTAAGGAGCAGGGTGTAATCCATTTTCTCTGCCTGACTGGTGATGCCATTGAGCGTCCGTGAGGGACCGATATATTTCAAACCAGCAGTGACGACACCAAGGGTATAGCTGCGCTGCTGGATTAGGCTACGAGCCAGGGCGCTTGGCTGAAAGCCAAGCTCTTCGATGACTTGCTGGATACGCTCGCGAGTTTCCTGGGCAACATCAGGTCGATTATTGATCACCCGGGAAACGGTCTGAGTAGAGACTCCAGCGGCTACGGCAACCTGCTTGATTGTGGGTCGTTTGTTATAAACATACATAACCGGAAGAACCTTCGAATGGAAAGATTGTTATCGTTATCGGGAACGATAACATAATAGCAAATATAAAGGTGTTTGTCAAGTTGTGCAATGCAGTAATGCCTATTACAAATTCATAACATTTAATGCCATGACATACGTCATGCCCGAGAAGGGGACTCCCACACAGGTGTATGTCAGTTTATGGGCGCGGGGATGTGAGAGAATAAGGCTATCCCCAGGCTTATGAGGTAGCCAAGAAACGGAGCAAGGAAGAGAAGCGGGGTCGCTTGCTGACTAAATGGAAAAGGTGACTGATGAATATTTGGCATGGGAGGCGGATCATCCCTAGCCGGACTTGGCACATATCGAAGACATTGCGCTGGAATTACGAAAGGAGCTTTGATGGGACATTGCCCAGCTGGCCGTGGAAAAGCAAGAAAAGCGGTTGCTGGTACCTGGGCTGTATGGTCGAGAGGGGTGGGAAACGCTTCAAAGATCGATTTACTGGCTCTGGCATGCGCTGGAGCTGGCCAGGGGCAGAACGCTTACTGCCTGTTTGGGCTGCAATTATGAGCCGCCACTTTGATGAGCTCTGGCGGACTGCCTACAACTCGCCCCCCAATTGACATGCACCCCTTCATACCGGGGGCTAACAATTGTAATGTTAGCCATTGGTAGGATTAAATTTCGGCGATGTTGTTCCCGCTGCTCTTAGCTGAGATGCGGGTGCACCGATACCGGTGCACCCGCTCTAGCATATCGGCTTGGTTCAGTTCCATTCAAGCCTGATTACCAATCGAGCAGTTCAATTGAATTGTTCCATACACTCAATTTGAAGATAGTCGTCGTCTGATAGGTCTCTCCAGGGCGCAGCACCGTGGGCGGGAAGTTCGTGTGGTTCGGCGAGTCAGGGTAGTGTTGGGTTTCCAGGGCAAGACTATCGCCCTGCCGGTAAGCGTGGTGGCTGGTGCCATACAGTGTCCCGTCCAGGAAATTGCCCGAGTAGAATTGGATGCCTGGCTCGGTGGTCAAGATTTTCAGGACGCGGCGGGAATTCGGTTCTAACAGGGTCGCTGCCCGGATCAGTAAATCATCATCATCATCGGGTGGGTTCAGCACCCAGTTATGATCAAATCCCCTGCCGATGACGATCTGCGGATGGTCAGACCGAATTCCATCGGAAATAGGTTTCTTGTGTGTGAAGTCTAATGGCGTCCCTTCTACAGGTGCGATCTCGCCGGTCGGAATCAAGGTTGTGTCATCTGGCGTGTAGAAGTCGGCGTTGATCTTCAAGATATGGTCGTAAATGGTACCTGTTCCTTCGCCGGCCAGGTTCCAATAAGTGTGGTTGGTCAGGTTGACGACAGTTGGAGCATCGGTGGTAGCCCGGTAATCCATACGGATCTCATTCTTGTCGGTCAAAGTATAGGTCACGTATGTGTCGAGGTTCCCGGGATATCCATACACACCCCCCGCGGGGCAGTAGGGGTTAGGCGCTTGACCAGTCCAGCCGTCTCCGGCGGGGCTAAGATAGTAGAGCTCGATGCCAACCTCGTATTTCTTAATGGATTCTTTCGTGACCTCCCAGACTTGCTTGTCGAACCCCTTAAAACCACCGTGCAGCGAGTTCGGGTCGTTGTTGATGTCCAGGCAGTAGGTTACTCCGTCCAGGGTGAATACTCCCTTAGCGATGCGGTTAGCGTAGCGGCCCGTGATGCAGCCGAAATAGGGATTCTTGGTTTCATAGTCACCGAGGTTGTCGAAGCCGAGTGCAACGTTAGCCCATTGGTGGTGGCGACCCGGCGCTTTAATGGAGGTGATTATGCCGCCGTAAGTGATGATCTTCACCTCCATCATCTTGTGGTTGGTGAGGGTGTACTCGTAAACGTCTTTGCCGTCGGCGGTTGTTCCGTAGTACTCTTTATGGATCGTACCCCCTCCCAAAGCTGCAGTTGGGTCTGGAGCGATAAGGACCATCCCAAGCACAACAACAGAAACGAACAGGAAGCGAATTAGGGGTTTCATGATTTGATCCTCCTATCAATTCCCCTTTGGAACTCACTGATTCGAAACGATAGATCCAGACCTCCCCAATGACAATTATCGGACCGATCACCTCCTTTTTTTACGGGAAACTAACAAACGCAGATTCCCCGCTGAACTTTATCGACGCCCCATGTTTTGTGTTGCCAGCGATGTTCAAGGAGCTTTCAAATGAAAAACACGATTATCCTCGATGTCGATCACGGACAATCGCGTTTTGACTGTGACTGGATGCCGGGCCTCGTCGCAACACCTGATCGCCTCCGCACGGCAAAATTAAACCGAAACGAACTATTTCAAATTAAATAATACACTTATTTTATGCGTTGTCAATCACCCGTTTATCCTAAGTTTACCCCCCTTTTTTTGAAGTGGGCATAACGCGAAGCCGTCGACGAGTTTTGAGGATTGGCAAAGGAAATCAGGAAGTCTGTCAGGCGCAGAAAGCTACACCTATCTTTGACGAGACTGCCAGCCTGGGCTATACTTATATTAGTCAGATAGTCGAGTAGCCAGGTAATCGAATAGTCGTTTATTCTTTGAGTCATTCATTAAATTGCTAATCACTTACAATGAGGAAGTCAATAATCGTTTCCAGATGGGACTATAAGACTACCAGACTATTAGACTATCCGACTAACAGACAAATGTCCTATAAGACTGCGCGACTAACAAAAGAAAGGAGTCATCGCCAATGCCGGACACATTCAAGCTGACCTACTCCACAATGTTCAACCCGCCCGAAGAATTGCACACCCGCTTCGACGAAGCCCTAACCAAAGTCAAGGGCGGCCTGGGAAGAGAATACGGGATGATCATCGACGGCAAGGATCGCTTTGCCGCCGAGAAGTTTGAAGATCGTTCCCCGGCCAATACGGACCTGGTGCTGGGGGTGTTCCAGAAGGGCACAGCGCGCGACGCCGGGGAGGCTCTGGCTGCCGCCCGCAAGGCGTTCCCGCTGTGGAGCGGGATGAAATGGCAGGAGCGCGTGGCGCTGCTGCGCAAGGCCGCCGACCTGATCGACCAGCGCACCTTTGAGATCGGCGCGGCGATGGCGATGGAGGTAGGCAAGAATCGCATGGAATCCCTGGGAGACGTGGCCGAAACTGCCGATCTGGTGCGTTACTCCTGTTATCAAATGGAAAAGAACGAGGGCTATTTCGTGGAGATGGGTCGCGACCCGCTGGTGGGCTACACCTCCACAAATATGTCCGTCCTGCGCCCCTATGGGGTGTGGCTGGTGATCAGCCCCTTCAATTTTCCAACTGCCCTGACAGGAGGCCCGGCGGGCGCTGCCCTGGTGACCGGCAACACGATCGTGATGAAACCCGCTACCGATACCCCCTGGGTTGTGCGCTTACTGGCGGAGTGCTTCCGCGATGCGGGTTTGCCGGATGGCGTGGTCAACTATGTCACCGGACCGGGGAGCACCCTTGGCCAGGCGCTGATCGAAAGCCCCGAGGTGGATGGGGTCACCTTCACCGGCTCCTTCGATGTTGGCATGGGCATCTTCCGCGATTTCGCCAAAGGACCTTACGTCCGCCCGACCATCCTGGAACTGGGCGGCAAGAACCCGGCGATCGTCTCCCGCCACGCCGACATCGAACGCGCGGCGATCGGGATCATGCGCTCGGCCTTCGGGTTGCAGGGCCAGAAGTGCTCCGCCTGCTCACGGGTCTACATCGAAGCGCCGCTGTACGACA
>DATDRM010000051.1:0-8068 GCA_035291705.1 Anaerolineales bacterium
CGTTCCAGGATTCCGACCTGGAATCCTTTGCCGCCTACCGTTCTGATCCAGAGGTCGCAGGCTACCAGGACTGGGGAGCCCCCTAAAGCCTGGAACAGGCCGCTGTTATAAACATGGGAAGCTCAAATCCAAATGAGGTGAAAACGACATGACAATCCTTGAAATTGGAAGATCGCTGGCGCTATTCGTTCTTGCTGGCCTTGCCGAAATTGGTGGCGGTTATTTGGTATGGCAATGGTTGCGCGGAGGGAAGGGAATCCTGCTTGGAGTCGCGGGGGGAATGATCCTGTTTCTCTACGGTGTGATCCCGACTTTCCAGAGTGAAGCTGCCTTCGCACGTATCTATGCTGCTTATGGTGGGATATTTGTTGTGTTGTCCCTGCTGTGGGGCCTGGTCGTCGATCGCTGGCGCCCGGATCGTTATGATTTGATCGGCGCGGCGATTGCGCTGTTGGGCGTGTTCGTAATCCTGTGGGGGCGCAACCTATTGTAAATAAGGACTATCCAGCAGTTGAGGGACAAGAGGCTGGCGGAGCTGCTCGCGGTGCTTAAACAAAGGCGCCCGCTTATCTAAGCAGGCGCTTTATCCCTGGCGGGGAGGGCGGGATTCGAACCCGCGGTCGAGGTTTAAAGCCCCGACAATCGCTTAGCAGGCGACCCCATTCGGCCTCTCTGGCACCTCCCCAATTCGATTGGAGATTTCTGATTTTAGATTGCTGATTTAGGGCGCAATCAAGATCAGCAATCCAGAGGCGGAGGGAGAGGGATTCGAACCCCCGGTGGGTGTGACCCCACAGCTGTTTTCAAGACAGCCGCCTTAGACCGCTCGGCCATCCCTCCGGTTTATCAAGGAATCCCTCCTGAGCGCGCCGATTCTACCATAGCTGGGGGTGTGGCGCAACATTATCTATCTTTAAACCGCACGGCTTACTTAAAGTCCACAAATGATGGATAAGGCTCTCTGAGGACAAGCATCGAAGTAACGTCTGGCCTGAGCGAAATTGCGAAAGCCTTGGATAGCCAGCAGGCTGAACACCAAGTTGTTGATGGTTGCTTTGGCTCACCCCATACTCTTGCGGGCCATCCGGGTAGCATCTTCCTGGAAGGTGACATCGCGGCGATAGTACAGGCCATTTTCGATGCCCCATTCGCTACGCAAAATTTCCATCAGGCGTTTTGGGCTGGCCCTTTGGCTAGACAGGCTGGTCAGCCCATAGCGCACTTCCTGATCCACTGCTCCGGTCGCCAGGTCAGTGAAGTGCCGTTCCAGCTTGAACACCTGAGCCACTGCAGGCCAATCCAGGTAATCATTCAGCAGGCTGCTGACCGTGATGGTGCGTTCTTCCAGGCGTCCGTGCGCTTTTTCGACGGTTCTCGCCTGTTGGAAATCCATCGGTGGGCATCCCAGACCCGCAACTGGCTTCTCTGGGGCGAATAACTGCTCGATGGCTTGACGGGTCGTCGGTTGGTTATCTTTGACAATCCAGACGTAGTCCCCCCCGCTTCCAAGATTTGGAGCGACTACTGTGCGATGAACGCACTCATCAGCTGTTCGAATTCTTCCCCGTCCAGGCAGGTTTCCAGAATGCGCCGATAGGTGCTGTAATGGGGCAGGCGCGAACGCTTCAAATTTCGACTTTAAGAAAGCCGTGGGGGGTGATTTTTTTATTTGACTTTCCAAGTGATTCTTGGTAAAGTAATGTTTGCAAGTATCTAATTTTCATGGATTTTCCATGAAGCGTTTTTCAAGTCTCCTTCTCGTGTCTCTTAGTCTGGCAGGATTGTTCTTATCAGCCTGCCAGCCTTCACAGTCCGCGAGCCCCTCCAAGCCGATGGATACTCCTGAGCCGAGCGCTACGAAAACACCGACCTTTACCGTCACTCCTCTTCCCAATGACACACCAACGCCAACCAGCACGTTCACTCCCACGCTGAACCTGCGCGCCACCCAGGAACAACAAACCAAAATCGCAAGCATGACGGCCAACGCCAGGTTCAAGGCGACGCTGGCAGCTCCTTCGTATTGGTCGCTGGTCTTCCGCGAGACCTTCGATTCAAACGAGCGCTCCTGGCCAACCGGCTCCAATAGCAGTCAACGCATGTTAACTAATCTGAGTATTAAGGATGGAAAATATCACGCCGAGATCCAGGCATATCGTGGCGGGATAATTACTTCAAATCCATCTATGAAAGAATTAACGGATTTCTATCTCACAACCGATGTTCTGGTCATCGATGCTCCCATGAGCACCAGTTATGGTGTTGTTTTTCGTAAGTCCGGTGATAATTTCTATTTTTTCTATATTTACAATGGAAATAACTTTGCTGTTCGAGCACTCCACCAGGGCGAATTGTTCGTCCTGGTAGAAGGGACCAGAAGCGAAACGATCCAGTCAGGCCGGATTAACATCCTATCGGTTTCAGGAGAGGGAGCGCATTTCGTTTTCTTTATCAATGGGAATTATGTCGCTGAGATGGATGATGATCGGCTGAAATCCGGCAAAGCGGGCTTTGCGGTCGCCTTGGATAATGCCGGGGACCGGGCAGAGATTGAATTCGATGATTTTGAAATCCGCGAGTCTGTTCCAGATCAGGCAATTTGTCCAAATGGGGCCCCGGCAGGCCAGTGGATTCTATACGTAGTTAAATCCGGACCAGAGAATGAAACCATCCTCATCGAAGGCAAGCCAAGGATTATCCATCCCGGCAAGAATAAATATTACCTCCTCTCAAATGTAGATCATTCCATTCAGATTGGCAGCAACTCTCTCAGTTCCAGCGCGCCCGAGTGCGGGGAGAATACCCTTGAATTGCCTTGAATCATCAAGGAGCGTGCGAAATGGGTAAAAAACTGTTTTCCGTACATATGGGATTAATGGCAGTTTTGCTGGTCGCCGCCTGCAATCCCCAGGCCGCCAGCCCGGAAGCCCCAACGCTCCCCCCACCAACGGCCCAACCAAGCGTTCCGACTGCGACCTCGCCAATCGAGCCCAGCGAGACTCCAACGCTGGTCCCTACTGAACAGGAAACGCCAACGCTGGCTCCCACGCCAGCGGTAACGCCAACCCTAACGGCTCAACTTGGAATGGTCGTGATCGGCGCCAGGTTAAACGTGGCAGGTGTGGACTTATCTTTGAATTATGCCTTAAAACAGGACAAATATGAACTCACCGACCAGAACTTCCAGCGCCAGATCTACCAGCCCGACAGCCCGGACGACCTCCTGCTTGTTGTGGAGGCAACCGTCGATTCCGAGCAGTTCGAGCAAATCAGCCAGTGGGTCGACCTGGGAGAGGTTTTCGTCGTCGATGAGAACGGGCGCAAGGATCTGCCTAGCGGCACGTTCGCCGGTAACGTCGGGGGATTTCCTAACACGATCCTGTGGATGTTCTCGGTGTCAGGGACCTCCATTATGTTCACGTTGAATCTCCCCGATAATCATAGAATAGATCTCTCATTTCTCCAATCCGGCGAGGGAGATCTTTCTCAATACAATTTTTCTCCTGCGACCGGTGAACCCACCAGCGAACCGGTTGAACCGGCTGCGAATCTGCCGCCAGAACCTTTCGCGTTTGAATGCCCGGCTTTGCGCCTGGATGACTTCACCTCCAGCGAGTTCGGTGTCTTCAACCCGGATTTTGCGAAGTCGGAACTGGTTTCCGGCGAATTACGCCTTACCATGAAAGAACCGGACAGTTGGGTTTGGACGACCGATGGTGAGCAGGAAGTCGATGCCCTGTACACCGTTGATGTCCAACAGGGCGCGCCTGGATCAGGGGCATATGGCATCGTTTTTGGTGCAAACAAAGTTGAGAATCCCGACCTGCTCTATGTATTTATGATCTCTACGGGTGGCTATTATAGTTTATTCCAGGTCGACGCCGACGGGGAATGGGCGGAGATCCAGGAATTTAAATTTTCCGGTTTGTTATCACCTAAGGGTGGCAGGACGCAAATCAGCGTGGCTCGCAGCGGTCCATTGATCGCCATGTTCGCCAATGGCATCCCTCTTCGGTCTGCAATATTTGAGGAGATGAGTACCGGACCGCACTATGCCGGATTGATAGCTCTCAGCAACGAGACCCCTGGGTTGCAGGCTCGCTTCGATAACTATTCGGTCTGTTTCCTCACCGAGCCTTATCCCATGCCAGTTTTCCCGTCTTCTGAAACCCTCGCCTGGCCCGCTGGCTACCCGGCGGTCCTGGAATGGGTCTGGATGGCAACTTCGCGCGAATTAGCCCAGGAATTCATCGCAGCGGCCGATATGACGGTGCAGCTGAATGAATTGATTTACCCCGGAGTAAACGATTATTGGAGTGAGCCAATTCCCATACCAGGTGGATTTGCAGTGGAATGGAAGTTTCCACTGCCCCCATTGGAAAAAGGGCTGAACCGGATTGAACTTAGCGTGAACCTCTATCGAGAGATCACTGACGGATATGATAGCAATCAGGATGGCAAACAGGACCTGTATGGCCCAGGGGAATTGTCTCACAAGTGGGTCGAATTGGAAATCAGGTGATGCTCTGGAAAGTCGAACCACCGGGGGGAAATGTTGGTAATATTGGTAAATGGCAAGTTTCCTGGCTCGACGTTTTCTGCGGGCATTCATTACCCTGCTTGTCTTCCAGACCATCTTGTTCCTGCTGATCCAGGCCATCCCCTGGGATTTCGTCACCCTGACACGCATGCCGGTGGTGTACCAGCGCATCCAGCGCCATACGTTGGGATTGGATTTACCCCTGTGGCGGCAGTACCTCGACTGGATAGCAGGCCCCATTCAGCCCAGATCTCTCTTCCTCTCAAATTTCTTGCTTACCTAGTCACTGATTCCTGATCACTTACCACTGACCACTGTCTCCTGATCCCTCGCCCCCATGTCCCGTGTCGCCCGCGCTTCCCTGATCGTCGCTGTCTTCTTTGGCCTGGAGAAGGTTCTTGGCCTGCTGCGCCGATTGATCGTCAACCGCCAGTTTGGACGTTCCCCCGAGCTGGACGCCTTCGAGACTGCCAATACCCTGCCCGAGCTGCTCTTCGCCATCATTGCCGGCGGTGCCCTGGCTATTGCGCTGATCCCGGTGCTTTCCGAATACCTGGAGAAGAGGGGCAGGCCAGGACTGTGGGACCTCTTCGCACGCGTCGCCAACCTGGTTTTCCTGGCCACCGCCGCGTTATCGTCCCTGGTGGCGATCTTTGCAGATCAGCTGGTGCGCATCCTTGCCCCTGGTTTTGGCGCGGCACAGCAGTCGCTGGTAGCCGAATTGATGCGCCTCAACCTGGTTTCAACGATCCTTTTTTCGATGGCCGGGCTGGTGATCGCCGGTTTGCAAGCCAACCAGCACTTCCTCCTGCCCGCCATGGCGCCCAGCATGTACGATATAGGCGCCTTGTTCGGGCTGCTTGTTCTGGCGCCGGAAAACGGCTACCATCTCGGCCCACTCACCCTGCCCGCCTTTGGCATGGGGATTCAAGGCGTGGTGTACGGCACTGTGCTCGGGTCGGCGCTGTTTCTATTTGTGCAGCTGCCTGGGCTGGTGATTTATCGCTTCCGCTGGAGACCCACTATCGATCTGAGCAATCCAGGGGTAAGACAGGTCATCACCGTGCTTGTGCCGCGCGCCTTGAACGTGCTCTGCATCCAGTTGATCTTCATCCTCCAGGAAAGGTTCGCCTCGTTCCTGATCACCGGTTCGGTGAACGCGCTCGCCTTGGGCTGGTTGTTCATGCAGGTTCCGGAGACGATTATTGGCTCGGCGATTGGCACCGCCTTGTTGCCGACCCTTTCTGAGCAGGTTGCCCGCGGCGAAAGAGAAGGATTCCAGCAGTCGCTGAACCATGCTATCCGGGTGATGCTGGCCCTGAGCATCCCCGCCGCCCTTTTGATCGGGATGACTCTGCGCCCCGTCGTCGGGCTGTTGAACTTCGACGAGATCGGGACAGAGCTGGTGGTCTGGACGGCACGCGGATTCCTGCTTGGCCTGGTGGGACACGCGCTGCTCGAAGTGGCGGTGCGGGCGTATTATGCCCAACAGGATGCACGCACACCCCTGGTGGCGGCTGCCCTGACTGCGGCTGGCTTCTTTTTCCTGGCGTTGATCCTGACGCGTCCCTTGGGCGCGCCCGGGATCGGGTTGGCGAACAGCCTGGCCTTCAGTGGAGAGGCGTTGCTATTGCTTTTCCTCTTGAACCGCAAAATCCCCGGGCTGTTGCGGGTGGGCAGCACCCTGGTCCGGGCAGGCCTGGCTTTGATGGGCAGCGCACTGGTGGTTTTTGGACTGTCTTTGCTCAGCTCCTCGTCGCTGTTGTGGGCGGGTGGGTCGCTGGTGGCGGGGGGTCTGGTCGTGCTGCCTTTGATCTGGCCGGAGATCAAACTGCTGATAAAATTATAAACGGGAGATTATCTACCTGCGGGTGGCGAGTTTTAGGAGATTTCCTTGGATACAAAAGTGCGCTTTGCAGCATTGATCTTACTTTTGGTGTTCGTGGTGCCGGCGGTTGGCACACCCCACGCGGCCCCTGCTGCACCCTGGCAAGCCAAAGTCGACCCCTGGGTGCTCACTTCAGCCTTGGCTGGGGAGACTGAGTTCATCGTCTTCCTGGCTGAGCAGGCCGATCTGAGCCATGCAAGGCAGCTTCCGACCAAACTGGAAAAAGGCACCTACATCTTTGCGCGGCTGACGGAGGTTGCCAGGCGGTCACAAAAGCCAGTGCTGGCGGCGCTGGAATCGGGCGCGGCAGAATATCGCCCCTTCTGGATCGCCAATATGATCTGGGCGCGCGGCGACCTGCGCATGGTCGAGGTCATGGCGCAGCGCGCCGACGTGGCCCATATCTATGCCAATCCCTGGGTGCGTTTGGACGGGCCAGTTGAGCCTACAACTCCGTTGCCTGAACACGTGGTTGAAGCGATCGAGTGGAATATCGATAAAGTGCGCGCCCCGCAGGTTTGGGCGGCCGGCTACACTGGTCAAGGGGCTGTCATCGGGGGGCAGGACACCGGCTACGAATGGGATCACCCGGCACTCAAGGGCCATTACCGCGGTTGGGATGGCTTCGTCGCCGACCATAACTTCAACTGGCATGACGCTATCCACGAGAGCTTCGGCAACCCGTGCGGCAGCGATACCAGCCAGCCTTGCGATGATCATGGACACGGCACGCATACTATGGGTACCATGCTGGGGGACGACCCCAGCCACAGCTACCAGATCGGGATGGCTCCAAGCGCCCGGTGGATCGGATGCCGTAATATGGATCAGGGCTTCGGCAGCCCGATCACCTACAGCGAGTGCTACCAGTGGTTCCTGGCACCGACGGACTTGAACGACCAGAATCCCGATCCTTCCAGGGCGCCAGACGTGATTAACAATTCCTGGGCATGCCCACCTGAAGAGGGTTGTGACAACCCAGATATATTATTGACGGTAGTGGAAGCAGTAAGGGCGGCTGGCATCCTGACCGTGCATTCGGCTGGCAATAGCGGTCCTGAGTGCAGCACAGTGGACACGCCCGCCGCGATCTATGACGCCTCATTCACCGCTGGGGCTACTACCGAGGAGGATTCCGTTGCTGATTTCAGCAGCCGGGGTCCGGTGACATTGGACGGCAGCGGGCGCCTCAAGCCGGATATCTCCGCCCCAGGGAGTTGGATTTACTCCAGCATTCCCGGTGGAAGTTACACATGGATGAGCGGCACCAGCATGGCCGGGCCGCACGTCGCTGGCCTGGTGGCCTTGATTATCTCTGCGCATCCTGCTGTGCGAGGACAGGTGGACGCCATCGAGCAGGTGATCGAACAAACTGCACTGCTGATTGAGAGCGACCAGGTCTGCGGGGGCATCCCGGGCGCACAAATCCCCAACTCAATCTTTGGCTGGGGCCGCATCGATGCCTGGCTGGCCCAGTGGGTCTTGCTATCGCCAGGGGTCAATGGATCGATCCTGCCTGGTCTGACGGCCACTTATCACCACACTCTCACCAATACCCATGCCGCCAGCGACGTTTATGACTTAACCCTCAACAGCAGCCAGGGCTGGGCGAATGTATCCCCGAGCGAGGTGACCCTGGA
>DATDRM010000052.1:0-28460 GCA_035291705.1 Anaerolineales bacterium
ATGGCCTCTCTGGCGTAGCAAGGCCGGCAATTGCAGCGCCAGGTGCAGCGCAGCCCCAATCACGACCCCCCACGCCAGCCCGTAAATGCCCAGGCGCGGCGATAGGAGGAGTACGCCGAAGATCATCCCAGCCTGGTACATCGAAGGGGCCAGGGCCGGGATAAAGAAGACCTGGTGCGAGTTGAGCACCCCCATCAGCAGGCCGCTCAGGCCGAAGATCACCGCCGACGGCAGCATCAGCCGCAGCAAATCGACCGTCAACGCCTCCTGGGCGGGGTCAGCGGCGAAGCCTGGCGCAAGGAAAATCCGCACGACCTGGGGGGCGAAGACCGCTGCCAACAGGCTGGCGAGCACCGAGATGACCAGGATCAGGTTGGCGATGGCCGAAGCCAGTTGCCACGCCGCGCGGCGGTCGTCCTGGGAAAGCAATCCGGTAAAGGTGGGAATGAAAGCCGAGGCCAGCGCCCCACCCGCCACCAGGTTGAACAGGGTTTCCGATACTCGGTTGGCGGCGTTGAAGGCGTCCATCGCCGCGCTGGTGCCGAAGGCGTTCAGCACGATTACCTGGCGTGCCAGGCCAGTCAGGTAGCTCAAAACAAAAGCAGCCATCACCGTGCCCGCGGCGCGGGCGATCTGGCGATTGGCTGCACCGATGGAGCTGTTCACAAGGATGGATTATATCAATTTACAACAAGCAAAACGGGATCTATTCAAGGTCTGGTTTTAGGGAGTCAGGAGAAACCGCGGGAAAAGGATCTTAACTGAAGGATAACTACCCCTAATCCGGAAACGATTAAACCAGCTACCTCTTGCCACGTCAGGCGCTCCCCCAAGAAAATCCAGGCCAAAATGGCGATCTGGATCAGCATCGTGTTATTGATCACGCTGGATTCGACTGCCGACAACGTACGTAGAGTGTGGTTCCACAACGTAAAGGCAAATGCCGTGTTCACGAGAGCCAGCCAGGCGATGATCGCCCAATTAGCCAGGCTGATCGCTGGTACCCCCTCCCTGACAATGCCAGCGGACAACAGCACGCAGGCCCCAAAACCCATGCTGACTGCTGTGACGCCAAGCGGGGGTATAGTCCCAGCCCGGTTGATTTGCCGGCCGAGGATGGATGAGCCCGCGTTGGCGATTACGCCGATAGCTACCGCCACAAGCCCGATCAGCTCCCCTCCTGGCAGGGCTACCGGGTAGAAATATAGGGTGGCGCCGGTGATAGACAGGGCGACACCCAGCCATTGCCAGATCGAGGGGCGCTCTACCAGCAGGGGAATACCCAGCAAAGCCACGAAGATCGGCGAAAAATTGTATAACAAGCTGACAGTGACTGCAGGCAGGTGGACCAAGCCGACAAACAACGCCCCCTGGGTGAACGTGTAATACAACAGGCCGAGGGCCAGCAGTCGCACCCAGGCCAAAGCGGGCAATCTGCGCAGGGCGGCCATCTCGCCTGGACGCAACAAGAAGGGAAGCAAGCATATAAATGCCAGGCCGTAGCGCAGGCCGGCAAATGTCAGCGCCGGGATACCGGACAAGCCGATCTTGATCAGCACCCAAGAAGTCGACCAGAGAAAGGTCACGAACAGGGCTTGAAAGATGGCGGTGGAGTGAGAAATTGATCTTTTAATCGGGAGGTTCCCATTTATCTAGAAGATCGCTCAGACTATTGAACGCTATTGTCCGGATATCATGGAGACGAGCATATTCCAACAGCTCGTCGCGAGCGTATACGATATCGGCTGCCTGGATCGCATCGGTATCGCTCAAGCCATCGCCGATGAACACGACTTTATAACGCCTAGCCTGATAAGAGCGTACAATATTCAACTTTGATACCCCGCGTAGGGGTGAGCTCGAGTCATGCCATGGGAATGAGAACTGAAAGCCATTGGGCGCGAAATGGATTTCATTGGCATATATCGCCACCTCATAAATTCCGTGATTCCTTAAGATAAAGTCGATGTACCAAAGCAAGCCATCGCTGACAATAGCGAATTCATAATTTTGTGCGCGGCAAAAGCAAAGGAATTGATGAACTGCAGGATCTAAAGCGATTCCTCTCAAGGCCTTTTCCATATCTGCCTGGCTGGCATTAAATGTGGAAAAGCAAGTGGTGATCTCCTCCATCGTGCTGATCTCCCCGCGATCCCAGCGTTCTTCAACTTCTTTACAGAAGGGAGCTCCGAACTTTCGATAAAGGGTATTCAGTGCATTCTGGAGAGTCAGGGTTCCATCAAAGTCGGATAATACCGCGATCTTCATGTTCACTATTCACAAAGCTCGTTTCTTGAAATTAATAGCTATTTGCAGCCGTCGGCCGACACTCTATCATCCTTTAGACGATTTCCCTTCTACTTTCATACGTATTTTACCGTTACCCAGGTTGAATCTCATAGCCTGACAAATTACATATCCGATTGTATGACATTTGACATTTGATTTTACTCGCGTTTTGTTCGATAATGATTATACAAACATATTTCAATTATAGTTTTATCAGAAAAGAACATAAGCATTCGTGGAGGTGCTCGTGATTCAAGTAGAGCGTCTCAGTGAAGTATCGGCAATTGTGCAAAAAGAGGGGAAGATTACGATCGACGAAATTTGCACTCGTTTCAATATTTCGGAGATGACAGCGCGGCGTGACCTCCAGGAACTGGCTCGAGCGGGCATTGTACGTCGCGTTCATGGTGGGGCGGTCAGTGCATTTGGTCGTTCCTTTGAACCCCCTTATCAATCTCGATCCCAAAGCAAAATACAATTGAAAAGAGCAATCGGGCAGAAAGCTGCCGGAATGGTCGCTGATGGCGACAGCATCGCATTAGATGTTGGCACGACCACGCTGGAGATAGCCCGCGCCCTGAAAGACCGCCATAACCTCACCATCGTCACGGCCAGCCTGCCGATTGCTTATGAGCTGGTTACGGATCACTCGTTTAGCACAGACATACGCCTGATCCTAACGGGTGGAATTGTCCGACCTGGGGAGCTCTCCATGATTGGGCATATCGCTGAACAAACTTATGACGAGATCCATGTAGATAAAGCATTTATTGGGATCGGCGGCATAAGTCTCCAAGATGGATTAACCGAGTACAACTTAGAAGACAGCCTGGTAAAGCGTTCTTTGATTAGAACTGCGCGCCAAATCATCGTCGTGGCTGATTCAAGCAAGTTTGGGCGGACAACATTTGCTTCTGTATGCCCTTTATCAGCCGTGAATACCATTGTCACTGATAGTGGTGTCTCCAAAATAATGGTTCAGGCGCTGCGTCAAGCAGGTATTCAGGTTTTGACTGCCGAATAGCTAAACATACACCAACCAGGAGAGTATATCTATGGTGTCATGGGTGAAAGAACACTTCAAAATTCAGAAGCCAGTGATCGCGATGGCACACGTGCCGGCTTTGCCAGGAACTCCTCGATACGACGAGGAATATGGAGTTGAATACCTGGTAGAGCACGTTCGTCCAGATGTCGAACATCTCTTACGCGAAGGTGTGGACGCGATCATGTTCTGTAACGAGGACGACCGACCTTATGTATTAAAGGCAGGGATTGAACAAATCGCTGCCATGACGCGTGTGGTTACGGAACTGGCTCCAAAGACTATTCCCTTTGGAGTTGACTTCTTATGGGATCCTTATGCAGCTCTGGCAATCGCGCATGCGACTGGTGCTTCTTTTGTCCGGGAGGTATTGACCGGGTTGTATGAGTCTGATATGGGCCTATGGTCACCCAACGCGGGTGAAGTTCTCCGCTTTCGAAACCAGATCGGAGCTAAGAAGGTACGTGTTTTTTTTAACATTGTCCCCGAGTTTTCGTCTTCTCTTGGGACGCGTAATGTCGCTCAGCGAGCGAGGAGTGTTGTGGTTTCCTGTATTCCGGATGTCATCCTGGTTTCTGGGCCGATGGCGGGCGCCGAGCCGGATATCGCCACCCTGGCAGAAATCAAGGATGCGGTTGAGGAGGTACCCGTCTTTGTTAACACTGGCGCCAAGGAAGATAACATTGCAGCTTTCCTAAGTATTGCTGATGGCGTCATCGTTGGTTCCAGCCTTAAGGTTGATGGTTATACTTGGAACCCAGTCGATCCCAAGCGAGTGGCGCGCTTCATGGCGCGAGTTGAGAAAGCTCGCTAAGCATGCTGTGCCTGGTCAATACTAAGAACTTATTTGCAGGCGTGATTCTCTATGATTATGCATCCGGCTATCTGCGAGATTAGCGAGAAGTTTCAAGCGAAACAGCTGCATGCAGCTCGCAGCGGGCGAGACGTAATGCGCGCTTTTGCGGAGCTGAGCGTAGACAGCCGGGCAGCCAATACCCAAGAACTTTGTAATGAGATTGAAGATGCAGTCGATGCCTTGCTTGAGGTTCTACCTGCTTACGCCCCCCCGCTGAACGTAATGCATCTGGTAATGTCCCGGGTTGAGGAAGCCCTGGTGGATGAGCTGAGCGTTGAGTCATTGAAAGCTTTGATCGCCAGCGACGCTGGGAATTACCAGGAATGGGCCGAACTTGCGCGGGAGAGAATGGCCTGCTTTGGTGCCGAACTTATCCCAGAAGGATCGACGGTCTTCACTTTCACTTTGAGCGAAACAATGGTAAACACATTCAGGGAAGCCTCTCGCCAAGGGAAAAGATTTAGAGTCCTGGTTACCGAATCCCGACCAAACAACGACGGCTTGATTACGGCGACCCGGCTTACCCAGGAAGGCGTCCCGGTGGAGATCAGCATCGACGCCGGTGTAGGCGAGTTGGTACCGCAGGCGGACATCATGCTGGTCGGCGCCGAAGGAGTGATGGCTGATGGCAGTGTGGTGTGTAAAGTGGGAACTTACCTGGCAGCTCTGGTCGCTAAAGCCCACAGTGTCCCAGTGTATATTATTGTAGACACGATGAAGTTTAATCTGACTTCTACCCTTGGCCTACCCATGAGATTGGATCCAATCCAGGAGAAAGACGTGTACGATACAACCTGTAACGATAGGACCAGGGTTATCGGTTACTTATTCGACCAAACGCCACCGGAATTGGTTAATGCTCTTGTGACTGAAAGAGGCATCCTTCATCCAAAAGATTGCGCCGCGCTGATGGGCGAGACGCGATTGAGTAGCAAGTTGAGCGAAAAACTGCACGCTTGGGCTTTCCGAGATAGTTAATAAACTTTTTAGAAAGGAAAGAAATAATGTCCAAACATCCCGCCATTGAGACCGTGGTTGAACGCATCAAAACCGATGTGATCGGTGGAGCAGCGGATACAGCAAAAGAAGTTGTTACCGCCCTGGTTGCGCTAGTTCAAGATAGCCAGGCCTCAGACAAGGAAGGTTTCATTGGAGAAGTTAATGCTGCTGTGATCGATATCTTACGAGTGATGCCTTCTTTGGCTCCGCCGATCAACGCTATGCACCGTATTATTGGGGCAATGGAAGAGGCATTGTTGAAAAAAGCCTCTGTTCCAGAGATCAAAGCCGCGATCAAGCAATCTGCCGATGATTTCTTCACCTCGATCGAGGGTGCCCTAGATAGAGTGGCGCAATACGGCGCCGAGAAAATTCGAGATGGCGATACTGTTTTCATGTACAGCATGAGTTCGACGGTGTGGCGCATCCTACGCCGCGCTAAAGCACAGGGAAAATCGTTGAGCGTCGTTGTGACCGAATCACGGCCGGCGAATGAAGGTTTGTGGACTGTTACCGAAATGGAGAAGGATGGTATCCCAGTTTCTGTAAGTATTGATGCCTGTATTGGCGAGCTGATCCCGCAATGCGATGTCGTTTTCGTGGGAGCAGATGCCATTTCATCCCACGGAACTGCATTATGTAAGGTAGGGACATACCCAAGTGCGCTCGTAGCCCATGCTCACGGGGTGCCATTCTACATTGCTGCAGATACCTTGAAATTTGATTCGAGCACCTTGCTCGGGCTTCCTTTCAGGGTCGATCCCATCCATTGGCACGAGGTGTTAGGCGACCAGCAATATTCCGACCTCGTAAAAGTCTCTGGATATCTATTTGATGAAACGCCCGCAAACTTAGTAACCGCAATCATAACAGAGTTAGGTCTACTAAACCCAGCCGCTTGTTTCAGTGTGATGTGGCAGATGAAACTCAGCCAGCAGTTGAGCGCGATGCTCCCGGCTTGGGTGAAAAATGAGCTTTAATATTGGAAATCGGATCATCAGAAAACTGGGAAGATTATTTGATCAATGAACTCGAGTTACCATGAAATTTCAAGATCGTCGCTCCAAGAAAATTGTTTTCGTATCGCATTGCATCATCAACTGCAACAACAAATTCCCTGGCTATGCCGACATTGCGGGTGCCTATACCGACTTCGTGATCCCTATCTTGGAAGCAGGCATTGGAATCTTCCAAATGCCCTGTTGTGAAGCGTTAGGTTGGGGCGGTGTAGGTCGCAGGCACATTGAATTTGACCTGGATAAAAACAGGCTTGATCAGGATTGGATCAAGGAATACCCCCAATTATGTACTTGGTGGGCTAATTGGACGGCGGATAGGCTTCAGGACTACGTGGTCAATGGGTATAAGATTCTCGCAATCATCCATATTCAGGATAGCCCTACCTGCGGACTTGACTTCGTAGATCCATTCCCTCAAATCCATTTCGATCTACTCGATCGCGGCGTTACCTGGAAAAACCTGGTCTTTGAGCAATTGATCGCCAATCTGGAAACTCCAGAAGAGATGGCTAGACGAGGTGCTGTTGGGACTGGAGCTTTTGGAGGCGCTTTGCGGGATGAACTATGTCGTCGGAGCCTGGATGTCCCGTGGTTAGGGTATGTGCCCTCTAAACCCATTGAGGAGCAAAGCCAACAAATACTTAATGCCTTAGGCCTGAAATCCAAGCAAAATATTGAGGAATCAACCAGTGATTCAATCGGAGCGATCCAAGGAGAAGAAGAAAGGAGGAAAGGATTTGGAGATTAGAAGAGAGCAACAGATCCCTGAATGCTGGCAAATCGAACCTTCGGATTCCAACCATATCGATAAGGAGAAAAGGCAATGAAGACATCTAAATATTTCTGGTTGCTAAGCCTGATCGCCATTCTGGCGTTGATTTTGGGTGCATGTGCCCAGCCGACTGCAATCCCAGAGGCGCCCGCAACCGAAGCACCTGTAACGGAAGAATTGCCCGCTACAGAGGCTCCTGAGACAGAAGCTCCGGTAACAGAAGCCCCAGCTACAGAGGCGCCGCCTGCCGAAGTGGCCGAGATCGTTTACATGCGCCAGGCAGAGGGCAGCGAAGCAGAGCTGGCGCTGGTCGATAAGTTCAATGAAACCCATCCGGACATTCACGTCACTGTCGACTCGGTGCCGGCTGAGGATAACTACCCCAAGCTTGTGCTCACCACCGAAGCGGGCAACCCGCCGGACGTTTACATGACCTACTTCACATTGGGTGCGGCCACCAATGGTCTGGCGCTGGACCTTACCCCTCTCATTGAAAAGGAAGGCGAGGAGTGGTTCAACAGCCTGTCTGAGAATGGCTGGGTTTTCCACGAATATGCGGGGAAATACTACGCTGTCCCCTGGCGGGTGTCACCCAGCATGGTGATCATCAACACAAACCTGCTCGAAAAAGCCGGATTGGAACTGCCGCCCAATGATTGGACCTGGGAGGACTTTGTCGCCTATGCCAAAGCCATGACCAATCCAGATGCAGGGGAATATGGGTTCTGTATCATGGGTTCGGCTGAAGATCCCGGCACAGATTACCAGTTCTACCCCTTCCTGTTCCAGGCTGGGGGTACAATGATCGGTGAGGATGGCCTGTCCGCTTTCGACTCGCCAGAGGGTGCAGAGGCTCTACAGTTTATGGTAGACCTGATCCAAACAGAGCAAGTCGTGCCACCTGGCACCACGAGCGCTACAGCCAACGCCTGCATCGATTTGCTGGCAGCCGACAAAGCAGGCATGTGGACGAACGCCAACCTATGGCTTGGCATCATCCGCAATACCTACCCCGATGTTAAAATCACCATCGCGCCGATGCCGACTCACACGACCACGGGCGCCCTGATCGGCGGTACAGGTTTCGGCATTTCCCCGAAATCTGAGAACCCGGAAGCTGCCTTTGAGTTCATCAAGTTCATGGTCTCTGAGGAGAGTATGCGCGCATGGACCAGTGCATTCTACTTCACACCGCCAAACGTTTCCATTCTCGAGGATCCAGAATTCCTTAAGGATCCTGAACAGGCTGCCACTGCCTACGCCATGCTGAACCAGAAGATGTATCCATTAGCGCACTATCCGGACAGCTCGAACCTGGAGAGTGTGTTGCGCAGCTACATCCAGGCAGCATATCTTCAGGAGCAGACCCCTGATGAGGCTCTTGCCGGAGCAGCCGCCGAGTGGGATGCGACCTTGCAGGATTTCGTGGCAGATGATTGGTGGGCTGCCTGGGTTCGGTAACTCTCGTTCTTAACCACCCCTAGTCAATCCGGCGAGTCTGCTCCCCCCAGCAGGCTCGTCGGACCCCCGCCCTTTTTATGGAAAAGCGGCCTGGCGACTCTAGCAGTTTCCCGATCTAAAGAAACGGTAAAATTCAACGCTCGAATTTAATACAGTTCGCACGAACGATTGGTACCTCTCTAACTGCTGGGAACAGACATCATGGATACTGCCCTTCCGACCATTCCGCACCAAAAGAGACGAAATCGACTCAGCTCTGGCTATTTATTCGTTGCGCCAGCCGTAATCTTGATCACCCTATTGGCGATTTACCCGACCTTGCGCGTGATCAGTCTGAGTTTATTCGATCTCAACAGACGCACTGGGATTGACACTTACGTTGGGCTAGAGAACTATGCCAAACTGATCGCGGACCCTATGTTCCCGAAAGTATTCAAGCAGACCCTGCAATTTTCTTTTTTCAGCTCTCTTGGACATATTGTACTTGGTTTCTTCCTGGCGATATTGTTGAACACCGGGTTGAACCGCAAGTTTCTTGGCGCGTGCCGAGCTCTGATCTTATTGCCCTGGGCGCTCAGCCCAATCGTTGTAGCAATTATCGCGCAATTGTGGGCGTATCCGTTAATCAGCCCAATTGCAAAGATCTTAGCTGCCTTGGGTTCCCAAGCTGAGTTTGCGCCGCTGGCGAAACCCAGTACAGCGATGTGGTCGCTCTCGTTGATAAATGTCTGGCAGTTCACACCTTTCTACATGCTGATGATCCTGGCTGGTTTACAATCCATGGACCCGGAACTGCACGATGCTGCGAAGGTGGATGGCGCGTCTGTTTTGCAGCGGATTCGTTACTTGACATTACCTCATGTGCGGGATTTGATCCTTACACTGAGCTTGTTTGACCTTGTGACCACCGCCGCCTATTTTGATCTCATTTGGGTCACAACGCAAGGAGGGCCGGTGCGGAGCACGGAGGTGTTGGCCACCTACATTTATCGCATCGCTTTTGGCACCATGGATTGGAATCGCGCCAGCGCTATCGGCATGATATTGTTAGTTCTATGTATCGGTATATCCGCAGTGGTGCTTATACAAATGCAACGCGAAGAGTAGGGAGAGGACAAGTGTATAACCCAGGTCAAGCTCAAAAGAAAATCCTTAACTCGCTGACTTATCTTAGCGTTGGCGCGATTACCTTCTTTTGGTTGCTGCCGATCCTATGGATGATCATCTCTGCCTTTCGTGACCCAGGGGAACCATTTTATATTGGGATCCTGCCCAGCAGGTTGACTCTGGTGAATTTTCAGAAAGTCCTCTCGAACGAAAACACGATGCGATCCTTCCGTAACAGCGCTACGGTGGCTGCATTTGCAGCGATAGTGGACATGGTGATCGCGAGTCTAGCTGCGTATGGTTTTTCACGCTTCCGATTCGCAGGTAAGAGGCCTCTCCAAATTTTATTATTAGTGGTCCGTCTTTTCCCAGGGGTATTATTAGCCATAACCCTATTTCAGGTCGCAGGCTTCCTCAATGTATACGACACATTCGTCCCATTGATCCTGGCCAACGCCCTATTAAATTTACCTTTCGCCATCTGGAATCTACGCACCACCTTCGAAGCGCTTCCAATCGAACTAGAGGAAGCCGCGTGGTTAGATGGAACGACGCGTGTCGGTGGGATTACCCGGATCTTACTGCCGTTGATGACACCCAGCTTGGCAGCGACCGCAGCGTTTGTCTTCCTACTGAGTTGGAATGAATACCTCTTTGCCGTTTCTTTCATCCGATCACCGGAGAAACAATTGATCACCACTGCTATCGCCGCTAATATCGGCCAGTACAACGTTGACTTTACCGGCCTGATCACTACAGGGATGCTGGCTAGCCTGCCTTTGCTGCTTGTATTTCTTTACATCCAACGCTATATCGTTTCTGGCCTTGGGGTTGGCGCAGTGCGTGGTTAGGTTATACAATTAAACGCAAGAGACTATCTATGATGAGTTCTATGAAGCTCGAATTCAGCCAGCCCGGCAATTGGGTAGCCCAGGAGGGTCAAAGTTCCTTATACAGCCAGCTTGCCAAGGCCTGTGGCCAGATGGGATTTGCCGGCGATCTGGTGCTGCCGGGTATGCTGGTCGGCAAAGCGCTGCGCAGCCCATACCCTCACTGCCGGATCAACCAGATCGATGCACATCGAGCACAGGAGATCCCGGGCGTCCAAGCTGTGTTGACAGCCCAAGATATCCCAGGCGAAAATGTGATAGGAAAAACGGTTGAGGACCAACAATTTCTGGTCAGCGAACGCGCAAGGTCGGTAATGGATGCATTGGCCATCGTTGCCGCCGAGACTGAAGAAATCGCTCAGGCCGCGTTGGAATCTATTCATCTTGACCTGACGCCGCTCCCAGCTGTATTTGATCCAGAGGATGCCCTCAAATCCAAGTCAGACCTGCTTCACAATGACAGCAATCTGTTGCAGGATTTCCAAATCTTGTATGGTGATGCAGAAGCCGCTATGAGTGAGGCGGAGGTTGTCGTTGAGAATGCATATTACTTCCCATGGATTGAGCACGCCTTTCTTGAAACTGAGGCGGCTTTAGCTGCACCGAACAGTGATGGAAGCCTGACTGTCTGGCTTGGCTGCCATAATATCTATGCTGAACGGATGCAACTAGCGCGCGCCTTTGGCTGGCCTGAAAGGCGTTTCCGGGTGATTCTGGTGCCGGCTGGCGGTTCATTCGGGGGAAAAGACGACAATATCATTAGCGTCTGGGCTGCGTTGCTTGCTAATCATACGGGCCGTCCAGTCCGTTTTGTTTTTGACCGGCGCGAATCGATCCGCGGGCATTCCAAGCGCCATAGCCAACGGATTCAGCACCGGTTGGGGGCAGGCAGCGATGGGCGATTGGTCGCGGCACAAGTAAATATTCTGTTTGATACAGGCGCGTACGCTCATTGGGGTGCAAGCATTATGCGTTTCGCTTGCCTGCAAGCAACCGGACCGTACCGGATCCCAGCCGCGCATGTCAAAAGCCAGATCGTTTATACGAACAACATCACCGCCGGGGCAATGCGTGGTTGGGGCACACCAGGTATCGAGTTTGCCATGGAATCGCAGATGGATATTCTGGCCGAAAAACTTGGATTCCATCCCATTCAATTGCGCTGGATAAATGCCCTGAAAGATGGCGATGAAACGATCACTGGACGCCCGCTCCCGCCAGGCTGCAGGTATAGGGAAACGTTGGAAGCTGTAGCGCGGGCCGAAGGGATTTCCCTATAAACAGCAGGACAATCATATCATGCAGAATGGTTCGATTGCCGAGGACAGCGTTCGTTCTTTTCTGAGCCGGCCGGGTGCACAATTACCCGGAGAAGGGATCGTATCGTTACGTAGCCCACTGGCAAAGGCTTGTGGCCAGGTGACATATCCCAGTGACTTAAAGCTGCCAGGTATGCTGGTCGGTAAAATCCTTTATAGCCCCTTTCCTCATTGCCAGATCAACGTAATTGACACAGAGAAAGCAAAACGCTTACCAGGTGTCCGGGCAGTATTAACCTGGAAGGATATACCTGGCATCAACAAGGATATTAAGACGATTGCCGACCAGCCTTTCCTCGCGGAAGACAGGGCCAGAACGGTGATGGATGCGCTGGCATTAGTAGCAGCCGAGACTGAAGAAGCCGCCTCAGTGGCTTTGCAGGCTATTGAGTTGGATCTCATCCCATTGCCGGCAGTGTTCGACCTTGATGCAGCTCTCACCCCTGATGCTTCACAGGTCCACTCGAATGGCAACCGCGCCTATGAGTTCCAGATCATACATGGAGATGTGAAGGTTGGCTTGGCCGAGGCGGATGTCGTTGTAGAGAACGATTATGTCTTCCCGTGGATAGATCATGCATACCTGGAAACCGAGGCTGCGCTCGCTATATTGAGCTCAGATGGCACAATAACGGTCTGGCTTGGTTCGCACGATATCTACAGCGACCGAATCGGGTTAAGCGTGGGTTTTGGCTGGCCTGAAGAATCCTTCCGGGTTGTTCTCGTCCCTCCCGGAGGTTCGTTTGGTGGGAAGCATGTTCCGGTAGCCTTTTTTGCCGCCTTGTTAGCCTATTACACTGAAAGGCCTGTAAAGATACAGTATTCCCGGTGCCAGTCAATGCGAGGACACGCCAAACGCTCGCCAATGCGCATCCACCACAAGCTCGGAGCGCGTGTGGATGGGTATATCACAGCTGCCGAGGTTCACATCACGAGTGATACCGGCGCTTATGTTCACTGGGCACCTTTGATCATCGACTTCTGTTGCATCCAGGCGACCGGTCCGTATTGCGTCCCTCATGCGTGGGTATCAGGGCACCTGATTTACACGAATAATATCGTGGGTAGCGGGATGCGGGGATTGGGAACTCCTCAGGTAGAGTTCGCTACGGAGTCCCAGATGGACCAGCTGGCTGAACGCCTGAATATTCATCCGCTCAAATTGCGCTGGATCAATGCGTTACGGGAGGGCGATTCAACCATCACCGGGCAACTCGCCCCAGGTTGTCAATTTGTGGATACGCTGGTTGCAGCCGCCCAACGGGCGGGAGTGAATTTGGAAGAGGACCGACTATGATAAAACATGGAGTTGGTTATGCCTCTGCTTGGCAGGGTCTCAATTTCCATTTTGGGCACCCAGACATCTCAACCGTAAGCCTGGAGCTGACCGATCAACTGCGTTATCGGATAGGTGTGGCTGCCGCAGACCTGGGAGAAGGCATCCCAGAGACGCTGGCAGTCATCCTATCGCAGGAGTTAGGAGGAGTGCCTGCCAGTCAAATCGAGTTTATTGACCCCGATACCGGGGTTACACCGGATGGTGGGGCGACGGGGGCTTCACGACAAACTGCGTTAACGGGTAATGCCACACTCAAGGCAGCCAAGAAACTCGCCTTGGTGCTAAAGAAGACTGCTTCAGAAATTCTAGATTCTCCACCAGATGAGGTGACGATCAAAGAGGGCATATTCTATGGCCGCGGGGGGGTCACGGCAAGCCTGGCTGAAATTGAAAAGGAATGTCGCCGGATCGGCCTGTCATTATCAGTGTTAGGGTTTTTCCAGGCACCACTCACCGAACCGTTGGACGATAAGGGTCAGGGCTTTGGTGTGAACCAATTTAGCTACGCAACCTATATCGCTGAGGTTGATGTGGATACCGATACTGGAGAAGTGAACGTCACGCGGGTTTCGGCTTTTGTCGACGCCGGAAAGATTGTGAGACGGATCGGTGCTGAGATGCAGGTAGAAGGCGGTATTGCGATGGGGCTGGGTCATACATTGACTGAAGAATTTAAGCAGCGACAAGGTTGGCCGGAGACCGATGGATTTACAACTTACCTTATTCCAACCATTCAAGATGTGCCATTGGAAATTACCTCCGATTTTGTGGGTGAATGGGCACCAATGGGAGAATTAGGCGCGAAGGGGCTGGCCGAATTGGTGTTAGTACCCGTTGCGCCGGCTATTACGAATGCTATCTACAACGCGGTTAGAGTTCGGATCACGACGCTCCCAGCGACTCCAGAACGCGTGTTTATGGCTTTAAGATCGATCGAGGATAAAGAGCAGCAGTAAGTACTATGGCTGAGCCTCTACTCATCGGCATTGATTTAGGGACTACAAACGGTAAGGTCGCTTGCTACGACCTAGATGGCCATTTATTGGCCGAGGCCGTGCAAACCTACCCAACCCACTTCCCACGCTACGGTTGGTATGAACAAGATCCAAGCGATTGGAAGGTTGCCCTTGAGTGTGGGTTGAAGGAAGTCTCCGTAAGCCTTGGGGCGCGGGCTGGAGATGTAGTTGGATTGGCTGTTTCGAACTTCGGACCAGGCCTGGTAATGATTGACCAGGCGGGAGACCCTCTTTCTCCTTGCCCAACTTGGCAAGATGAGCGTTGCCGGTCTCAAGGTCGACTTTTAGTTGAAAAGTTAGGGACGAATTGGATCGGACTTGGGCCTCCCTTAATGGGTTTTCCGGCCAAATTGTTTTGGGTGATTGAGGAAGCCCCCGAGCTGGTTGCACGTGCACACCAGATCACTGACATTAAGGGTTTCCTGATAAACTGGCTTACTGGACGGCCAGTCACCGACCCCTCCAGTGGGCCCGGAGCTAAGTCTTGGTGGGATCCCGTCTTTGAATTTATTGGCTGGCCGGTTGAGCGATTGCCGCATATTTTGATGGCAACCGAATCGGCTGGAGGGCTTCAAGCAGGTTTGGCTAACAGGGTCGGGTTGAAATCTGGCTTGCCAGTTTTTGTCGGCGTTAACGACGGGGCGGCAGCCACGCTAGGCAGCGGGGCTGTGAATCTACAGGACAGCGTGATCACACTGGCGACGAATGGCGCTTGCCGGATCGTGGTGCCAAAAAGGTTGGATCCGAAGATCATCCTGGCCCGGCATTTATTCTCCTGGCCTTTTGTGGGTGAGTACTGGATCTGTGGTGGTTTTACTTGTAGCGGGGCGGGGAGCCTACAATGGCTGGCCGATCAATTTGGTCTACCGCGAGATCCGGCGGCTTACGATGCGCTCCTGGAAAAAGCATCAGCTGTGCCACCGGGCAGCCGTGGTCTCCTCTTCCTTCCTTACCTGGCCGGGCGCGGCACCCCGGAGGCAGACCCAAATCTACGCGGTGGATTTGTAAACGTAGGGTTGGAGCACGGACATGGAGAGCTGGCGCGGTCAGTAGTGGAAGGCATCTCTTACGCGGTTCGTGAAATTTATGAAGAATTTACCCGTCTCAATTTTGAAGTTGGGGAAATTCGAATAACAGGCGGGGGCGCCAGGAGCAGGTTATGGCGTCAGATCCTTGCCGATGTTTTGGAACGCCCGGTATTACACGCCGGTAGGGATTCTACCCTCGGTAACGCTATGATTGCTGCAATTGGGTTGGGATTTTACTCGGACTTCCCATCTGCTGCCAATGCCATGGTGAAGGCTCTCGATTACGAAAGGCCGAAGAAAGACGAGGTTTTACTGTATAGACGCCTCTATCAGGTGTTCGCACAAACCCGAGATATTTCCCTGAGGATACCCCGTTTTCACCGGGGCGAGGAATCAGATCCTCCAGGAGGGTCCAGGTGATCGAAGAGGATTTGAAAGGTCAGTACTGCTTTCCAGTTGATGTAGCAGAAGCTTACCGGTTGAAGCAGCAATATGGTGAGCAGGCGCGTTATATCGCCGGTGGCACGGATTTGTTGTTGCTCATCGAACGGGAGAACAATCACCCGCATTTGTTGATTGACTTGACCAGAATCCCCGCTCTTCATCGACTTGAAGTAAGCAACGGGAGGGTACTGATCGGTAGCGCCGTGACCTATAGCCGTCTATTGTCATTCGAACCAATCCTCTCGGGGGTATCGTTCCTGGCGAAAGCCATCCGTACTATCGGCGGGGTGCAAATCCGGAATATTGCCACGCTGGCAGGCAACTTGATCAACGCTTCCCCAGCAGGTGACACACTACCGCCTCTTTATTGCCTGGAAGCCGAAATAGGTATAGATGGACCTTTGGGCCAGCGATGCTTACCAATCCGTGAATTTGTACTCGGTGTGAGGAAGACCGCCCTCCACCCAAGCGAACTTGTTACCCAGATGAGCTTCGATTTACCTGGTCCGGGCTGGTACGGCAGCTTTGAAAAGTTAGGCCTGCGCCGGGCAATGGCAATTGCAGTGGCCAGCGTCTCCTTGCTGCTCAAAGTTGAGGAGAGGAAAATTACCCAGGCTCGTATCGCTCTGGGAGCAGTCGCACCGACGGTCATCCGGGTGCCAGAGGCTGAATCCTGTCTCTCCATGCAATCACTGGACGATCAGACGATTGAAGAGGCCGCCCATCTGTCTACCGCGACCTGCACCCCAATTGATGACGTTCGCGCTTCTTCCCGCTACCGTAGAGAAGCTGTGCATGGGCTGGTGCGACGTGGGCTACGCGTTCTGCGAAACCAGATAAACGCACAGGAGTAAGTCATGGCAACCCTGGAAATGACGATCAATGGAAAGGCTGTCGTCTTGGAATTGGACGGGATGCGACCCCTGGTAGATGTCTTGCGCGATGACCTGGGTTTGACTGGGACCAAGATCGGATGCCGTGAAGGGGAGTGTGGTGCTTGTACTGTGTTGCTGGATGGCCAGGCTGTAAATTCCTGCCTGCTACCGGCCATGAAGGCACATGGCCGATCTGTCATAACTATTGAAGGGATAGGGACAGTCGAATCGCCTCACCCTGTGCAAACCGCCCTTGCAGAAGCTGGGGGGGTGCAGTGCGGTTATTGTACGCCAGGTTTTGTCCTGTCCGCGGTGGCGCTTCTGGAGAGTAACCGGCAGCCTTCAGTAGATGAGGTCTGTGAGGCGCTTGAAGGGAATCTCTGCCGGTGCACTGGTTACAAACGGATTGTGCAAGGCGTTTTAGATGCCGCCAACCAAATGGATGCATTCGAATAGTTGGAATCAAAAAGTTGAGAGCAAAAGCTTATATGTTATCGGATGATAAGCTTCCCTGGCTTGTAGATAGGATCAGGCAGATCGTCGAGCAAGCGAGTGCACCTGCGTGGGGTGATCTTTGGGACAAGACTGCGCCAGGCACGCAAAACATCAGCATGTTTGCTTATCCCAATCCGCTTGCCGGTATTGGGCTGGCGCCCTTCGTGTTTTCTCCGGATGCCAATTTTTATGCTCGCCTTTTCGGTTATAGCTTGAAGGAGGTGTTTACTGACGCTACGACTTATATATGCTTCACTCTGGAGCAGATGGTCTGGAACTATGAAAATCTGCACCACGATGGCAGCGCCAGCAAGACTATCCTGATCAACCAGCTAGGATTTTTTGCACCCAGCCTGTTCGGTATGATGCCAACTTATGCTGATGATGCCGTTCCATGGATCAAAGGGCCGGTCATCAGCGATAAGGCCAGTTTTGCCCGGCTAAAACAGCCTGATTTTTATACGTCTGGTCTTTCTCCACTGGTTCATAAGATGTATGCAGAGGCCAGCGATCTGTTACCCAAAGATTTCCAGGTGGAATTCACCACCTGGTTGACTGGACCTTTTTCTTTGCTGTTCCATTTGCGGAGTCCAGTCGACCTGGCTATGGATCTCATGGATGATCCACCTTTCGTCCACGATATGATGGCATTTGCTACGCATTGCATGAAGGAATGGTGGAAAGAAAGAGCTCGCTTCCTCGGGCGAGTAGGGATCGAACCGCTTATCATGGGAGACGACGAAGTCGGTGTGCCGATGATCTCGCCGGCTCAATATGAGCAGTTTGTGTTGCCATACGAATCTGAGCTCTCAGAAGCTTTCGGGGGGATTGATTACTGGCATAGCTGTTCCAATGTTACCAAGCTGCTTCCACTCATTGCCCGAATCCCCAAACTCCGTATGATGGACATAGGTCCGTGGACTGCCCTGGAACCGGCTGTTCGATTGTTCGGCAAGCGGCCTGGCTCTAGCATCATGAAACGGCTACATCCGGTGTCTGAAGTCCTCATGGCTAGCGAGGAGCAGATGCGCTCCCGCCTTTTGGAGATCAAAGCGACCTGTTACGATATCCCATATATGCTCTTTTTTGACGGATTGAATGTATTGGATACGGTTGAAGAAAGCGTACAGCAGGTGTTGTTGCTTGACCGCGTTTGCCACGAGATTTTTCACTGTGACGTGTCCCGGCCAGATGTCGCGCCGGAGCCGTCGCCGCTTAAACAGTAATCCCTGCGCCTGTCCTCTGAATAAGAAACGGAGCAAAAACATGAATTCTCGCGAACGTTTGCTCACTTCTCTTCAACATCGCGAACCCGATCGCGTCCCAATTGACCTGGGGGGGACAGATGTCACCTCTATCTGCCGGGGTGCTTATTTAGACCTGATGATGTACCTGGGCCGTGATCCGGGTCAAGTCGAGATGGTGAACTTGGTTGAACAATTACCGAAACTGACGGACTCTTTCCTGGATGAGGTGATCCACTGCGATACCCGCCAGGTACGCGAGCGGGGTGGATCGATCTGGGAACTTAGGATTGAAGACGACGGCCAATATCTCAACTATATCAGTGAGTGGCAGATAGGATTACGGATGCCTAAGCAAGACGGACATTATTTTGACCTGGTCAGTTTTCCGCTCAAAGAACCCACACAAGAGGCATTAGAAATTTTCCCCTGGCCCGATCCAAGCGATCCTGCTCGCTGGGAAAACCTAGATAGAGAGGCGCGCTGGTTATACGAGAACACTCCCTACGGTCTGGTAGTTGGCTGTGTGTTCGGAGGAGGCATATTCGAGTTTCCGCAGTACCTGCGTGGTATGCAGGCCTTCTTGATGGACCTGATAGCTGAACCAGCGTTCGCAGACGAATTGATGGAACGCATTACAGATATCATGTGCGAGGCGTATGCTCATATGCTCGATAAAGTCGGTCCCTATGTGCAGGTGGTCTCGGTATGTGACGACCTGGCGACTCAGTTAGGGCCAATGATCTCTCCGCAGATTTACCGAAAGCTGATCAAGCCTCGCCAAAAGCGTTTGATTGAGACGATCAAGGCGCGAACCGAGGCGCACATCCTATATCATGGTTGTGGTTCAACTCGTGAATTTTTACCGGACTTTATCGAGATTGGTGTCGATATTTTCAATCCAGTACAGGTAAATGCCAAAGGGCTTGGGGATACTGCCGAGTTGAAGCAGACATTTGGCAAGGACCTTACCTTCTGGGGGGGCGTCTGTGACACGCAACACACGCTGCCATTCGGCACACCAGAGCAGGTGCGTGAGGAAACTCGCCGGCGGCTTGATGACATGATGCCTGAGGGAGGGTTTGTCGCCGCGCCGATCCATAATATCCAAGATGGTGTACCGCCAGAAAATATTATGGCGATGTATGAAACCATCCATGAATATGGTGTTTACTAAAAAGATATATTTATGCTACGCCCTAAGGAAAAGGAAGGAGGACCTATGACCGACGCACGGTGGAACCAACTGGCGGAAATCCTGATCAACTACTCGACCACCACGAAATCCGGTGACAAGGTGTTTATCACCATGATGGAAACCGAGACATGGCCGCTGGCACGTGCCGTGTACACCCAGGCAGTCAAAGTGGGTGCCTACCCCTATATTGAATACCAATCTGCCTATTTAGAACGAGACCTAATGTTATACGGAAATCAGGCACAGCTCGATTGGGTGACAGATATGCAGGCATATGGGATGGAATGGGCCGATGTTTATGTTGGCCTGCGTGGGGCGCGTAACCCCCATGAATTTAACACCATAACGCCGGAGAAACTTTCTGCGCATAAGAGGGCAATGGGGAAGATATCAACGATGAGAAATGACCTGACTCGCTGGGTCTTGGTGCGTGTGCCTAATGAATCGCTGGCCCAACAAGCTGAGATGAGTCTGGATGAAATGATGGAATTCTTTTTTAACGCTACCTTAAAGGACTGGAAAGTTGAGTCAGAGTCTTACCACTCACTCCAAAAAGTTTTTCAGGCGGCGGAAACCGTGCGGATCATCGGCCGGGAAACAGACCTGAGCTTCTCGACCAGAGGCCGGATCTACGAGATCGCTGATGGCCATCTCAATATGCCAGATGGCGAAATCTTCACTGCTCCGGTGGATGACAGCGCTGAGGGGCAGATCTATTTTGAGTTTCCAGGAGTATACTTCGGCCAGCGTGTCCAAGACATCCGGCTTGAATTTTCGCAAGGGCGAGTCGTCAAAGCGACCAGTGAAAGTAATCAACAACTGCTGGATGCGCTATTGAAAATGGACGCTGGCGCGCAGCGGATTGGGGAATTCGGCGTTGGCACAAACTTTGGGATCCAACGCTTCTGCTATGACATCCTTTATGATGAAAAGATCGGTGGTACGATCCACATTGCGTTGGGTAGAGCCTATGCCGAGTGCGGCGGCATCAACCAGTCAGCCTTGCATTGGGATATCATCAAAGATTTACGCCAGGAGGGGGAGGTCTACCTGGACGGGCGCAAAGTGTTTGAGAATGGAAGATTCCTGGTTTGATGGAGTTAGGCGCAACCGGCTTACTTTGACTTCTCGTGAGCGGGTCCTGCGGACTTTGAACCACCAGGAGCCAGACCGCGTTCCCTTTAACCTCAACCTCACGGCGGATATCTACCACCGCTTGCGAAAAACCCTGGGGTTACACGCGGAACAAGATAAAGGGATGGATCTTGGAACTGCCGTTTCTTCCAGCCTGGACCTGGTGGAAGCAATGCAGGTGGATATTTGTTATATCAAGCTAAGTGCCCCCACAAACAGAAATACCCCCCAGAGTGAGAATGGGTTGATATTCGATGAGTGGGGGGTTGGCTATCAGAAAGTGATGCGACCAGGTGGCTTTTACTTTGAGATGGTCAGCCACCCACTGGCGGATGCGACCCTGAAGGATATTCAGGATTATCCCTGGCCCGACCCTTATGACCCAGGCCGCACGGATGGTCTAAGGGAGCAAGTGGAGTTCATCCGGAGGGAGACCGACAAAGCCATCATGGCGAAGTTCACCAACCCGATTTGGGAACAGGCATGGTATCTGCGCGGGTTGGAGCAGTGGATGATCGATCTTGTCGTAAATCCAGAGATTGCGAACGCCATCCTGGACAAAGTGTGCCAGGTTGCGATTGGACTGGCCGAGGTTGGCCTTGATACGGTCGGTGAACAGGTTGACATCTTACGCCTGAGCGGTGACGATTTAGGCACGCAGACAAGACCGATGATTTCACCACAAATGTATGCAAAGTTTATCAAACCACGCTTCGAGCAGCTGTGGAGTAATGCTAAAAGAAAGCTTCATCGAAAGAATCCTGCTGGAAAATTGATGTTGCATTCCTGTGGAAACGTGCGACAATTCATCCCCTCCTGGATCGAAATGGGACTGGATGTGTTAGATCCAATCCAGCCGCGTGCTGTGGGTATGGAGCCAGAAAGTTTGAAGCGCGATTTTGGCAAGCAACTGGTATTTCACGGTGGAATTGATATTCAACACACCCTCCCATTCGGCACCCCTGAAGAAGTGAGAGCGGAGGTCCTGCGTTACATTCAGATTCTTGGACCAGGCGGTGGTTACATCGTGGCCCCAGCCCACAATGTCCAGAACGATGTCCCGCCGGCTAACCTGGTTGCAATGCGTGATGCAGTTATAAATGAGGGAGTTTATCCGATTAAACAATCTGATTGATCAGAAAGGCATCGACAATCAGCAGACAATTTACCCGAGAAGAGTTAAATACAAAACAACATGGACAACCAGTACATCATCGCTTTCATCACCACGCCGACGAAGGAGGTCGGAGAGAAGATCGCCAACGCCTTGTTAGATAAGAAACTGGCGGCATGCGTCAACCTGATCTCCCCCATCCGCTCCCTTTACATCTGGAACGGGAGCACAAATACGGACGAAGAGACGCTCCTGGTCGTCAAGACCAGGGCAGATCTTTTTACCGACCAGTTGATTCCGGCCGTTAAAGCGGTGCACCCTTATGAAGTGCCAGAGATCATCGCCCTGCCCATCGTGATGGGATCGTCTGATTATCTGCAATGGATCGAGGCAGTGACAAGTGGCTCGTAGTGAGTAGTCGGTAACCTGTATTCAGTTATTCTGCTTCCTGATAGCTGCCTACGATCTACTTTCGACTGTTCACTAACTTCCGTTCACTGGCAACTGACTACTCGTACCTCAATGCTTCCACAGGCTCGAGGCTGGCGGCGCGGTTGGCAGGGTAAAGCCCGAAGAACAGGCCTACCGCGGTGGAGAAGAGGGTCGCCAGCAAGACGGTGTCCAAACCAATGGCTGGGTTAATGGCGGCGTCATTGGCGGCTGCGATTCGCCCAACGACGACCGAGATCAGCCAACCCAGGAGGATGCCGATTAATCCACCGACCAAACTAAGCACGGAGGATTCCGTCAAAAACTGCACCAGGATGTCGATCTTGCGCGCCCCCAAAGCCTTGCGCAGGCCGATCTCACGCGTGCGCTCGGTTACCGAAACAAGCATGATGTTCATGATCCCGATCCCACCCACCAAGAGAGAAATGGCAGCGATGCCGCCCAGGAAGATAGTCAATACGCCGGTGATGGTGCGGGCGGTGTCCAGGAAATCCTGCTGGGTGAGGACGGTAAAATCGTCAGCGCCGATCTCGGTTTGATGGCGAGAACGGAGGATCTGGGCGATCTCCTCACTAGCCTGGGGCACGGCCTGGGCGCTGACTGCCTGGACCAACAGCATGTCAACGCGGTCGCGGGTTGAACGGCGGATCAGGCGCGTTTGAGCTGTAGTGAGAGGGATCAGGACCTGGTCATCCTGGTTAGCGAAGGCTGACCCTCCTTTTTCTTCCAGAATGCCAAGCACCCGGAAAGGCTGGCCTTCGATGCGCACGGTCTCCCCGACCAAGCCAGCCTTGCGTCCAAACAATTTTTCGGCTACCTGGGTGCCCAGCAACACGACAGAAGCCCGGCCAAGGCTATGTTCTTCGTTGATAAATTCGCCCTCGGTGACGGCGACATTCCGCACCGGGCCATATTGCGGTGTGACACCCGAGACGCTGGTCAGAGTGCTTTCACCCCCATAGGAAACTTTACCATCCCCCTGCAAGACGGGGGCAACCTCCGCCACAGAAGGGGCTAAAAAAGGATCGGCCATGGCCTCGGCGTCGCCAAGGGTGATCGGCTTGGGATTGCGTACCTCCTCAGAGCCACCCCGGAAGACGAAGAGCAGGTTAGTGCCTATGCCCTGGATAGAACCGGTGATCGTATTTTCTGCTCCCCGCCCGATCGAGATCATTGCGATCACCGCCGCCACTCCGATCACAATCCCTAAAATGGTCAGTCCCGAGCGTAATTTATTGGCTGACAGGCTCTCTAGAGCTTCGAGGAAAGACGTCCACAGGTTCACGACCCATCCTCCACGACACCATCGCGAATGCGAATGGAGCGCTGGGTATGCACAGCGACATCCGGATCATGCGTGACGATGATTAAAGTCGTGCCCCGCTGCCTGTTCAAGGATAGCAGGAGTTGCATGATCTCCTCACCTGATCTGCTATCCAGGTTACCGGTCGGTTCATCAGCCAGGATGATGGCTGGCTCGTTGACCAGGGCGCGGGCGATAGCCACACGCTGTTGCTGCCCTCCTGAGAGTTCGTTAGGGCGGTGGTGAATCCGGTCGCCCAAACCGACTGACTCCAGGGCAGCCCGGGCGCGCTCCCTCCGCCCGCGACCCACACCTGCGTAACGCATCGGCAACTCCACATTCGCCAGAGCCGTGGCGCGCGGCAATAGGTTGAAACTTTGGAAGACGAACCCAACTTTTCGATTGCGGATGGAAGCCAGCTGGTCATCGCTTAAGTCGGAAACGCGCTCGCTATCCAGGAAATACTCCCCGGAGGTTGGCCGGTCAAGACAGCCGATGATATTCATCAAGGTAGATTTACCGGAACCGGAAGGCCCCATGATCGATACAATCTCCCCCTGGGCGATCTGCAACGAGAGGCCGCACAAGGCGTGTACTTCGATATCGCCCATTTTGTAGATCTTAGTGAGATTCTCTGCTTCAATTACCCAGTCGCTCATGATCGCTTTTCCCGGCTATCTGCCCACGAATGGCGGAGGGCCGTTCTGTTCAAACTCGAGCGGAGGATTGAGCACGACCTGGTCGCCCTCCTGTAGATCGCCCTCCAATACCTCGCTAAAGGTTTCAGACGAAGCCCCCAGGGATATATCAACTGGCGTGGGAACGCCATTGCGGAGGATATACACCACCCGCTGACCTTCCTTAATCCGCACCGCCCGGTTCGGTACCAGCAAGACATCTTGCAGCTGTTTGATGGCGATATTGACTGCAGCTGTCATCCCGGCTTTAACATCTTTGTCTGTATCGGTCAGCTCGACAGTGACGATAAAGTCAACCACCCCCTGGACAGGGATTCCCACAAAAGCGACCTGACTCACGAACCCATGATATTCTTTCCCCAGGATGGCGTCGAAGGTGAGGATGACTTCCTGGCCGATGTCGATTTGGTTAATATCAACCTCGGAAGCCTCGACATCCACAAACAAGCGCGAGAGATCGTCCAGCCGGAAAGCCACCACACCAGGAGCGACCTGATCGCCGGGTTTCACCTGAACTTCTGTGATCGTGCCAGCGAAAGGCGCGGCGATGTGCTTCTGGTTTACGGTCGCCTGGGCAGCTGCTACCCGCGCTTCTGCTGCCTGGATGTCGTCTGCTTCAGGACCTTTCAACAAGCGTTCGTATTGCTCTTGCGCGTCTTCCAGTTGGGCCTTCGCCAGGGCGAGATCGGCTTTGGTCGCCGCAAGGTCGACCGCGTTCGCCGTCCCTAAAAGGTTGTTGAGCCTTTGTACGGCGGCATCATATTCCTTTTGCGCTCGGGCCAAGGCGCTTTGCAGAGTCGCCCGGACCAGGTTATTGTCTGGCTTATTGGCATACGGTTCAAAACTTTGGCGAGCCTGCTCTAATTTATTTTCAGCCAGCACCACTGTGGCGCGCGCCGAGTCGATATCCGGTTGCGTCCCGGGTGAACTCAGGTTGGCGACGTAGCGCTCAAGATCCCTGACGTTTTGCTCGGCCTTGGCGATGGCTTGCTCGGTTTGCCGAAGGGATAGCTCCGAGGCGGGCTCCAACAGGTCCGCCAGGTCATTTTGGGCGTTGACCAGTTCTACCCCCGCCAGGATAACGTTTTGAGGCAGGGAGGTCTCTTCAAGTTCAGCAAGAATTTCATCGTTCGAGACCTGTGCACCTACCTCGACAAAAACATCCGAAACGCTCCCCGAGGTCTGCCAATTTAAGATCGCAGTCTGGTTGGCGCGCACGGTGCCCGTAGCTCCAACGCCGGCAACCAGGTCACTTCGCTCAACCGATACCGTCTGTAAATCGCTTATCGCAGCTGCCCGTTGCTGAGCGCGAAAACGGCTCAAGGCAAACCATCCTGCGGCGATTAGCCCCAGGACGATCACAACAGCTATTACTTTTTTCATACGTTCGAAACCTCCAAGCGGCAATAATCAGCACCTGCCTATTCTAACGTAAAGACCCAATAGGTGGGAATATTCACAGCAGGAGGATTCTACCAATTTGTGACAATCGTCACGGAATTTGATGACATCCGCGACTGAAACCAACCCAGTATTATCGATATTATCATTATAGGCCTACGTGGTGTCATCATTGAGGAGGTCAACGCATGCCAGCCATTGCCAGTGAATTTTTAGCTATAGACCGAAAAGCCCGCGCCCGCATCCCATCTTTAGATGTTGCCACCCGTCCAGTTTCGGATCGGGTTTGTGATTTTGATGATGTAGTTATCCCGATGGATGCAGAACAAGCGATGTTGGAGGCAGCGCGGTGTGTCCACTGCCCAGATCCTGCGCCTTGTGTAGAGGCTTGCCCGGCGCATAATGACATCCCCTCGGCGATGTGGTTGATCGAACAGGGAGAGTTCCTGGAGGCGGCCAGGATTTACCGCCAGACCAGCTCACTGCCCGAGATCTGCGGCCGGGTTTGCCCACAAGAGCAACTCTGCCAGGGATCTTGCACACACCAAAAATCGCAACACGCCGTTTTGACCGGCCCTCTGGAGGCTTTTGTCACCTGCTACGAACGGCGGGTGGTGGGCGTCGAAATTCCAAAAGGCGAGCCAACTGGTAGAAAGGTGGCGATCGTAGGCGCAGGGCCATCCGGGATAGCCTGTGCTGAACAATTGATCCAGCGCGGGCATACAGTGACCATTTTCGACTCCAAGCCAGCCCCAGGAGGGTTGTTAACCTACGGCATCCCGAACTTCAAACTACCGAAAGAGGTGGTCTTCCAACGCTGGGGCGATTTTAATAGGGCGGGTGTCGAATTTGTCCCGGAAACGTATATCGGCAAGGATAAGACCCTCGACGACTTGTTTGCCGAAGGATACGAAGCGGTTTTCGTGGGGGTGGGCGTTGGGGTCGACGCGCCCATGGAAGTTCCCGGCGAAGACTTACCAGGCGTAATGAAGGCCACTGAGTTTCTGATCCGCTGTTGCCTCGATGACGAGCAGTTGTTGCCACGCCAGCTGCGCGGCCGCCCCGAGATTGGGAGCAAATTGGTAGTTATCGGCGGCGGTGATACGGCCTCCGATTGTCTACGCACTGCGTTGCGCCTGGGAGCGAAAGAAGTCACCTGCCTGTATCGTCGCACCGAGAAGGAAATGCCAGGTGGGCGGCACGACCGCGAGCTGGCCAAAGAAGAAGGGGCGCGCTATGAGTATCTCACCCAGCCGGTGCGGTTCATTGCCGGGGAGAATGGACATCTGAAAGCGCTCGAATGCATTCGAATGGAATTGGGCGAGCCGGATAAATCCGGCCGCCGCCGCCCGGTGCCGATCGAAGGTACCAACTTTATTGTGGAAGCAGATACCGCTGTGTTAGCGTTAGGGTACTGGCCTGATCCGGTGATCGGCGAGTCCACCCCCGGCCTGGAGACGCGTAACTGGGGCTTGATCGTCACCGATTCCAATACCGGTGCAACCAGCCGGCCCGGTGTGTTTGCCGGCGGCGATGTGGTTACCGGCCCTGACCTGGTGGTGACTGCTATGGTGGCCGGACGCAAGGCCGCGACTGCCATCGATGCCTACCTGAAGGAAAAGAAATGACCGACACCCTCGTCTCTGCCATGGTCAGAGAAGGGCCAGTGCAGAGGCGTGAATTTCCCAGTCTGGACCGTAAAGCCCGCATGCGCCTGCAATTCACCGGGCTACCCACCCGCCCGCCAGCGGAGCGCGTGCGTGATTTTAACGAAGTAACTATCTCATTCACCCCCCAGCAGGCGCAAGCTGAAGCCGAACGCTGCCTGCATTGCCCAGAACCAGCCCCTTGCTTCAAGGCCTGTCCAGCCCACAACGATATTTCCCTGGCTTTGTGGTGGATCGAAAAGGGTGAATTCCTGGAGGCAGCCAGGGTGTACCGGCAAACCAGCTCTTTATCGGAAGTCTGTGGGCGCGTTTGCCCGCACGAAAAACTCTGCCAGGGAGCGTGTGTGCGCACCAAGCGTGATGGCCCGGTGCTCACCGGCGCATTAGAGGCATTCGTCGCAGATTACGAACGGAAAACCGTTGGGGTGATCATCCCGGTGGGTGAATCGACCGGGAAGAAGGTGGCGGTGGTCGGGGCTGGCCCGGCGGGCTTATCCTGCGCAGAACAACTCACTCGCTTTGGCCATTGGGTCACCATCTTCGATGCCAAACCGGCTCCCGGAGGATTACTGGTCTATGGGATCCCCGGCTTCAAGCTGCCCAAACCGATCTGTGCGGCGATCTGGGGCGACCTCCAGCGGGCTGGGGTAACCTTCGTAGGAAATACAACCATCGGCCGGACTAAGACAATCAATGATCTATTCCACGAGGGGTTCGAGGCTGTTTTCATCGGAGTAGGCACCTGGAGAGATATGCCCATGGGAGTGATGGGAGAGGACCTGCCGGGCCTATACAAGGGCACCGAGTTCCTGATCCGGGCTAATGTCGATAATTATCTGCTGTCACCCGACCTGGCTGGCCCACTGGAAGTCGGGCGGAAAGTGGTGGTGATCGGCGGCGGTGATACAGCTTCCGATTGCCTGCGCACGGCTCTGCGGTTGGGCGCTGAAGAGGTGACCTGCCTTTACCGCCGCACAGAGCACGAAATGCCCGGCGGCAGCCATGACCGGGACCTGGCCCGCGAAGAGGGCGCCAAGTTCGAGTTCCTCACCCAACCGGTGCGCTTCAATCCGGGCATAGATGGCCGCCTGGCTTCCATCGAGTGCCTGCGAATGGAGCTAGGTGAACCCGATGCCAAGGGCCGCCGCAAACCATTACCGATCGAGGGCTCCAATTTCCACGTGCAGGCCGATACCGCCATCCTGGCTCTGGGCTACCAGCCAGACCCGATCATTGGGGCGACTACACCAGGCCTGAAGACGCATAATCGCGGGTTGATCGTCACTGACCTCGAAAC
>DATDRM010000053.1:0-4388 GCA_035291705.1 Anaerolineales bacterium
TTTTTTCTTTATAAACCGGTTGGAAATATCAAGATTATATTTAGACTATAAATCATGCAAATTGGTGATGTTTGTAACTTGATTCAACCCGCTGTAATTGATAGAATAATAGCAATCAAGACAAACATGCTGGTATTGGTAAATTATTTGATTTTCAAGTGGCGGCGACGAACCAGGGACTTGATTTGGTCGCTTTATCCTTCTGGGGGGTAGGCCTGATCCGGGGAATAGGTCCTATCAGCCAGGTGGGTTGGGTCTTTGGGGAGCCAATAGCGAAACCGGCCTGCGGGCCGGTTATTCTTTAAATTCAGGGATTAGGTGAACGGTATGGAAGGGAGGTGCGTGGAGGGATTGAATGATCACCGTAGTTTTCAATCAAATGATAGCTGAAAACCCCGTGTATACTACGATTTGCACTTTAGTCGTGAATTCTGTACATTCAGGTAAATACAATGATTAAACCATTCTCAAAGAAAGGAGTAGCTATGATCACCCGCAGAGAATTTCTGAAGTTAAGTGCAGCCAGCGCCGGTGCGCTAGCTGCACTGCGCTTTAAGATGCTGCGCGCCTGGGCGGCGATCCCGGGCGGTTCGCTCAACCCCGGGGATGTAGATAAGTATGTAACTCCCTTGCTGATCCCGCCAGTCATGCCGAAGGCCGGGACGGTCAAGCAGAAGGGCGGCAAACCCGTCGATTACTACGAGATCTCGATGCGCCAGTTCCGACAAATAATACTTCCCGCGAGCTTCTACCAAGATTTATCCGGACCCGAGGCAGATGGGACGCTCGTGTGGGGCTACGGCGCGGTGACCGGCTCAGGCAGGAACCCGCTGCTGATTCACAATGCACCCTCGCTGACCATCGAGGCGCAGGTGAACAGGCCGGTGCGGGTCAAGTGGATCAACGACTTGGTGGACGACAACGGGAATTACCTGCCGCACCTGCTGCCGGTCGACCCGACCCTGCACTGGGCCAACCCGCCGCAAGGGAGCGATCCTGCATATGGGAATGGTCCACGAGATTCGCGTCCCACTTTTTCCTCAACCCCCGGCCCGTACCTCGGTCCGGTGCCGATCGTCACCCATGTGCACGGCGCGGTGGGCGTCGGCGACGAGAGCGATGGCTACGCCGAGGCCTGGTACCTGCCAGATGCCGGTAACATCCCCTCCGGCTACGCCACCGAAGGCACCTGGTATAACTTCTTCGCCGGCAAGGCGCAGGCCAAGTACGGGGCCAGTTGGGGGTCCGGCTTTGCCACCTTCCAGTATCCGAACGCGAATCGCGCCTCGACCATCTGGTACCACGACCACGCCCTGGGTATGACCCGCCTGAACGTATATGCCGGCCCGGCTGGTTTCTACATCGTGCGCGGCGGCCCAGCCGGCGATAAGGCGGTGATCGACAGCCGCTTCGGCACGACCGCTGTGCTGCCCGGTCCTGCCCCCAAGGCGGGCGATAAGTTCCCGCCCAACAAGACCTACTACGAGATCCCCATCGCCGTGCAGGACCGCTCGTTCAACCTCAACGGCTCGCTGTTCTACCCGGACACGCGCGATTTCTTCGACGAATTCACTGGACCGTTCATCCCGGATAGCAATGTCTCGCCGATCTGGAACCCCGAGTTCTTCGGCAACATGATCATGGTCAATGGCAACACCTGGCCATTCCTGAACGTCGAGCAGCGCCGCTACCGCTTCCGCTTCCTGAACGGCTGCCAGTCGCGCTTCCTGATCCTGGATTTCAGTAATATCCCGGGCGTGGAAGTCTGGCAGATCGGCAACGAGGGCGGCTTCCTGGCCGCGCCTGTGAACATCACCGCGGACCACGGCAACCAACTGCTGATGGGCCTGGCCGAGCGTGCCGATCTCATCGTTGACTTCACTAACGTCCCAGAGGGCTCTCACATCCTGGCCAATGTCGGCCCGGACGAGCCCTTCGGTGGCTTCCCCACGCCGGCGTCCGATCCGGACTCTACCGGCCAGGTGATGGCATTTAACGTCGGGCCGGCCGTTGCGCCCGATCCCACCACGCCGCCGCAATTCCTGGTGCTTCCAGCCCTCGCCCCGCTTCCAGCTGAGACATTTACGCGGCCTCTGGCATTGATCGAGATGATGTCAAATGTCCACGACGGGCCGTCGGAGGCCGTGCTGGGAAATGTGGATGGTGACGGTATGGCGATGCACAAGATGTGGGCCGACCCAGTCAGCGAGAACCCGAACGTGGGCGACACCGAGGTGTGGGAATTCTACAACTTCACCGCCGATGCCCACCCGATGCATATCCACGAGATTACGTTTGAAGTTGTGAACCGGGAAGGGTTGGTGCTCGATCCTGACACAGGCGAGCCGGTACAACCTGTAGAGTTGACTGGCACGATAAGGCCACCGGAAGCCTGGGAGAATGGCTTGAAGGACACGGTCATCGCCTATCCGGGTGAGGTTACCCGCCTACGGGCCAAGTTCGACACGCCGGGCCAATTCGTCTGGCACTGCCACATCGTCGAGCACGAGGACAATGAGATGATGCGCCCCTACCGCATTGGTCCCGTGCAGCCTGGACAACCAGGATAATCGATTTAGCACTAGCATAAGACAACTTATCGTGGGGCTGTCCGAAAAGAGATGGGCAGCCCCTTTCGCGATACCGAGAGCCGTGATTCAATAGGGCGGTATAAAACGAAAACAAGTTGCCGACCTAACCGACTTGAGCGTCGAAGTCCATCTGGACGATTTCGACGTGACTGGCATCGCCATTGGAAACCGCGGCGCGATCACCTTCGAGGCGCTGTCTGGGATACAGGTCGAGGGGATCGTGACTGCCATTATCCCCAATGTTGAGAAGGAGGACGGTGGCGCTTTTCTGTTAAGGTACAAATTACCCCAAGTTCCACCTGGAGTCCGCTGGGGTTTGACTGCGGAAGTCTTCATTGATTAAACGCCGACCGCCTGGTAAAGGAGAGAAACCCAGGCGGTGGCGTGCAGGAGGGAGAAGTAGGTTATGAAGGTACCAGCTACCGATAATTGCTTGGGCGGGGTGATGGCCAGTTTATCACCGCTAAGACCGGCAACCCCCCTTTTCCCCCCAGACGTATCATCACCCACGTCCAATATAAATAACGCTAAACACTCCGATTTGTTACATCCCCCCGGTCAACTTCCCAGAAGACCTACCCCGCTCAACTTCCCAGAAGATTTGATTGGCTTAGAAGCGCTCTTTTGGCATGGGCTCTTTCAGATTGGGTTCCCATTGTCAAATGATCTTCTGGGTAGTTATTTTGTAGCTCTTTCCCGCGATCTCCCGGGAAGTTTTTTCCGTCCTTATTGTAGCAAAGGAACACCCATATTGTTCTTAATGCTTTTGGAATCCCAACTTGCAAGAATGGAAGTTTCTTAAACCAACTGAATTGTAGAATATCTTTTATGAGTCCACCGAAGTATCTCTCAATTAACCTCGCTCCTTTATCGTCTTCGGTGGTCAGCTTCAACGCCTCACTGTCAGCTCTGTCCCTCCTGGCTCGTCTCCTCTCGCAACATCGGCTCTGCAGATGGGCAGAAATCCACTAGGGAGTCTGATGTCAGTTCGCCGGAAGACCTTGCTCACCATCAGCATAACGGGGCTGGTCTTGCTAGCAGCCCTGGTCGCCACTTCGCGCTTGCTCCTGCTGGGCAGTTTCAAACGCCTGGAGGCGCAGAGCGCCCACCAGGATGTCGAGCGTGTCCTGGATGCTATCACCTTCGATCTCGCCAATCTGGATGGCACCACTATAGATTGGGCCAGCTGGGACGACAGCTACTCCTTCGCCGGGGGGACATACCTTGAATACGTTGAAGACAACTTGATGAACGCGACCTTCGATAGCCTTCGCCTCAATCTGGCGCTATACCTGGATTGCGCCGGCGAGCCCTTTTTCGGGAAAGCTTACGATCTAACTGCCCATCAAGAGATACCTGTCCCACCGGAACTCTTACCACTCCTTTCCGATCACCCAATTTTTACTTGTGATGCAGAAACAAAAAGCAGCCTGACGGGGATCGCACCTCTAGACAAAGCCGCTATGATCGTCGTCGCACGGTCGATCCTGACCAGCGAGGATTCTGGGCCAGCCAGGGGAACCCTGGTATTTGGTCGTTTCCTGGATTTGTCAGAAGTCGAACGACTCTCTCGAATGACTCACCTGGCGGTTTCGATCATACCGATAAAAACACCTCACCTGGAGCCAGACATTGGGGAGATATTAAGCTCATTTCCAGAGGAGGGTGAGCCGATATACGTGCAGCCTCTAGACGGGCAGACAGTTTTCGGATACGGCTTGATGAAAGGTATCACCGGCACACCAGCCTTGATCGTAAGAGTTGGTGTTCCCCGCACCATTTACAAGCAAGGCCAGT
>DATDRM010000054.1:0-23109 GCA_035291705.1 Anaerolineales bacterium
GGTAGTGTATCCTTGGTTCATGAAAAACGGGCAGCCAATTGAGACGTGGTAGATCTAGCACCAGCATCGGAGTGAAACATGACCGCCAGGCGATAGCGGCGACGGAAGTCACGGAAAGTGCGTTCCAGTGGGCTGGTGGTACGCAGCAGATGAGCTGGCCAATCTTCGTTTCGTTCAGCAGCCTGCTCTTGAACGGGATAGAAGGCCAAGGTGGCCTCAAAATCGTTCTGCAAGGTGCGGATGGCTTTGGGTTGTTCGGGTTGCCATTGCCGACAAAATACGGCGTAACGCTGGCGGGCTTCGGTTTCGCTAGAGGCCTGCCAGATGCGAGCGGCTTGGCGCAGGAATTGGGTACGGTATTGTTGTCCTGCCTGACGATCGAGGTTGGATGGCGTGGCGAGGGCTTGAGCGAGGTTGCGCAGTTTGTGAAAGACACAGCGTTGCAAAGGGGTCGTCCAATACACGTTTTCGCGGGCAGCCAGCAAACCGGGGCTGCCATCGGCTACCAGCAAGGCCAGGCCGTTCTTGGGTGTGAGGCCAGTCTCGTACAACTGCTCGAGGAACTGCTGCCAACTGGCGGTATCTTCGCCGTCCGCTCTGACCCAGGCCAACAGGGAGGTCTTTTCGCTCAAGGGCCATACGCCCTGTGCAGCCAGGATGGGTACTTTCTTGGCTTGTTTGACCAAGCGTTTGCGTCCCATGCGGTCGGTACGGATCTTGCCACTCGGGAACATCACCGTGATCCAGATGCCATCCAGACGGATGACGGGGGGCACCTCGCCTTTCACCCAAGGCTGGGGCGGCACTCCGTCGCTATCCAGCGCCAGCACTCGCCGGTTCAGCGTGCGTAACCCAACGGAACTACCCAGACATTGATCCCAGTCAGCTTTGATTTGTCGGTAACTCAACCCTCGCTCATAGTTCACAAGCACGTCCCATTCAAGATCATGCCAAATGCGCTGTCCACGCCGCAAAGTTTGAAACGAAAGGCGAACATTGCCACCACAGGCACAGGTCACCTGCGGAACGTTGATCCTCACCCGCCCCCAGCGGGTATCCAATCTCCGCCGATAGTGCCCATTGCGCCGAAAACGCTGCCGCTCATGACTGAAACACCGACTACACCGCACCTCGAGCCGTTGACCTTTTGTCTTCCGTCGGCGCACATGCCGCTTACGCCCCAGCCATCGTTCTACTTCGGTTTCCAAGGCTTCTTCCAAACAGCGCCCAACCACCTGTCGAATTTGTGTTTCCAGCACGGCACACAACTCCTGAGCAAATCTTGGATAATCGCTTGTGGGTACTTGCAGCAAAAGGCTCCCGATGGGTACAATGGTCATGACTTGATCTCCTGTGGTTTGTGGGGTAGCAACCACATTCTACAGGTTGATCAAGTCCCTTTTTGTTTTTCATGAAGGAAAGATACACTACCCTGATTTCCTATCCTTGGATTTCCAGCTAAACCATGCTAAACTGGGAATAACCAAACCAGTCATGGAGGCAATGTATGGTGAGCTATCCCCCTGAACCGTTCCGCATCAAAATGGTCGAACCGATCCAACAAGTTGGCCGCCACCAGCGGATTGAGGCGCTTCGCCGGGCTGGCTACAACCTGTTTGGATTGCGGTCGGACGAGATTTTTATTGACCTATTGACGGATTCGGGGACAGGAGCGATGAGCCAGGCGCAATGGGCTGCTCTCATGCTGGGCGATGAGTCATACGCTGGGGCGCGATCATTCTTTCACCTGGCGGAAGCGATTCACGACATCTTCGGATTCCGTTTCTTCATGCCTACTCACCAGGGACGAGCCGCGGAAAACATACTTTGCACCCTCATGATCAAGGAAGGTCAGTATATACCTTCAAATATGCACTTTGATACCACTGACGCCAACATCCGCGCCCGCGGCGGGCATCCAACAAATTTGGTGGTCGCGGCTGCCTACGAGCCATCTAACCGGCACCCGTTTAAAGGCAATATGGATGTCCAGAAATTAGAGAATTTCATCGCCGAAGTTGGCGTGGACAAGATCCCAATGGGAATGCTCACCATTACCAACAATGCCGGCGGTGGGCAACCAGTTTCATTGGAGAACATCCGCACAGTTGCCCAAATTTACCACGCGCATGGTATTCCCTTCTTCATCGACGCTTGCCGTTATGCAGAGAATGCTTACTTCATTAAACTACGTGAACCTGGCTATGTTGACAAGAGCCCGCTCGAGATCGCCCACCAGATCTTTGCCCTGGCTGATGGCGCCACGATGAGCGCCAAGAAGGACGCCATCGTCAATATCGGTGGCTTCCTGGCCATGAATGACGAAGACCTGTACCGGCGCGCCTGTAACGAGTTGATCTTGCGAGAGGGATTCCCAACCTATGGTGGGCTCGCCGGGCGTGACCTGGATGCCATCGCCGTCGGCTTGCGCGAAGGGCTCGCTGAAAACTACCTGGCTTATCGCCTGGGCCAAACAGCATATCTGGCAGAGCGCTTACTCGAGCTGGGCATCCCGATCATTGAACCGCCCGGGGGCCACGCGGTGTACCTGGACGCTGGCCGGCTACTCCCACACATCCCCCAAAAGGAATTCCCTGGACAGGCGCTAGCCGTCGAACTATATCTAGAAGGTGGGATCCGCGCGGTAGAGATCGGCTCCGTGATGTTTGCACACCCTGATCCGGAGACAGGCGAGTTAACCTATCCAAAACTGGAGCTGGTCAGGCTAGCCATCCCCCGCCGCGTCTATACTCAGAGTCACCTTGATTACGTGGCCGAAACGCTTGCCGGCATTGCCGACCGTAAAGAGAATGTGCGGGGCTATCGATTCACTTATGCCCCGCCCTTGTTACGTCACTTTACGGCTCGATTTGAACCGTTTTCAGATCAGCGATGAATAAATCGATCAGGGATAAGTTGCTACTGACCTGCGCCTGGTGTACTCAATCCATAAAGGAGGACACGGGAGTATATGGCTTTGGCGCAAAAGCCAGGCCTGGTGTTAACCTCAATGATAAAGAAGGTCAGTTCGTCACTATGACCCTTGCATTGTCGAAAAAAACCATCATTGCCCTGGTGCCGACCCATGTCTCCACTGCTAAGGAGGAGGGTTACGACCTGGTGTTTATGACTTGTAGCCAGGAATGCGCGCAAGAATTAAAAGAGGCCCTCGAATTCGAGCGGGACGTATTTGAGGATAATCCATAAATCGTGTATATTAAAAAGGAGGTTTTCATGACCGACGTAATCGATTATAAAATCTATGGTGACGATCTGCAATTAGTTGAGATCGAGCTGGATCCCGGTGAAGGCGTGCGCGCCGAGGTGGGAACCATGACTTACATGGAAGACGGCATCCAGATGGAAACGGGGATGGGTGGTGGCCTTCTAAAAGGTCTCAAACGTGCCTTAACTGGCGAAAGCTTTTTCATCACCACGTTCCTGAACGCTGCCAATATCCGCCAGCGTGTTGCCTTTGCAGCACCCTACCCCGGGAAAGTCATCCCGCTTGATCTAACAGCCTTGGGCGGGCGATTTTTTTGCCAAAAGGACTCGTTTCTGTGTGCCGCAAAGGGGATAGAGATCGAAGTTGCCTTCACGAAGCGCTTGGGAGCTGGGATCTTCGGCGGGGAAGGTTTTATTTTGCAGCGCCTGGAGGGAGACGGTTTAACCTTTGTCCATGCTGGTGGTACCATTATCGATAAGGAGCTTGCTAGCGGGGAAAAGTTGCGTGTTGATACGGGATGCCTGGTAGCCTTTGCCCCCACCGTAGAGTACGACATCCAGTTCGTAGGTGGGTTCACGAATGCTTTGTTCGGCGGCGAAGGATTGTTCCTGGCTAAATTGACCGGCCCCGGTAGAGTCTACCTGCAGAGCCTGCCATTCTCTCGCCTGGCCGATCGCATCCTGGCTGCCGCCAGGTTTCATACCACAGATGAAAAGAGAGGCGTGGCCGGTTTGGGGGGTGACATCCTCGGCAACATCTTAAGCGGGCGATAAACGCGAATAAGTAATGGTTTACTGGTATGTGGTTCCCGTAAACCATTACTTATCTCTCTGCATCATTCTTGGCCGCTTCCCACAGTTCGTTCATCTCTTCCAGGGAGAGAGCGCTGAGCTGGCGACCTTGTGAACGCACAGCTGTCTCAATCTTCGCAAACCGTTCGCGGAAACGAGTGTTAGCCGCCCGCAGAGCGCTCTCTGCATCCACCTCAAACCAGCGCGCCAGGTTCACCGCGGCAAACAAAAGGTCACCGATCTCGTTCTCCTGCTCCCGAAGGTCTGTTGCCAGGCGAACCTCTTCTAATTCCTCATAGATCTTGTCGAGCACGCCCCGTATGTTAGGCCAATCGAAGCCCACTCTCGCCACGCGTTTCTGGTAAGCCTCGGCCTGTACCAGAGCTGGCAGTGCCTGGGCCGTATTGTCTAGAATCCCCTCCGCTTCCTTGCCCCCCTTAGCTCGTTCAGCAGCCTTTATCCGCTCCCAATTTTCGACAACCTTCTCTTTATCCTCCACTACCAGATCGCTAAAAACATGCGGATGGCGGTGCACGAGCTTTGCGTGGATACTTTGCAACACATCCGCCATTGTAAATTCACCGTATTCACTGGCGATCTGGGCATGGAGAACGATCTGTAGCAATAGATCTCCCAACTCCTCGCGCACCGCTACCGGGTTATCGGCGTCCAAAGCTATCAGGACTTCATAAGCCTCTTCCAGAAGGTAAGGACGCAATGTCTGGTGTGTCTGATCACGATCCCACGGGCACCCTTCTGGAGCGCGCAGGTGCGCAACCACCTCTTGAAACGCCTCGAAGGATGTGCTATGTCCTAAGGTTGGCACATACAGCGAGGTTAACAAACCAATGTGTTGGCTGCGATCGATCGCGTACAGAGGCAACTCTTCAATCAATTCTCGGGAAGTGCCTGCTGCGTGGACCAATTGAACCAGATGCTCGTCCGGATAGACAGCCATCAGGGTCAATTTGACCTCGGAAGCCACTGCTGGGGAGTGGATTTGCGCGATCAGGGCTGGAGCGCTGGGAGGGAACGGGGGGTGATGGGCAACAGTTAATTCCAGAGCATCTACCAATGCTGTATTCGGGAATGGGTCGATCCTTAACGCAGAAAAGATGGCGTCAATAAAACTCAACCCATCCACCACCCGCAGCGCAATCCCTGCCTGGCGTGCGCGGCGTGCAATCTCAGGAGTTGTTGCCTCGGCAAAAAAAGGCTGACCGGGAACGGCATAAACAACGCCCTCCGGTCTTTTACCCAACTCCAGCACATATTCGACAATCTGGTTATAGACCTCTGGAAAGGTATCTCCTTGATCATATAAGTGGTCAAAAGAATAGACGCGCAACCCCGGTGGAAAGCCTGCCACCGCGGGATGTTGGAGTGTGCGGAGATATACTTCCGGGATATTGGCAAGCAAATCCCAAGCCTGCCGGGTCAATAGAAATGACGCCCCTGGGCCAAGACCAAGTAATGTGATCCCTCGGAAAGCGACGGGTAAATCAGAAGGAATAGTCATCATCAAGTCCCTGATTAAACAGAAATGCGTGAAACGTGTTATGCGAGGGTCGAAGACACCTCACTTTTCACGTCTCACGCTACACACCTTACGTTTCAGGTTTAGCGCTTGGTATAAGTCGGGGCTTTCCGTGCCCGCTTCAAACCCGGCTTCTTGCGCTCTTTCTCCCGCGCGTCACGCGTTAAGTAACCGGCTTTACGCATCGCCGATCGGAAATCGGGGGTCATCTTCACCAGGGCGCGCGCCAGGCCTAATTGCACCGCATCGGTTTGGCCCGAAACCCCACCCCCTTTAACGATCACGGTTACATCGATCTGCGCCCGGTTTTCACCAGCTGCCTCAAAGGGAGCCAGGATCGTTTCTGGGTCACCGACCCTTGTGAAATATTCGTCCAGCAGCTTGCCGTTTACCATGAACTGACCCGAACCGCCCATCACCCGTACCCGGGCGGTGCTTTCCTTTCGACGACCAACACCTTCGTAATACTGTACTGCCATAACTTCTCCTTACTATTCCAGCGGTTTCGGTTGTTGTGCTGAATGGGGATGTTCGGAGCCAGAGTAAACCTTGAGCTTCTTGAAGATGCTCCGCCCATATCGGTTGTGCGGCAGCATGCCCCAGACTGCTCGACTAATTACCCGTTCAGGGTGTTTCGCTAACTGGTCCCGCAAACTAATGGATTTCATCCCGCCGGGATATCCACTGTAGTTATAGTAAAACTTATCGGTTAATTTTTTACCGGTAACAGTAACTCGTTCCGCGTTGATGACGATCACGAAATCACCTGTTTCCATTCCAGGGGTAAAGGTTGGCTTATTCTTCCCCAACAAAAGATTAGCGATCTTGGTAGCTAACCGGCCCAAATTTTGGCCTTCTGCATCTACAACGACCCATTGCGGTGTCACTTCTCCAGCTTTTGGTACATATGTCTTTTGCACTTCTATTTCTCCACTTTAGACAAAAAATTGTGCTTTTTCGTCTAAGAATCGCTTATAAATTTCTGAGTGACTTCTCTCTCAAGTGTTTTCTGGCGGGTAGATCACCTCAACCAGTGTTAGCCCATGGGCTGGGGCTGTTCCACGCACCGGAATTGTGACCCAATCAACCAAGAACCGATCGAGCTCTCCTTGAGCCATTTTATCTTGCGCGACCTCCACTTGAAAAGAGACCAATCGGCGCACCATGCGGTATAAAAAGGCGTTACCTATGATTTCAAAGATCATCTCCGGCCCATCGACCAGCCATATCGCCGAGGTGATATTCCGCACAGTGCTGCCCCCAGCGCGCGGGGGGCTGCCGAAAGCACCAAAGTCGTGCGTTCCAATTAGACGATTGCTTAATTGCTGTAAAAGAGCCGTTGACACTTCTGGCCAAACCCGCCAGGCATAGCGTTCCTGCAAAGGTTGCCGCACCTCGTCACAGAATATACGATATTGATAACGGCGTGCCTGGGCTGCATAGCGTGGGTGAAAATCTACTGATACCTGGCGAACGGAGCGGACCACTACATCAGACGGCAGATGGGCATTTATCGCTCGTTGCAACCCCTGGGTAGAGTGCGCCCAATCTAGGTCGAAGGCGATCACCTGTCCCGAAGCATGCACACCTGTGTCTGTCCGTCCAGCAGCCAGCACCGCCTTTCCTTCCCATCCAAAGCTCCTCAATGCAGCTTCAACAACCGATTGTACCGTGCGCGCTTTAGCCTGGCGTTGAAAACCCTGGAAATCGGTGCCATCGTAGGCAAGAATAACCTTGTAACGTACCATGCCCAATCCATATTCAGTGGGCAGTAATCAGTATTCAGTTCTTTAATGGCTGGTCACTGAACATTGATAACTGATTACTATTCTTCTACCAATTCGATCAATACCATCTCCGCCGCATCGCCCTCGCGCGGCCCCAACTTCAGAATGCGGGTATAACCACCATTGCGTTCGCCAAACCTGGGGGCAATCTCGTCAAACAGCTTCTTGACGACGACAGGATTGCCCAGGCGAGCTGCTGCCAGACGGCGAGCATGCACGATTTGCGCTGCTCCAGCATCGTTGCTTCGTTTTGCCAGGGTGATCAGGCGTTCGGCTTGCCCGCGGATCGCTTCGGCTTTGGCACGCGTGGTGTGGATGCGTTCATGGGTAAATAGTTGATTGATCAATATTTTCCGCAGGGCTGCACGTTCGTCTTTGCCGCGGCTCAGTTTCTTTCCTGCTACTTTATGTCGCATCTCTTCACTACTCCGCTTCAATCTCACTTTCGTCGTTTAGGTAGCCCTTCTCACGCATCTTGGCGCGCAACTCCTCCAGACTCTTCTCTCCGAAATTGCGGATGGACATCACAGCTTCGTCCCCTTTCTCCAGCAGTTCCAGGACTTCACCGACCGTGGTTATCCCGGTACGCTTGAGGGAGTTGAACACTCGCACGGATAGATCTAGATTCTCGATCGGCGTTTCGATCATCTCACTGGTCAGCCGGCCGCTTTCGACTTCTTCTTGGGTGATCGCAGCCAGGGTCTCCTCGCTGATGCCTGCTAGATGACGCAAATGGTCGATCAGGATTTTCGCACTGGTGCTGAGTGCCTCTTCTGGCCCGACTGTCCCATCCGTCCAGATTTCCAGGATGAGTTTGTCATAATTCGTACTTTGTCCCACGCGCGCATAACCAGCTTCCCAGTTAACGCGCCGGACGGGGGTATAAATCGCATCGACGGGCAACTCGCCAATCGGTAACCGTCCGCCCCGGTCATCCGCTGGAGAATAACCCCGACCACGCTCGGCGGTCATCTCGATCTCCAGGCGGGCTTTATTATCATCCACCGTGAAGAGATAGAGGTCGGGGTTCACGATCTCCACTTCTGGAGGCGTGATAATATCGGCTGCTGTTACGACCCCTGCCCCGCGCACCTCCAGGTGAAGACGAGCAGTGTCCACAGCATACATCTTCATCCGCAGTAGTTTGATCTGTAACATCACCCGGATAACATCCTCGCGCACACCGGGGATGTCAGTGAACTCGTGTTGCACATCCGCAATGCGGATCGAGCTAACCGCCACGCCTTCCAGCGAAGACAACAACACCCGCCGCAAGGCGTTGCCGAGGGTGATTCCATACCCTCTCTCCAGCGGGCCAATAATAAACTTGCCGTAATTCCGAGCCTCTGCTTCACGCTCGATCTTTGGCGTCACCATATTCGTTAAACCGATCACGGTTCACCTCTTCCTTGCTCCATTCCCTTATAGGGAACGGCCTTGATAAATCTAGCGTGAGTAGAACTCAACGATTAATTGTTCGCTCAGATTGCCGTCGATTTCAGGGCGCTCCGGCAGGCGAACCACGGAACCGCTCAAGTTTCGCAAATCTCGACTGAGCCATTCTGGGGCTGTTCTTTCCTCAGCCACCGCAGTCAGGTCCTTAAAGTAGGGCCGTTTAAGCGAACCCTCGCGAATAGAGACCTGATCACCCGGTGACAAGAGCATCGAAGGCACATCCGTCCGGCGACCATTGACATTGAAATGCCCATGGGTCACCAACAAACGCGCTTGTGCCCGGTTGGTCGCGAATCCCATTCGGAAAATTACATTGTCCAAACGCGATTCCAGGATCTGGAGCAGGTTCAAGCCCGTCAGGCCACGGCGTTGCAAAGAGACTTTGTAGTACCTCCGGAACTGCCGTTCCAAAACACCATAAACCCGCCGCGCCTTTTGTTTAGCGCGTAGTTGCCGGTTGTAGTCCGATTCACGCCGTCGGCGGAATTGAGCGCCCTTCCCATGCTGCCCTGGCGGATAACCCCGGCGCTCAACTGCACACTTAGGCGTAAAGCAGCGCTCCCCTTTTAGGAATAGTTTTTCACCTTCTCGCCGGCACAATTTGCATACCGGTCCTCTATACTTAGCCATTCAATCTTCCCTCTTTTATCTAAAAGATGATTACACGCGGCGCTTCTTCCGAGGTCGGCAGCCGTTGTGCGGCACCGGCGTCAGATCGGTGATCGCCGTCACCCGCATCCCGGTGGTTTGTACCGCTCGGATGGCTGACTCACGACCTGGGCCTGGGCCTTTCACAAAAACCTCCACCTCTTGCATACCAATTGCCATCGCCGCTTTGATGGCTTGTTCGGCAGCCAGACGGGCTGCGAACGGTGTACTCTTGCGCGAACCTTTGAATCCCACCGATCCAGCGCTGCCCCAGGTTACTGTGTTACCTTGTTGGTCAGTGATTGTGACGATCGTATTATTGAACGTCGCGTTGATATGCACCTGTCCCGCGGACAGCATGCGCTTGACTTTTCGTGCGCCTGGACGGCGCGTAGAACGTTCACCTTTTGCCATAGAACCTCACACTTTGGAGTTTTGCTCGCCGGATAGCCGCAGGGAGGGAAAGATGTACACCGGCAACCAATCTCACAGAATCATTGCTTCTTCTTGCCACCACGCCGCCGGCCACGCCCAGCCACAGTCCGTTTGGGACCTTTCCGGGTGCGCGCGTTGGTGCGCGTCCGCTGGCCTCGCACTGGCAAATTCCGGCGGTGGCGTAATCCCCGGTAGCTGCCGATCTCGATCAGACGTTTAATATGCGATTGAACCTCTCGGCGCAGATCGCCTTCTACCTTGTAGTTTTGCACGATGAAATCCCGGAGCAAGGCCACTTCAGCATCCGTCAGGTCCTTCACCCGCGTACCCGGGTTCACCCTCGTTGCCCGCAAGATATCTCTCGCATGGCTGGGGCCAATGCCATAGATATAAGTCAATCCAACTTCAACCCGCTTATTGCGTGGAAGATCAACGCCTTCAATCCGTGCCATAGTCTCCTATCCCTGTCGCTGTTTATGCTTCGGGTTATCGCAAATCACATATACAATGCCTTTGCGTTTTACAATCTTGCATTTTGAGCAGCGCTTCTTTACAGATGCAGACACTTTCATGAACCCAAACTCCTCAAATTTGCGTAAGGATTAATCTGCCTTACCGCCATATAGCCGAATTTACCATTATACCGAACCTAATCCGCTTCGTCCAGAGCAGTCAGAATGATAGGCTCGCCGTCCAATACCGCAACACTGTGTTCGAAATGAGCAGTTAATGAACCATCTGCAGATACCACAGTCCACTGGTCCGGAAGCACTCGCGTCCGGTGGGTTCCTACCAACACCATCGGTTCTAAGGCGACGGTGACACCCCGTCGCAGTACCATCCCGCGCCCGCGCACGCCGAAGTTTGGCACCAATGGCCCTTCGTGCATCTGCCGGCCTACCCCGTGACCTGTATACTCGCGCGGAACATGATATTCATTACCCTCGACATGCTTCTGTATAGCAGAAGAAACGTCTCCTACGCGATTCCCAGGGCACATCTGCCGGATCCCAATGTACAACGCCTGCTCAGTCACCTCCAGTAAGCGCCTGGCTTGTGAGGAAATATCCCCAACACCAACCGAAAATGCTGAATCTGCCACAAATCCATCAAGGATAGTGCCGCAATCTACCGAGACGATCTCTCCCTCGCGCAACTTACGTTTCCCGGGGATGCCGTGGACCAACTCCTCATTGATCGAGACCGTTATCGTCGCTGGGAACGGATACGGTCCGGGATAATTTTTGAAAGCCGGTTTGCCGCCATGCTTACGGATGATCTCCTCAGCAACCACATCGAGATCGCCAGTGGCTATTCCCGGACGGATCATATCCCGCACAGTTGCCAGCACCAAAGCATTGATCCGACCAGCTGCCCGCATAATATCAATCTCTGGGAGGCTTTTGATTACGACAGGGCGATCCGATATCATCTTATCTCACTGCAGCCAAAGCAGCCAGTAACACAGCGGTAACTTCTTCGATAGGTAAACTGCCATCCACCTCTACCAGCAGCCCCCGCTGTTGATAGTGATCAATCAGTGGCTGAGTCTGCTCGAAGTAAACGTGAATCCGGCGGGCTACCGTCTCTGCTTGGTCATCACTCCGTTGATAAAGTTCTGATCCATCATAGTCACATCGGCCAGGACTTTTCGGTGGATTATTCTTTTCATGAAAGATATGTCCTTGTGCCCGGCAAGTCCAACGCCCAGCGAGACGTTCGATTAGCAGGCTCTCGGAGACCTTGATATAAGGTACCGCGACGATCCGGCCTCCCAGGCTCACCAGTAATCCTTCCAAAGCCTCCGCCTGGGTTGGTGTTCGCGGGAAACCATCCAGCAACGCTCCGGGTCCACAATCCGGACGTGATAAGCGCTCCTGGATCATGGCTATGGTTATGTCGTCAGGCACCAATTCACCGCGCTTTATATATCCATCAGCCAGTTTTCCTAATTCAGTCTTATTTTTAAAATTCTCTCTAAAGATGTCGCCTGAGGAGATGTGCGGTAAACCCAGCTTATCAGAGACGATTTGAGCCTGGGTTCCTTTTCCCGCGCCTGGCGGGCCGAGTAACACGATGAAATTCGACATATCAGCCTTCATCAACGGATCAATAGCGTGTCATCATAACCATGGATCTTGAGTTCAGCCTCGATATTAAAGAACGTATCTCGGACCACACCTACGACGATCAATAAACCGGCGGAGGAGACTAAAAGTAATCCAGTGTTTCGCCCAAAAGGTATCAACAGGCCGATCAACCAGGGTAAGATAGCGACCAATCCCAAAAAGATAGCCCCAGGAAGGGTGATGCGCTGTAAAACCTTGGTCAGGTACTTTTGGGTTGGGGTGCCCCGGCTGACGCCCGGGATTTGTGCACCCACCTTCTTAAGGTTTTCACCATAGTTTTGTTGGGAAAACAGCACATTAGTATAGAAGAAAGTAAAGGCAGCAACCATTAAGAAGTACATGACATAGTAAATATTGCTATTTCCACCAAAAGCATTCTGGATATAAAGAGAGAGATTTTTCACCCACTCGGTACTCGAGGTAGAAAAGAAGCTCGCCACGATCGCCGGGAAAGTTAAAATTGATTGGGCGAAGATCAACGGGATCATACCTGCCATATTCACCCGCAAAGGCAAAGTGCCTTTGACTGGCATGGACATGCGGTTACCAACCCGCCGACCAGGATACATCACGGGGACATTCCGCTGGCCTTGCTGAACAAACACGATCGCAAAAATGGTGAGGGTAGTAAAGATGACTAGAAAAGTCAGAGCGAACCACCGGTTTTGCTGATCGGCTAGCAGACTGCCAATATTAACAGGCACGCGTGAAACAATACCAGCGAAGATGATTAAGGACAGGCCTTGATTGCGGATGCCGTATTCAGAAATTAATTCACCCAACCAGATAGCAAACATCGTCCCAGCTGTCATACTCAGGACAATTGCAAAGGATGGTAAAAAGCTTCCAGCGCGAAATCCAAAGTTATCGAGGATCGGCACGCCACCAGCGAACTGGCTGAACAGGTTGATTTGCCCAATCGCATTTAAGGCAGCCATTGGAACCGCCAGGAGATATGTCCACTTTTCCATCCACTTCTGTCCCTCACGCGGATCTTCTTCCATTCGTTTCTGCATCGCTGGGATGATCGGAACCAAAAGCTGTAGAATAATCTGGGCTGTGATGTAAGGATATACACCCATGGCGAGGACGGAGAAATTCGATACCGTCCCTCCCGAGAGCAGGTCCATCAAATTTAGCAGGGTACCACTGGCCCCCCCGCCCTGAAGAATCTGAGCCAATGCCTCCCGATTAACTCCCGGCACAGGGATATGAGCTGCAAAACGGTAGATTGCCAGCAAGGCGACCGTCATCAACAACCTTCGACGAATGTCATGGGCAGTCCACAAATAGCGCCAGGCCGACCGCTTCATCTCATTTCTCCTTATTCACCAGCTTCCAAGGGGATGATTTCCACGCTACCACCAGCAGCCTCGATCTTCTCGCGAGCGCCTTTGGTCACCCGGTGAGCGCGTACCTTGAGAGCCAGGTTCACATCGCCCCGCCCCAAGATGACTACCGGATTGCGTGGGTCGCGCAAGAGCCGAGCTTCCAGCAGGGATTCGGGTGTAACCCAGCTCTCTGGCAAAAAATCCCCTAACTGATCCAAATTAACCTCGTTATACTCCACACTATTCAACGGGGTGAAACCTTTACCGCGCACGAATGGCAGCCGGCGGAAGAAAGGCAGGCTGCCGCCTTGATGATACAGCCGTGTCCCGCCTCCCGCCCGCGCCCCCTGTCCTTTCGTACCACGACCGGCAGTCTTGCCTTGCCCAGCGGCAATGCCCCGCCCAACCCGCTGGCGGTCTTTCTTAGCACCTTCATTTGGTTTGAGATCGTGCAATTTCATGATCTGTCCTCATTCTTCGACTCGCACCAGGTGGCTGACCTTGGCAAGCATTCCGCGTAGCGTCGGGGCATCGACATGTTCAACCGTCTGATGGAGTCGATGTAATCCCAATGCCTGGACCGTCCTCTTCTGGCGCAGGTTGTAACCAATCGGACTCTTTATCAGGGTTACCCGTACCACTTTTACCTGCTTTTCTTCTTTTTTCGCTTTAGGCATTCTGCTTCCTCCGTTCCCAGAATGGCATCACATCTTTCGCCGACTTTCCACGCAAGGTTGCCACCTCCTGAGGCGATTTGAGCTGATCCAAAGCCTTCATGGTTGAATAAACCACATTGAGGACATTGCTACTACCCAACGACTTGGTGAGGATATCCTTTACGCCAGCTGCCTCCAACACAGCCCGCACCCCACCCGCTGCGATCACGCCAGTCCCGGGAGAAGCCGGCTTAAGCAAAACCTTTGCTCCGGAAACAGTACCGATGACCTCATGCGGGATAGTCGTGCCAAAAAGGGAAACCTGATGCATGTCGCGGCGTGCATGCTCCGAGGCTTTCCGCATGGCTTCCGGTACCGCATTCGCTTTGCCAATGCCTACCCCAACTTTACCCCGGTTATCGCCGATCACCACAGTAACCCGGAAGGAAAAACGCCGACCTCCCTTAACTACTTTAGCCACGCGGGCGATCTCGATCACGCGCTCGTCGAATTCGTGCTCAAATTCTTGACTCTGATAATCCGTCATGATCCTCTCCTGTTATCCCTGTTAGAACTCAAGACCACCTTCTCGCGCGCCATCTGCCAATGCCTTCACCCGACCAATGTATCTATACCCGCCGCGATCGAACACCACTTGGTGAATTCCCTTTTCTTTCGCCCGCTCAGCCAACACCTGTCCGACAAGGTGAGCCTGTTCGGTCTTTGTCTTTCCATCCATCTTGCTGCGTAGTTCATTATCTACGCTGGAAGCCGAGACTAATGTGTGCCCAACTTCATCATTGATGACCTGCGCATAGATCTCCACTAAACTGCGATATACATTCAGACGTGGCCGCTGTGTGGTCCCTATCAGATGCTTTCGAACCCGCGCGTGCCTCTGAACCCGAGCTGCAGAACGAGAATTATTCTTACTCATCGCTTACACCTTACCAGTCTTCCCTGCCTTGCGGCGGATTTTCTCATCCAGGTATTTAATGCCCTTACCTTTGTATGGTTCAGGTGGCCGAACCTTGCGAATGTCGGCTGCGATCTGACCGACAAGTTGCTTATCGAAACCTATTACCTTGATCTGGCGTGTGCGCACATCCACCTCGAAAGTTATTCCTTCCGGCGGTTCGATCACAACCGGGTGAGAATAACCAACATAAAGCATCAGATTATCACCAGACACCTCAGCGCGGTATCCTACGCCATTAACTTCGAGCATTTTCTCAAAACCCGTGCTTACTCCAACGACCATGTTATTGATCAATGCCCGAGTCATTCCATGCAATGCGCGGTGTGTACGTTCGTCTGAAGGCCGTTGAACGGTTATCTCTCCTTTTTCAAGAGAGATTTCCATCTCAGCCGGAAAAGAAAACTCAATCTCGCCTTTAGGGCCTTTAACTTTCACTAGCGAACCTTTGATTTGTACATCCACACCTGTCGGCACAGCCACAGGCATACGCCCGATTCGTGACACTTTACAACCTCCTTACCAGACCTTGCACAGAATCTCGCCACCAACACCTAATTGGCGAGCGCGTTGACCAGTCATAACGCCCTTCGGAGTAGAAAGGATGGCGATCCCCAACCCCGAAAGTACCCAGGGGATCTCGCGCCTCCCAGAATACACACGCCGACCTGGTCGGCTAACCCGCTCCAGACCGGTGATCACAGACTGTCGTTGGCGGCGCTCACCCACGTATTTCAGGCGAATGCGAAGAGTTTTATGGCCTGGCGTGGGCCCATCGACCACTTCGTAACTGGCGATGAAGCCTTCTTCCTTCAGTATTTTAGCAACCGCCACCTTTAGATTAGAGCTGGGCATTGCCACTGCTGGATGACTGACCAGGATCGCATTCCGGATGCGAGTCAACATATCGGCAATAGGATCAGAAACACTCATTCTATAATTCCTCCGCCCGGTTACCAGGAAGATTTAGCCACGCCGGGGATTTTACCCTCCAGCGCTAATTCACGAAAACAGATCCGACACAGTCCAAACCGGCGCAGGTAGCCGCGGGGACGCCCACATAGCTTGCAGCGATTGCGGACCCGGTTAGAATACTTCCGCCGTTGTTCTCGTATTACTATGGACTTCTTCGCCATCGATTATCCTTCCTTCCTAAACGGCATTCCGAGCATAATTAATAACTGTTTACCAGCCTCATCGGTTTTCGCTGAAGTAACGATTGTGATCTCCAGACCGCGAATTTTATCGATCTTATCGTATTCGATTTCAGGGAAGACCAGTTGTTCGCGCAGCCCCACTGTATAATTACCACGGCCATCGAAGGAGTTCGGTGAAATTCCCCGAAAATCACGCACGCGCGGCAGGGCTACGTTTATCAATCGATCCAAAAAGGACCACATCCGTTCACCGCGCATAGTAACTTTGACCCCGATCACCCGACCTTCGCGTAATTTGAAGTTGGCAATGCTTTTTCGGGCTTTTGTGACGATTGGCTTCTGGCCAACGACTTTGGTTAGATCAGCCACAGCCGCATCCAAGGCTTTCGCATTATCCAATGCTTCACCCACGCCGATATTTACCACAACCTTGCGGAGGCGCGGCACCTCCATCACATTGTCTAGACCCAAAGATCCCATCAATGTAGGAACAATTTCATCCTGGTAACGCCGCTTTAAATAATGTGTCATCTTCTCGCTCCTGGCTGGCCCGTTAGTCGAGCAAATTCCCGCAATTCTTGCATACCCGCCGGGATTCACCACCTTCCCGCTGGATACTGACACGGGTGGCCTCATCGCACTTCGGACAAACCAACATCACATTAGAGATGTGCACCGGACCTTCAAACTCGATGATCCCCGGAGAGAGGCTTCGCCCTTGGGTTTGCACCTGGCGCTGGTGCTTCTTGCGGAGATTGACGCCCTGCACAACAACGCGCTGCTCCTTAGGTAATACCCTCATCACCTCGCCGCGTTTTCCTTTGTCTTTCTGGCTGCCAGTGATCACTTCAACAATATCGCCTTTTTTGATCTTGACTTTCACGATACTCGCTCCCGAATTCATCACTTCTATAGCACCTCAGGGGCCAGTGAAACGATCTTCATGAATCCTTTTTCACGCAATTCGCGCGCTACCGGGCCAAATATGCGCGTCCCCTTTGGGTTATGGCCATCTAAGTCGAGGATCACCGCGGCGTTATCGTCAAACCGGATGTACGAACCGTCATCACGCCGCCATTCCTTGGCGCAACGTACAATCACCGCCTTCACAACCTCGCTCTTCTTAATCGAGCCTTGCGGAGAAGCAGCCTTAACAGTCGCCACAACCACATCTCCGACGGCGCCAAATTTGCGGTTGGTTCCTCCCAACACGTGAATCACAAGTAACTCACGTGCGCCGGTATTGTCGGCGACTTTCAAGCGACTCTCATGTTGGATCATGATTGACCCTCACCTTCAGGTTCCCCAGCGCCAACCTCGCGCCGCAGGATCTCTTCCACAACCCAGCGTTTATGCCTAGAAATGGGCTGGCTTTCCACAATCTGGACCCGATCGCCGATCTCACAGCCCAGCTCATCATGAGCCATGACTCGCTTCTTACTATGGACGACTTTTTTATATAAATCGTGGCGATAAGTGCGGCTGATTTCAACAACTACGGTCTTGTCCATTTTATTGCTGGTTACGACCCCGACTATTCGGCGACGATTGTTCATAGATTACCTTCCATACTAGCTGACCGCTCAGCCTCAAGAATAATTGTGTGCAAACGAGCGATTAAACGCCGTGTATGGCGGAGGCGAGTAAAGTCGGTAAGTTCGCCTGTCGCCTGCTGAAAACGCAAATTCCTTAACTCTTCACCAGCATCGTTTAGCTTCGACTTGAGTTCAGCTAATGACAAGGCGCGCAATTCCGAATTCTTCATCGTTCACCTCCTGTCACGCCATATCGAGTAACAATTTTCGTTTTGATAGCTAACTTATAAGCCGCCAGGTTCAACGCTTCCTTTGCCGCCTCCTCCGATAAACCGCCTCCTACTTCGAACATCACCCGGCCTGGCTTAACTACCGCCACCCAGAATTCAACGTCGCCTTTCCCTTTGCCCATCCGAGTTTCGGCGGGCTTCTGAGTCACAGGTTTATCGGGGAAAATACGAATCCAGACCTTACCCCGCCTTTTTAACGCATGCACGATCGCACGGCGAGCAGCCTCGATCTGGCGCGCGGACACCCACCCTGGCTCTAGGGCTTGCAGGCCAAAGTCACCAAAGTGGACTTCAGCGCCGCGTTGAGCTGTGCCTTTCATTCGCCCGCGCATTTGCTTGCGGTATTTAACACGTTTTGGCATTAACATATAAAGACCTCACAAGTTCAATTTACTCTTCCAACAAGAACGAACTCTCGAACCGCTTCATTGCTTGAGGAATAGCAAATTACTCACTAACGTACACGCCCTCAGTGGTTTCAACCATTTCTTCCAGCTCAGGTAAAACAATTCCTTTATAAATCCATACCTTCACGCCAATGCGTCCGTAGGTAGTCAGTGCCTCAGATAGGGCGTAATCGATGTCTGCTCGCAGAGTCTGGCGGGGTACCCGCCCCTCGCGCATATTCACCGTACGAGCCATTTCGGCTCCGCTGAGACGACCAGATACCTCAACCCGCACTCCTTGAGCGCCCTGGCGCATCGCCTGTTGGATCGCGCGTTTCATCGCCCGTTGGTAGCTGATCCTGCGTTCAAGTTGTTCAGCGATATTGTTCGCTACCAGGTAAGCATCGATATCAGGAGACTTGATCTCTTTGATGTCGAGATCGATCTTCTTACCTACCAAGGATTCCAGGCTGGAGCGGACTTTCTTCACATTATCGCCTTTGCGGCCGATTAGAATCCCTGGTTTCGCCGTATGGACGGTTATTTTGACTTTGCCGGGAAAGCGCTCGATCTCAACCCGAGATACGCCTGCCTTCGGAGCCTCGTTTCGCACCAGCTCACGGATTTTAAAGTCCTGATGCAGCTGGGTTACGTAGTTCGCACCTTCCGCGTACCAACGCCCCTCCCAAGTCTTATTGATCTTGAGACGAAAACCAATTGGATGAACTTTACGACCCATAACCTCTCCTTTGGAGCTGCGGAATCGACTTTCCGCCAGGCTCCACTCTCTACTCGGAATTAAGTTCCCTCTCGTTCGCGCAAGAAGACCGTAACATGAGAAGCGCGGCGCAGGATCGGTTTAAACCGCCCGCGCGCCCCAAACCTTCGCCAACGCCGCGTCGGCGCCTCATCCGCGAAGATGCGGTAGACATACAGGTCATCCCGGCTAACACCGAAATTCTCCTCTGCGTTCGCCATCGCGGAAGCCAACATTTTAGCCACCGGGCGTGAAGCTCCATTTGGCAGAAACTTTAGCAAGTCCAATGCTTCCGTGACGCTTCTTCCGCGCACCAAATCTATTACCAGACGCACCTTTTGCGGAGGATGGGGAACATAACGGGCATGTGCACGAATATCTTCCGCCATAGCTTACCTCCTGACCTTCTTTTCTGCCAAATGTCCCCGGAATGTGCGCGTTGGCGCAAATTCACCTAAGCGATGACCAACCATATTTTCAGTGATGTAAATCGGTACATGCCGACGACCATCATGTACAGCGATGGTGTGACCAACCATCTGAGGGAAGATGGTGCTCGCCCGACTCCAGGTACGGATCACTTTCTTGTCACCATGCTCATTCATGACTTCAATTTTCTTCAGCAATTTTGGGTCCACAAATGGACCTTTTTTCAACGATCGTCCCATACACTCATCTCCAAACGATTGCGATGGCTGCCATTTATCAAAAGTGCCTGTTGTTCCTAAATTGCACTACAACCAATCTACTACCGACGCTTTTTTCCTCTATGGCGAACAATGTATTTTTCAGTCTGCTTGTTGCGGCGGGTCTTCCAACCTCGCGTCGGCTTACCCCACGGGCTTTTGGGTCCAGGCATACCGATTGGCTGGCGGCCTTCACCACCACCATGTGGATGGTCGCGGGGGCTCATGGCTGTTCCGCGTACAGTTGGACGAATACCCATATGTCGTTTCCGGCCAGCTTTTCCGAGCTTTATATTGCTATTATCCAGATTGCCAACCTGGCCGATCGTGGCATAGCAGGTTTGGCGCACTAATCTCACTTCACCCGATGGTAGACGGAGCTGAGCATAATCGCCTTCTTTCGCGAGGAGCTGGGCAGCTCCACCCGCTGAACGCACCATCTGTCCGCCACGGCCTTCCTTCAGCTCAATATTATGTAGCAGGGTGCCCACTGGGATATTAGCTATCGGCAAGCTGTTGCCTGGGCGAACCTCCGCCTGGGGTCCTGCCATGACGACATCGTTGACCCGCAGATCGAGCGGGGCGATGATATAGCGTTTTTCGCCATCTGCATAGTATAGTAACGCCAGACGGGCAGTGCGGTTCGGATCATATTCAATCGCTGCCACGCGGGCTGGGATGCCGCGCTTGTCGCGCTTAAAATCGACCTGGCGGATATGCTGTCGATTGCCGCCGCCCTGGTGACGGACCGTCACCCGGCCGTAGGCATTTCGACCGCCCTTCCGGTTACGTGACACCACCAAAGAACGTTCTGGCTTGGTCTTCGTGATTTCATCGAAAGTATGCCCACTCATACCCCTCAGACTGGGGGTTATCGGTTTATATTTCTTAACTGCCATTAGCGCACCCCTTCGAATGCTTCAATCCGATTGCCAGGTGCAAGGGTGACGATGGCCTTCTTATACGCACTGCGCCGTACCATCACCCGACGATTCCGCCATCGGCGGCTACGTTTCGGTGGGACATTAATTACATTTACGCGCACCACATCCACATCAAACAAAGTCTCTACCGCTTCTTTGATCATTACCTTGTTGGCGTCCAGCGATACCTCAAATACATACTGGTTCAAATCACCGGTTTGATAATTCGATTTCTCGGTGATCAATGGACGGCGAAGTACATCGTGAATTGTCGTCATATCTGCCCCTAACCTATCCTAAATAAGAAACAATGACATCCAAGGCTGCAATTGGCAAGATGACTTTTTCATAGCCAAGTAAGTCGCGGACGTTCAGATAATTAGCTATCAACAACTTGGTTGTTGGCAGATTATGTGCAGCTCGGGTAACCAGGTCATAGTCGGCATTTTTTTCTGGGATCAAGATCAACGCACTTGCATTACCTACCAAGTTATTAACAACCTTCGCTATCAGACGCGTTTTCGGTTCAGCCAGAGAGAGATCTTCCAAGACCACAATTTCATTACTCGCCGCTTTGACCGAAAGAGCAGAACGCAGTGCCGCGCGCCGCATCTTGCGCGGCATTTGCAGGGAATAATCGCGCGGTTTCGGCGTATGAACCTTGCCCCCACCAACCCATTGAGCCGCACGCGTCGAGCCTTGTCGCGCTCTCCCGGTCCCTTTCTGACGCCAGGGTTTACGACCACCGCCAGACACTTCACTACGGCCTTTGGTTTTATGCGTCCCCAAGCGTGCATTCGCCATCTGACGGACATGCGCCTGGTGCATCAGGTCAACATTTACAGGGGCTTCGAAGATTTTCGCCGGTAATTCAACCGTGCGTACCTTCTGCCCATCCATATTCATGACATCAACTTTCATATTCGCTCAGCTCCGATTACTGCTTACGCGCTTCCCGAATCATCACGGTGCCACCTTTAGGTCCTGGAATCGCACCACGCACGCCAAGTAAGTTTCGCTCTACATCCACCAGTACCACCCGCAGGTTTTGCACTGTTACGCGTTCGAAACCCATGTGTCCAGCGCCACGCGAGCCCTTGAAAACTCGACCGGGGGTCGTGGTCGAACCCCGAGCGCCTGGTGCCCGCCAGCGGTCAGATTGGCCATGCGTCTTCGGCCCACCCGCAAATCCATGTCGTTTGACAGCACCTTGGAAGCCTTTACCTTTGCTGGTACCGATCACATCCACCTGATCGTCTTTGACAAAGATATCGACTTTCACCAGGTCCCCTTCCTTGAGATCTGAATCTTTCACCAGAAATTCGCGCAGAAAGCGCAACGGAGTCGTTACGTTGTTGCGCTTAAGATGCCCTAATTGGCCTCCGCTGAGACGCTTCGGTTTCACTTCTTTAAAACCCAACTGCACCGCCATATAGCCATCTTTTTCAGTGGTGCGAACCTGGGTAACGTAGCATGGCCCAGCTTCGATTAAGGTTACCGGAATGGCAATTCCGTTCTCATCGAAAATCTGGGTCATGCCGATTTTCTTACCTATCAGCCCTTTTAACATCTCAATTTTCTCCTGATTCTTATGTTTTTCGGGACTGCCAGCCTGGGCTTAGCTGCATCATCCCTTCCGGCATCGCAGTCAATCAGCCTGCCGCGAAGCTTTGGTTATTTTAAGTCCGCGTACAGGAATGTTCTTGCGCTGCCTCTTCCTTAATTTGTTACATTCCACTCATCAAATATCAAATCCATCAATCACAAGGATCATGGTCTTAAATCTTAATCTCAATATCCACGCCGGCTGGAAGATTCAGCCTCATTAACATGTCAATCGTCTTCGAATCGGGATCCAGAACGTCGATCAGTCGATTGTGAGTGCGAATCTCAAAATGCTCATGCGAATCCTTATCAATATAAGTCGATCGACGGACGGTGAATCGCTCAATCTTGGTTGGCAAGGGTACTGGACCGACAACACGTGCCCCGGTACGTTCTGCTGTTTCGACGATACGCTTAGCAGATTGGTCAAGGATACGGTGATCGTACGCCTTAAGGCGAATGCGGATTTTCTGCTTTGCCATGCTGCTCCTATTTCAGAATCTTGGTGATCACGCCGGCGCCGACGGTCAGGCCACCTTCGCGGATGGCAAACTTCGAACCTTGCTCCAGCGCCACCGGCACGATCAACTCCACTTCCAGGTTCACATTATCACCCGGCATCACCATCTCGACCCCTTCCGGCAACTTGATCGTCCCCGTCACGTCCATCGTCCGGATGTAAAACTGCGGCCGGTACCCACTGAAAAACGCCTTGTGCCGCCCCCCTTCTTCCCGCCTCAGCACATACACTTCGCTCATGAACTTGGTGTGCGGTGTGATGCTCCCCGGCTTCGCCACC
>DATDRM010000055.1:0-6237 GCA_035291705.1 Anaerolineales bacterium
CACCTCCCCCCCACTGGGTGTGTAATTGATAGCATTCCCAATCAGGTTTACTAAAACTTGTTTGAGCCGGTCTTGGTCGCCGCACACGAGCACCTGATCGATATCACCTAATCGCAGCTGCAATCTATCGCGAGCAAGCACACGCATCTGCTGAAGCCCTTCCAGGACCAGTGTATCCATTTCAACCACGCGCCTGTCCAGGGGAAGTTTGCCCGATTCTGCCTGAGCCAGGAGTAACAGATCGCCGACCAGTCGCGTCAGACGGTCAACTTCGGTATCAATCCCACCCAGCGATTCTTCATCTGAAGAACCCATGTGGCGCATCAGATCGACATTGCCCTTGATAACCGTTAGGGGAGTGCGTAGCTCATGACCGACATCTGCCAGGAAGCGCCTCTGGGTATTGAATAGATTTTCTAGACGGCCGAGAGTCTGATTGAAGGCATGAATCAGCTGGCCTACTTCATCGTCCGGCGATCCTTGATAGGAGATACGGCGGGACAAGTCGTCTGCCCGGGTGATCTGGAGCGCAGTTTGTGTAACTGCTTTCAGAGGGGCCAGGGCACGACGGGTGCTCAACCAGCCGACCAGACCGGCCACGGCCATCGATATGATCGCGCCGACCAACAAAACGGGCACCAGCGCCCCTAGGGTTGCATCAACTACCGCAAGACTGCTGGCCAATTGCAGCTTGCCAATCAGGTGTCCACCGACCTCCAGAGGGACGCTCAACACACGTAAGTGAACCTCATCGATATAAACGTCGTGGAAGATCGGGACAGGTGACTGCCAGCCGAGGCTATCAAAAGGACCCAGGAAACCAGGGATATTGGAGGAGATCAGCTGCCCATGCCGATCCCACGCCAGGGCGTAAACGCTTTCAACCAGGTCAAGCGAAGGTAACTTGATCACTTCCATATCCCTCGCCGACTCCACTTGCATGTTGTTGCGAATTTCTTCGAAAGTCTGGACCAGTTTTTCGTCGATTTGATTGATCAGCAGGTAATTGACAAAGAGGTAGATTGTAACGCCAAACAGAAGCAATATCCCACCCAGCAGTGTTGTGAAGAGCAGCGTTAGACGCGCGCGCAGGGACATTCCAGCGGTCAGATGGGTTCGCGCAGCACGTAGCCCATGCCGCGCACAGTATGGATCAGACGAATTTCCTCCTCCAGCTCGAGTTTCTGGCGTAAATAACGGATATAAACTTCGATGATGTTGCTCTCGCCACCAAAATCGTAACCCCAAACTCGATCGAAGATCATATCACGCGTGAGGACCTGGCGCGGATGGCGCATAAAGAGTTCGAGAAGGTCATACTCTTTGGCAGTCAAGGAAATAGTTCGTTCGCCGCGATACGCTTGACGGGTACCGGTATCCAGCGAAAGATCTGCAAACCGTAAAACCTGGGGGCGGCTGGGTTGAGCCCGCCGCAGCAAGGCGCGGATGCGCGCCAGGAGTTCATCTAAGTTGAACGGCTTGACCAGGTAATCATCAGCGCCCATATCCAGGCCGAGTACCCGGTCGTTAACTGTATCTTTTGCCGTGAGAATCAAAATCGGCACAGGGCCGCCAGTGCGTAGGCGTCGACATACCTCTAATCCGTCGATTCCTGGCAGCATCAAATCTAAGACCACTAGGTCAGGGGGATTGTCCCGGGCGATCGCCAGGCCAGTGTGACCGTCGGTCGCGGCATCTACCTGATAGCCTTCGTAGGCCAGTCCGCGGCGGAGAAACTTGAGGATAGCCTCATCGTCTTCGATGACTAAGATGCGTGCACTCATAAGCCCTCCTGTTTTCCAAATCTTCGCAAAGGGTCTGCGAGCGACATATTTTCTTCAATGAATATACCACAGCCTGGGAAAAGAAAAAAGGCCGCCGGAATCCTGGATATTAAGAGATGACCTGGACTTTGGGCGGCCCATTCCTCAGGATATTAGCGATTCAGGCCAGCTCGATTACGGCACCAGCAGCTTCAAGCTTGGACTTGGCGTCGTTGGCGACTTCATTGCTAACGCCCTCCAGTACCTTAGCACCAGCCGTCTCAGCCATATCCTTAGCTTCTTTCAGCCCCAGACTGGTCAGCTGGCGAATTGTCTTGATCACCTCGATCTTCTTCGGCCCGGCTTCTTTAATTACCACGTCGAATTCGGTCTTCTCTTCGACGGGCTCCGCCGCCAACGCGGAGGGACTAGCAGCAGCAGCCATCGCGACGGGAGCGGCCGCAGATACGCCCCATTTCTCTTCGAGCATCTTAACCAGTTCAGCAGCCTCCAGAACGGAGAGAGCGCTCAGCTCTTCAGCGATTTTCTTTAGATCAGCCATTTTACCTTACTCCTTTTTGAGATTATTGTCACTTAGAGTTCTTTAATAAGCAAATTAATCGTCTTCTATACGGCTATCCGGCAAGCGCGGCTGCATCTTTCTCAGTATAAGCCTGGAGAATCGCAGCAACTTGGCGAGCAGGTTCAGCCAATATCCGGGCAACCTTGCTGGCGGGGGCTATCAGGGTAGCTAGCAATTGAGCGCGCATGATCGGCAGCGGCGGCAAATCAGCCAGAGCGATCACCTGTCTTATGCTCATCGGTTGGTGCTCCAGGTAACCGCCTTTTATCTTGAGGGACTCAACGGATTTGGAGAAATCTGCCATGGCTTTTGCCATGCCAGGCGCGTCCTCAAACGCGAATCCGGCTGCGGTGCTGCCCTCAAAATACCCTTGTGGGATCGGGAAACCAGCCTGCTCAAAAGCCAAGTGTGCCAAGGTATTCTTGATGACATGAAATTCTCCACCCACCTCGCGGGCTTTCCCGCGCAAGCTGTCGATATCCTTCATCGTGAGCCCGACATATTCCACAAGGATGATCGCCCGGCTTTTATTGAGCCATTCCTGGTATTCCGCCACGAGTTCCTGTTTGCGTTTCTCTGATATAGCCAATGCTTTCTCACCTCCTTCCTGTAATGAAAAGTCTTTGCCTCACACAGTTGCCGGGCAAAGACTCTCCTCTCCGTGGAACGGAGTCGTTATCAGCTCAAGGAGTGGCCTTCACCTCGGCAGGGTATTATGCTGGCAGGCTTCTCAGCCCTTGGCGCCTGCTGTCTCTGGCGAAGCAGTTGGTTTTAACCGGCTGATGCCGGTCGAAATATTTTAATTATAAAGGTTTCGTCCTTATTCTTGCATCTCCATCGCCTGGGCCTGAGTGGGATCAACCTTAATCCCGGGGCCCATGGTCGTGGTCAGGGTTATGCGGCGAACATAAGTGCCTTTGGCTGCTGAAGGTCGCGCCTTCCTGATCGCTTCCATCAGAGCTGCCATATTCTCGTACAGCTTCTTCTCATCGAAAGAGGCTTTCCCGATTGGGATATGCAGGTTGGCAGTCTTATCCACCCGGAACTCAACCCGGCCGGCCTTCGACTCTTCGACCACTCTGGCGATATCCTCCGCAGGCACCACAGTCCCCGCTTTCGGGTTCGGCATCAGACCTCGAGGACCAAGCACGCGGCCCAAACGACCAACTTTTCCCATCATATCAGGGGTGGCAATGGCTACGTCGAATTCGGTCCAGCCGCCTTGAATTTTCTGCAGGGTCTCATCGTCGTCAGCCACGACATCCGCACCTGCCTCGCGGGCCAGGGAAGCTCCTTCACCCTGGGCAAAGACCAGCACCCGCACAGTTTTTCCGAGGCCATGGGGGAGCACAACAACATCGCGCACCTGCTGGTCGGCGTGCCGAGGATCAATGCCCAGTCGGATGTGAAGCTCGACCGTGGCGTCAAAATTTACTGTCGAGGTCTCTTTTGCGAGGCCAATCGCCTCTCCTGGCTCATAATTACGGTTAGGATCGACTTTCGCTGCCGCTGCAAGATATTTCTTACCGTGTTTAGCCATCAGTTCTCCTTTGTGGTAATAGCGGGCATTTATCGCCCTCCCACAAGTTTCTAGTCCACGATCTCCAGGCCCATATTTTGGGCCGTACCTTCAATCTGGCGCATCGCGCCTTCCAGATCAATCGCGTTCAGGTCTTTCATTTTCAGTTCAGCGATCTCACGCACCTGGCTGCGCGTTACTTTACCTACCTTTTCGCGCGGGGCATTGGCGGACCCCTTCGCCACGCCGGCTGCTTTTTTCAATAGCACAGATGCCGGTGGGGTTTTCAAGATGAAATTGAATGATCCATCTGTGAAGATGCTGATCTCGGCCGGGATAATTTCTCCTGGACGATTGGCTGTACGGGCATTATATTCCTTACAGAAAGCCATCAGGTTGATCCCGTGTCCTGCCAGGGCTGGGCCAATGGGTGGTGCAGGGTTAGCCTTGCCGGCTTCAATCTGCAGACGAACAATTGCTTTTAGTTTCTTTGCCACAATTATCTCTCCTGAGTGGTTTTAACGGGTGATCGGGAAACACCCTCCCACCTGATTCGATCAGGTCTTTTCGACCTGTAAGAAATCCAATTCAACTGGCGTTTCACGGCCAAAGAAATTGACCATGACCCGCACTTTGGCGCGCTCCATGTCTATTTCAGATACGGTGCCCCGGAAATCATTAAATGGACCGTCGACGATGCGCACCCGTTCTCCGGATTTAAAGGTAACCTTGATGCGCGGGGCTTCGGCTTCCATGCGTTTGATAATTTGCGATACTTCTTCGGGGCGCAGGGGTGTCGGGGTATTTCCCATGCCTACAAAACCGGTCACGCCCGGGGTGTTGCGCACCACGTACCAAGATTCCTCGGAAAGGATCATATTGACCAGGATATAGCCGGGGAACACCCGCCGTTCCACGGTGCGCCGTTTGCCTTCCTTCACCTCGATCTCCTCTTCCGTGGGGACAACAATGTCGAAGATCTTGTCCTTCATCCCCATTGTCTCTATACGTTGTTCCAGGTTATGGCGTACTTTGTTCTCATACCCCGAATAGCAATGGACGACATACCAGGCACGGCCGTCTCCCTCCTGGTAAGGTTCAAATCCACCCGCAAGGATTTCTTCAGAATCATCCAATGCGGGGATGTCAACCTCCATTGTAGGGATGGCGACATCTACAGCTGGAATATCCTGATCGCCCTGCTCGGGGAGGGATTCCGTCTCCTCTGGGGTGATCGGTTCACGGGTTTCTTGGAATTCTTCTTCCTGGTCAAACTCGTTCATTAAGTTCGTTCCTACACTCTTCTAAGAGGGTGCTTCATATGCTACATGTTTCCTTTATAAGCCCGAATCATGCGCCAAGAATTAACACAAATACACGCGAATAGATCAGATCCAGTAATCCGAGGAACATGCTCATGGCGATTATGACGATCAACACAACGATGGTTAAGTTCATCGCTTCCTGGCGAGTTGGCCAGGACACCTTACGAAGCTCGCCAAGCGTCTCGCGCAGGTAGCGTTGAAGACGGTTGGGTTGCTTGCGGATGGCTTTCTTCTCAGTCTTGGCCACTTTCGTCTCCTTACAGATGTTTTTCCAGCGACCTCGAGTCGAGTAGGATAAACGTCGATTTCTCTTTAGCTACGGGCAAAACGCCGCCACCATGGACGGCGTTGCCCGCAGCATAGACAGGCCAGGCAGGACTTGAACCCACAACCGCTCGTTTTGGAGACGAGTGCTCTACCAATTGAGCTACTGGCCTTCAATTAGTCACATAGTCATGTCGTCTGTCAGTCTTATAGTCAGTGGGGACTAACTGATTACCTGACTAGGTGACTATCCGACTAAATGACTATTTCGTTTCGCGATGCAACCTGTGACATCGACAACGAGGGCAATACTTATTCAATTCCATCCGACCCGGGTCGTTGCGGCGATTCTTCTGTGTAGTATAATTGCGTTCCTTACACTCTGTACAGGCTAGCGTAACCACCGGGCGAACATCCTTCTTAGAAGCCATAATCCACCAATCAATCTATCAATATACGGCCGGACCGCGTCTCTACTTTAGAATCTTGGTGATCACGCCGGCGCCGACGGTCAGGCCACCTTCGCGGATGGCAAACTTCGAACCTTGCTCCAGCGCCACCGGCACGATCAACTCCACTTCCAGGTTCACATTGTCACCCGGCATCACCATCTCGACCCCTTCCGGCAACTTGATCGTCCCTGTCACGTCCATCGTCCGGATGTAAAACTGCGGCCGGTACCCACTGAAAAACGCCTTGTGCCGCCCCCCTTCTTCCCGCCTCAGCACATACACTTCGCTCATGAACTTGGTGTGCGGTGTGATGCTCCCCGGCTTCGCCACC
>DATDRM010000056.1:0-11072 GCA_035291705.1 Anaerolineales bacterium
ATTTTCGGCATACCCTGGCGTTGATCGAGCGCGGCTATGCACTCGCAAATAGTGAAATCGCCAGTTGGCAGGTAGAAAGCCAGCCGCTGTGGCGCAAATGGCTCAATCAATTCAGACAGGGAGGTTTACTGAAACAACGCATCAACCCTTGATCCGAGGTTTGAGGATTGTATTCCAGGATGTGAGTTTATTGTTTGCACAGTCTGGCAGGATGGAGGTGTAGTAATGTTACGCATGGCTTTCCGAACCAGTGTTGAGGCATTTTCCGCGCAGTATTCTTTATTGGCCATAATCTTGATCGGGGGGAACACTCTTTTCAACATCATCTCAAACGCCAGTTTCAAGTATTCTGCCCTCAGCCCCTCCTGGCGCAGTTTCCTCGCCTGGCAAGTGGTGGGTAACTTGACGGGTCTCATCACCGTGATTACGCTGACCTGGCTTTTGCGCTTTGTGCCGCTGAACGTGGCCTTCCCCGTCACTACCGGCCTGGCCGTGATCGGGGTTCAAGTGATCGCAGCTAGGCTGCTTTTCCAGGAATCGATCTCACCTGTCCAGTGGTTGGGCACCTTGTTTATCGTCGCCGGGGTAGCCTTGATCGGCGGACGGTGAGGATGCGCGCCTTCGTTCGCCTGATCGATGCTGCCGTGCGCCGGGCGAGAGGTGTATTCACCTTTTGTGAGCAAGAAGATTGCTTATTGCGTTTGCAGCTTTCCCAAGCCAGACACGAATTACGCTTTCCAGGCTGTCGCGTGCCTCCCGCAGCGCCGGTCCTGGAACTTCACCTGTGGAATGAGCACATCCCCTCTTTGCCGCCGTCAGGGCCTGATTTGGCCTGGGCGATAAGGATCAGGCGCATGTTCGTCCATTCGCTGCGCGCCGTGGGTGAGCAGATGAGGCGCGACTCGCGCCTGGGTTCCGTGCGCGCGGTCGGCGGTGCAACAAACCTGCTTTCTCTGGACGGCAGTTCTAGCGGGGTGGCCGTGTTTCAACACCTGGGGTTTACTGTGCTGCCCTACCATCACCCGTTGGGGCGGTTTGGTGCGTTTTGGGACAACCTGTACGCGTGGTGGCTGATGTGGACTTTTAATCCAGTGTCCTTACGCAGTCGACGTTTTTCTGGCCTTCAGCGGATTGAGATATGGATGCCGGCCGAGGAGTTTCTAAGCCGGTATGGCGATTAGGGGGATATAATTAATTTGAATCCTCTGCTCGGGGCGTTTCGGAATCATCGTGCTTAATTCAAAAGATAATTCCTCACGGGAACAGCCCGCAGAAATCCAAACTCTGCCGGTTTCCGCTGTCTACCAGTCGCTCTCAAGCCGCCCCGAGGGGTTGACCCAGCCGGAGGCTCAAGCGCATCTGGAGCGCTTCGGGCACAACGTCATCCGCGAGGTAAAAGGGAAGCCGCTCTGGATTCGATTCCTGGCCAATTTCACCCATCTGATGGCCATCCTGCTATGGGCTGGAGGAATTGTCGGTTTCATCGCCCAAATGCCACAGTTGGGAGTGGCGATCTGGATGGTCAACATCATCAACGGTGTTTTCTCTTTCTGGCAGGAGTTCAAGGCAGAGAAGGCTACCGAGGCCTTGAAGAAGCTGCTCCCTTCCTACGCCCGTGTGCTGCGCGATGGGCAGGAACAACGTATCCTGGCCGAAGAACTGGTCCCAGGAGACATGGTGCTTCTGACAGAAGGGGATCGCATTTCCGCCGATGCCCGCCTGGTCGAGCAATTCGAGCTGCGCGTCGACCAATCCACCCTCAGCGGCGAGTCGAATCCGGTGCGCAAGACCAGCCAGCCTGTCAGCCAGGAGGACCTGGCGCGCGTCGAACTGCCCAACCTGGTCTTCGCCGGGACGACTGTAGCCGCTGGTACGGGTAAGGCGGTTGCCTTTGCCACGGGGATGAATACGGAATTCGGCAAGATCGCCCAACTTACCCAGTCTGTGGGCGATGAACTCAGCCCACTTCAAAAGGAGATGCAGCGCGTCACCAAGATTGTAACCGTGCTGGCCAGTAGCATCGGCGCCTTTTTCTTCGTCATGGGGATCATTCTGGCAGGTATTAATTTGATCGACAGCTTTATCTTCGCCATGGGCATGATTGTCGCCTTCGTGCCGGAAGGCATGCTTCCGACGGTGACACTGTCACTGGCGATGGGCGTGCAGCGCATGGCGCATCGGCATGCCCTGATCAAGCGCTTATCCGCCGTCGAGACGCTGGGCTGCACGACGGTGATCTGCACCGATAAAACTGGCACCTTAACCCAAAACGAAATGACCGTGCGGGATATCTGGTTGCCTGGGCATCGCTTGGAGGTGACCGGTGTCGGGTATACGCCCAAGGGGCAAATCCTGGGGGGTGGAAAGCCCGTGTCTGCCGCTGATACACAAGAGCCTGGCGGAGGAGGAGACTTGCGCCTGTTACTTCTGGCTGCCGGTTTGTGCAACAATGCTCGCTTGGTGCCTCCCAACCCGGACAATTCCCAATGGTCAATATTGGGCGATCCCACCGAAGCCGCGCTGCTGGTGGTCGCTCCGAAGGGTGGGGTGGACCAGGAGGCAGAAAACCGTATTACACCACGCCTGCGGGAGCTGCCTTTCGATTCGCGGCGCAAACGCATGAGCACTATACACAAGATTGGCAAGTCACATCTGGTCTATGTTAAAGGCGCTCCAAAGGAAGTCCTGGCTTTATGTACGCATTTCATGAGCGCCGGTCAGGAACTCCCCCTGGACGAAGGGCAGCGCGCGGCAATCACCGCCGCCAACGACGATTATGCCCGCAACGGATTGCGCGTGCTGGCATTCGCTTATCGTGCAATCCCTGAACAACAGTTGCAGTATACCTCGGAGGCGGTTGAACAGGATTTGACTTTCGTAGGCCTGATGGCCATGATGGATCCGCCCCGCCCGGAAGTGGCCGAGGCGGTCTTGAAGTGCTACACCGCCGGCATCCGCATCATCATGATCACTGGTGACTATGGGTTGACGGCGGAAAGTATCGCCCGGCGCATCGGCATAATTCAAACGCCAACCCCCAGGATTATCACTGGCGTGGAACTGGATTCAATGGACGAAGCTGGCCTTCGAGAGGCTCTCGGGCAAGAGGTGATCTTTGCGCGCGTGGCGCCGGAGCACAAGCTGCGTGTGGTCAGCACCCTGAAGGAGATGGGGCACATCGTCGCTGTGACCGGCGACGGGGTGAATGATGCCCCTGCCCTGAAGAAAGCTGACATCGGCGTAGCCATGGGTGTGGCCGGTACCGACGTGGCGCGTGAAGCTGCCGATATGATCCTGACCGACGACAACTTTGCTTCCATTGTCAATGCAGTGGAAGAGGGACGAGCGGTCTACGCCAACATCCGCAAGTTCGCTGTGTACGTCTTTAACAGCAATATGGCGGAGGCTGTGCCCTTCATTGTTTTTTTGTTCTCGCAGGGGCGTATTCCCTTGCCTCTGACGGTGATGCAGGTGCTGGCGATCGACCTGGGTACGGACATGCTGCCGGCTGTCGGGCTGGGGGCTGAAGCACCTGAATCGGGCGTGATGATACACCCGCCGCGCTCCCAAAAGGAGCCTTTACTGAACGGCCGTCTGTTGGGGCGCGCCTTGTTCTGGTATGGCCTGATTGAATCGGTCGCTTCGATGTCGGCCTATTTCTTCATGAACTGGCAGCATGGCTGGCCGGCTGGGTCTCTGGCCTCCGATGGAACGCTCATCTATCGCATGGCTACGACCATGACCCTGGCAGGAGTGGTCGCCACGCAGGTGGGTGCGGTGTTGGGGTGCCGTACTGAGCGCACATCGATCTTCAAGATCGGCATAATTTCCAACCGCCTGATACTGGTCGGCATTGCAGTCGAACTGCTCCTGTTGGCCGCGCTGGTCTACGCACCCTTCCTGCATGGCATTTTTAACACCGCTCCGCTCGGCCTGATCGACTGGGCTTATCTCTTTGCCTGGACGCCGGTGATATTCTTGGCCGATGAGTTACGAAAAGCGTTGATTCGGAAGTATGGTGGCAGAAAGCTACAGCAGAAGGCGGAAGGATAAAGGATGGATTACTTCAAGCAGTTATTCCTAACGATAATTCATCCCTCATCCCTCATCCTTTTTTCGGAGGTGAGCTATGATGATCATCATTGTTGGTTGCGGCCGGATGGGAGCGAAGCTGGCCCAGACTATGGTCCTGCGCGGCCATTCTGTGACAGTTATCGATAAGGACCCAGGGGCCTTCTCTCGTCTGGGACCAAACTTCAAGGGATCGACGTTCGTTGGTATCGCCTTCGACCGGGACATCCTGGTGCAGGCCGGCATCCAGCGGGCAGATGCCTTTGCCGCAGTGACAGCCAGCGACGAAGCCAACGTGGTCGCCGCACGCCTGGCTAAAAACGTCTTTCGCGTCCCCCGGGTGGTCGCCCGGGTATATGAACCTCGGAAGGCAGAGATCTACCGCCGGTTCGGTTTGCAGACCATTTCGCCGATCAGTTTAGGCGCCGAGCGCCTGGCTGAGTTGATCACCTATTCCGACCTGGATACCGTCTTCAGCTTAGGGAGCAGTGAGGTGGATATCGTCGACCTGGAAATTCCCCCTCACCTGGTCGGCCGGGCAGTCAAGGACCTAACAGCTCCTGGCGAGGTGCATGTGGTCGCCATCACCCGAGCAGGGAAAACCTTCCTGCCAAATCCGGGTGTGGCCTTTCAGGCAGACGATCTGGTACACCTGGCTGTCCTGGTCGCCGCCAGCGATCGGTTGAAGTCGTTGATCAGGTAAGTGGAGGAATCGGAAATGAAAGTGATCATCGTCGGTGGTGGTAAGGTAGGTGCCTACCTTGCTACGTTATTGTTGAAGGAAGGTCACTGGCTGCGCGTCGTCGAACTGCTTCCCGAGCAGGTTCTCCGGCTCCAAAAGGACCTGCCCCCCGATGTTGTAGTGCAGGGCAGCGGGACAGACCCCAACCTGCTGGAAGCGGTCGGCATCCACCAGGTAGATGTGCTGGCAGCTGTGACGGGCGCCGACGAGGACAATCTGGTGGCGACCAGCCTGGCGCGCTTTGAGTTCAACGTGCCGCGCACTATCGCTCGCATCAACAACCCCAAGAATGCCTGGATGTTCACCAGCGAGATGGGCGTCGACGTGGCGCTCAACCAGGCCGATTTGATGGGGCACCTGATCGCTGAAGAAATGTCCCTGGGTGATATGGTGACCTTGCTCAAGCTGCGCAAGGGTCAATTTTCGTTGATCGAAGAGAAGGTTGATCCCGAATCGATCGCGGCCGGTAAAGCGATCCGAGAGCTCGACTTGCCGGCGCAGTGCGTTTTCGCCGCTGTGATCCGCAAAGGGGAGTTGATCATCCCGCGCGGAGATACCGTGTTACAGCCGGCCGATGAAGTCCTGGCGGTTGTCCACGCCTCTCATCTGGATGATTTAGCTGTCTTATTGGGTAGGCAGGCAACGCTGGTCGAAATTAATTAGATTTACTTTTTGAAATCCCGAACGCTGCGTACCCTGGCATAAGCCTCGGAAACCATGTTTTTAGCAGTTGCGGGGGCGGCTTGCATGGCAGCCATGCGGGCTTCCATCCCGAAGACTTCCTGCTGAGCCCGTTCTTCCCCTAGCAGGCTGGCATATTCGCGCAGGCTCGCCAGGCCGGTCTCGCTTTGTTGCACACCGGCAGCTGCGTCCCTGGCCATCGCCCGCGATACGCCGAGTACGTAAACGGCTTTCATCTGATCGAAGACGCGCTCTGCGACCGGCGCCACCACCCCCGCGCGCAGGCTGAAAGCAGCCTGTTCTACGAAACGCACGGTGACCCGGTTGAGTGCGGTGTTGAGCAGGTTGCCAGCTGGCGAGCGATAGCTCACCTTTCCTTCCACGCTGAGCTTAGCCCCATCCGGTTGCGCAAAGAGCGTCAGGCGCAGTGGGATCTCCAGTTCAAGGTCGCTGGGGATATCGCCGATTGAGACGACCACCTGATCCCCCGCCTGGTGGGCAGGATAGGCGGCGGATAGCGGTACCAGCGCTGCTCCAGCCGGGATGGCCAGGCTGATCTGGGTCTCGCGCGCCGCCAGGGCGGCCACCTCCCCCAGTTCGCCCGTCAGGAAGGCAGTGATCTGGTCGGCTGAGAGGACGTGATAGAAGCGCCCTCCGCCTTGTGTGGCGATCTCGGCCATCAAGGCCTCGTTGTAATCACCCCCCACGCCCAGGGTGGAGACGATCATCCCCTGCTGTCGAGCCGCAAAGCCACGCTGGCCGACCTTCTCCAGATCCGTCTCGCCCACATTCGCTTGCCCATCACTTAACAGCAGTACCAGGTTCGTCCCCTGTTTGGTTTGCGCAGCTTTTTCCACCCCCAGCGCCAGGCCTCCATCCAGCGCGGTCATGCCGCTGGCCGCGATCTCCTGCAAGGCACTCTCGATCACACGCCGGGATTGATCGCCATACACCGTTGGCTCAAGTACGCAGCGCACTTCATTATTGAAGACGACCAAGGAGATAATATCGCCGGCGTGCAGGCGATGCAACGCCTGGCGGACAGCCTCCTTGGCCTGCGCCAGCTTCTGGCCCTGCATCGAGCCGGACACGTCCAGCACAGCGATGAAACTCAGCGGGGGACGGCCGATCTCGGTTGGAGCAGCCTGATCGGGCGGGACCTGGGCTGGCGTACGCAGGGTGACCAGCAGATAACGGTCGACGTTACGCCCGGCGGGGGCCATCACCTGGTCCAACTCGAGCTGGGCTTGCAGATAAGAGCCGCGTTCACCTGGCCGTGGTCCAGCCTCGAAGGCCAGCTCTCCCCCACAGCGCTGACATGCTTTCACACCGACCGGTTCATCTTGCAGCAACCCACAATACTGGCAGCGCATTAATTCAGGCATGTTCCATCTCCTAAAAATTGTGAACCACAAGAGAGTATAGCACAATAATTATCCTCCCTTATGGTTCAGCTCCTTTAGCCACCTTCAGAGCCCCCTCCGTGGCCGCCTCCGGGGCCGCCTCCGTGGCCGTCGCCAGGTTCGAAAACCCTGCCCGGCTCTTGATACAAGCTGTCGATATCTCCGCTGGCCATCGCCGCCGCCACCGCCGAAGCCCCGGCAGTATACTGAGACGTTTTCAGCTCCCCGAACAAACGAAACAGGAGCACCGGCAGGCTGAAATGCGATTCGATCCTGGCCGCCGGGAAATAGCGGCTGGCAAGTATATTTTGGACGTACATGGCGTGGCTTTCCAACAGAGTCATCACCGGCTGGATCTTCAGGACCGTCGTCGCCAGCTGCTCGAGGTTTGGTTGAAGCGCATCTTCAAAGTACGCCGTGGCGATTAGGTGCGCGACCTCATCTACCTGGGCAAACAGGTCAGGGTGCCGGAAGTGCTGCGCCCGGTGGGCCAGTTCGTGCCCGATCACAAGTTTGAGGCCGTCCAGGTTGCTGTCGTCGACATTTTCACGGATCACCACCAGCTCCTCGTTCCAGGGCAGGTAAGCTGCCAGGGCATTGCCCTCTACAAAATACTCCAGCAGGCGGTCGAAGATATCCCGGGGGGCGTCATCGTGCGCCGGTATTCCAAATCTGCGCAGCCGTCCGAGGATCAGCTCTTCGAAGGCCCGCTCCTTGGGTACAGCGCGGCTGTTCACCCGGCCCAACTCCCAGCCGGTGACATCTTGTACCAGCGGGGCGACTTGCAGTACCAGCCTCTCAACCAATTGGTGATCGATAGCCAATTTTGTCATCAAGCCCTCACCCATAACGATAAATCTCAAACCCTGCCCTTGCCAGCAGGCGCGGCAACTCGCGCACCGTGACGCGATTCTTTTCCTTCTCGGAATCGGGCAGCACCTCCCAGGCGACCAGGCTGGGGTGAGTCTTCCTGGCTTCATCTCTTTCACCCAGCGCGGGACGCCAACCCGCGGCGCGCCTCTCCTGCGACCAGCGCTCGTGTTCCAGGCGCGCCATCACTTCGATCTCTTGTGGGGTGAATTCGAAGTTCGGCGCCTCCCAATCCCTCAGTGGGCTGATCCCGCAGCCGATGGCTTTCAATTTCAAGCCAATGTGATCAGCCTGGCAGCGGTTTGATTCCTTGACCATCTCCGACAGCCTATCCCAGGGGACCAGAGCCGTGTTCGCATCTGCTGTTTGGCCTTGTTCAAGCTGGTGGCTGCGATACTCTTCATGCAAGGCGCGCGCCAGCAGCTCGTGCGTTCCACCGAGTAAGAGGTCCGCCGTGCAGGTTTTGTTCAGCAGCCCGAAGGCATGCAGGTTTCTGAACGCCTTCTTGTCGGGCTGCTCAGCGAGCAGCAATCTCGCCAGCCCGGCTTCCTCGGCCATGCGCACCACGATCGGGATATTGTTATTTCTCATCTGGTGCGACAGCCGTAGGCCGGTATCCAATCCGAGGGCATCGTCGTCCAGGCAGATGTAAACACTATCCACCTCACCCCGCCCTTGATTATAAAGGAACTCTGCCCGGTGAAACTCAGGCGAGTGCACCTCGATCTCCAACGGCAGCAGGTCACAGGTTTGGGTCAGCTGGGGGTAACGCACCTGGAGCGACTCGGCCCGCAACTTGGCTTCCTGGTCGACCAGGGTGATGCGCAGCAATTCATCATTGGCACCCCGTCTTTCCTGCCATTCCTTGGCGGTCTGGAGCACCAAACTCTCCCCCATCCTGCCAATGCCGATGATCAGCAGGTGCACCAGCCGGGCGCGATCCGCTCCGCTTTCCTTCCAGGGAGGATAAGCTTGCAGCATCAACCTGGCCCCACGCTCGAAGATGTTAAACATCTCCAGCCGGAAAGGCATCTCGCTTTCCAGGCTGATCTCGCGCCCGCGCAGCAGCCCCCAGAGTTGTGGATCGACAATGTGGATGAAGGCAGTCAATGCACTCCCCTTGCGCTCAATGCTCATCTCATGGGCGCGCACTGCCACCTCGGCGTTCGATCCATCGTCTCCCATGACCGCGATCAGGCATTTCGCCTTTTGAGTCCTGGCGCGCCGCAACAGGTCGGAGTCGGTGGCGTCTCCATTGAGCACGATTGCGCCCTGCTCATGGCAGAGATCGATGTAGTCGTTGTCCTGGTCATGCTCGATGACCACTACCTTCTCGCCGCGGGCGCGGAACTGATCCACTAACAGCACACCCATCCGCCCCAGCCCGCAGATGATCACGTGGTCGCGCATGAAGCCGAGCCGGATCATCTGCACTTGTTCGCCGAAGATCGTCGCCAGGGCTTTCAATGCAGCTAGAGCGGTCAGGGCCGGGAGCAGCAGCCGGGCTACCTGCAATTCCCAGCTCACCGGGCCGGGCACGGCCCCGGAGTTCAGCGGGATGAGTTGCAGGGTCAGATAAAACCAGTCTAACGGAGTACTCGGATCATTGTGCATGGCTGCCTGGCGGGAGAAGCCGACGTAACCCAGGTATAAGGCGACCAGCCATAATCCACCGATCAAGAACCATTGGTAGTCGCGCCACAGGCGTCCTGCAAAAGCGCCGCGGGACGGTGTAAATGAGCTGCGTAACTTGCCCCAAAATGATGTTTTCATTATCACTTCTTCGGCGGAACACCCTTCAAGCGGACGATGGTATAGCCAGCCTGGCGGAGAATCTTGGGGATAGCCCGGATCATCACCCGGTCTTTCTCCTTTTGCACCTCCGGTAGTTTATCCCAGGGCAGCAGGTCAGCGTGTTGCTTGAGGGCTTTACTCGTCAGCGGGGCGTGCTGCCAGCCAGTGTCAAGCTTCATCCGCATCCAGCGCTCGTGCTCCATCTCTGCCATCTTCTCCAGCTGCGATCCGGGGAATTCGAAAGCGGGTTCGTTGCTTTTTGCCTGGATCATCACATACCCGCTGCCGACCAGTTTATTGGCGATGTCCCGTACAGTGTCACGGTTTTGCTCTTGCTCGTCCTCCGGCAGTTCGGCATAGGGCTTGAGGGAGCTGTGGATCTTGGCTTTCTCGTCGGTTACCTCTCCTGGCTCATAGCCCAGTTCCGTTAGCTCCTGGCAGAACACCTCGTGCGCCGCCTCGGCCAGCTTCTCCAGGAGTTCGCCGGTCAGTTCCATCTGCTGCACCAGCGCCAGGAACTCCTGCCCGTCCACATGCAGGTCGAGCTGCGCCTCGGGCGGCAGGCTCGATCTTTCAAAGGCAGTCTTACCAGCCAGCTGGCTCATCGCCCCGATCGCTTCCATGGAGCGGACGCCATGCTTGTATTCGCGAGTTTTCAAGAAGGCGCGCAGCACACCCCGATCGATCGATAACAAGTTCTTCCCATCCTGAGAATGGAGCAATTGCGGCGCAGTACGTTGCAAGATCGAGCGTAGCAAGATCGCCCGGCGGATGATGTAATAAGGATCGCTGGCTGGCGATTCTTCGCCAGCAGACTTTTGGCGGTTAGGCCCTAGAACATTGACAAAGCCTTTCAGACGGCTGATGAAATCGGGCACCTTGGCGGAGCGCACCTCCTCTTGATCGGCGCCCTGGCCAAAAACCTCCATGCGTTCGCACGTCCCGCCGGCAAAGACGAAGATCGAGCGACCGATCGGGTGGATGATCTGCCCCTCGCGAAAAGCGCCGTCTTGCATCGGAGCCAGGAAGTAACGCAGCCAGCCCAGCTTGTTCCCCGCCAGAGGCGTGTCAAACTCATCCCAAAATACCAGCGGGAGCTGCCCGCTGAGGGCAACATCTCTTACCCGGTGTAAGGCGTCGATCAGCTCGTCGGCCACTTCAAATTGTGACAGATTGAATTCAAGCACCTGCACCCTGCCAGGCGCCAGCGATTTAGCTACCTGGGTGATGCCGAACGACTTGCCCGATCCAGGCGCGCCGAAGACGGCAATCGAAAGCGGGCGCTTCTGCTGCTCCTGGCTGAGGTATTCGCCAACCAGGGAGCGGATGCTGCGGAAGCTCTCGATCTCCTGGCGGTCGACAGTCAATAGATCACCAAACACTCCCAACGGCACACCCTGCAAGGCCGATTCTGCCCCCTCGACCACGATCTGCTCGCACACCTGGTCCAGGTTTTCGCGATAATAGTCGTGCAGGATGGTCCAGAAGCCGCCCTCGGGGGGTTTTTCCCC
>DATDRM010000057.1:0-4200 GCA_035291705.1 Anaerolineales bacterium
CACGGCCAGATAGTCGATCTGTTCAGTTTGCGGGTCGACGGTGTAATGCACCGCGTTGTAATACTTGCCCGAGCGGTTGACCGGAGAGCCGTGGGACAGGTGCCCGCCGTGCAGCAGGTTCATGCCCATGATCGTCTCGCCAGGGTTCACCAGGGCGTGATAGACGGAGTTGTTGGCCGGCGCGCCGGACAGCGCCTGCACGTTTACAAACAGGTCATCGGCGCTGACGCCGTTGGTTGCAAAAGTCTCGGCGCAGCGCCGCCGCGCCAGGGCTTCGACCGCGTCGGCGTACTCAACGCCCTTGTAATAGCGCTGGTCGGAGTAGCGCCGGAAATACGCCAGGCGGGTCTCATAGTCCAGGATCTCGGCCTCGCTCATCCAGCGCGTCTCCTCGTCGGGGTAACCCTCGGCGTAGATATTCTGGAAGGCCGAAGCCATGGCGGCGCGCACCGCCAGGGGGGCCGTGCTCTCGCTGGGGATCAGGATCAGCTTGCGGTACTGGCGTTCTGCTTCCAGTTCGAGCAGTTCATTCAATCTGGGGTCCAGGTCAGCTAACGCGCCGCGGAATAGGTAATCGCTCATGAATGACTCCTGATAGATACAAGGGATATTAGAGAGTCGAGAGTGGAGAATGGGGCGTGGATATAGATGGATGGTGACAAAGTAAGAGGAAAGTAAAATGACAATTTCCGTCCCCCCGAGTCGATCGATTGAACACCCGACCGACCGACTATTCGACTCACAGACCGACCCACCAGGATACCGATTGGGGCACCATCCATTCCACCCCCATTTTAGTCCTTCCCGGAAGGCTGGTCAAGTGACGAAAGCGAGCTGCCTTGCCAATTGACTCATCCGGCGACCTCCCCTATACTATTCACAAGGAAATAACCTTCATGAAACAGCAATCCGCGCTTTTCGATCGCATCTTTAGCCAGGAACGGCCGGTCTGGATCACACTTGGCGTCAGTCTGCTGCTGCTCCTGCTTCCATTTGGGATCGCTTATTTCGAGGGGACGCTGAATGTAATCCTAGACCAGGGTCGCGTGCGCGTTTTCCTGCTGGCTCCGGGGATAATTACCTATATCTGGCTGATCTCTCCGGTTATGACGCGCAGGGGGGCTGAGGTCATCAGAGCGATCCGGCCGCTCGTGCCGATGGATGATGAGAGCTTCGATCGCCTGGTCTCTGCCGCCACCCGGCTCAACCCCCTTTCTGAGTTGGCCGTCTTCGGCGTTGGGTTAATCCTTGGCATTGCCGTTGCCCAGACAAGTGGATTTGACGAGAATGCCTCCTGGTTGAAGATCTATTGGTTCTTGTCCGCCGGATTTATGTACGGAATATTAGCCTGGACGATCTATGTTGCGGTGGCCAGCACGCGCATCAATGCAGCCCTTCACCGGCAACCCCTGCGCATCGACATCTTTGATTCGACTCCTTTCGAGCCGATCGGCCGCCAAAGCCTGCTGCTCGCCCTGGTTTTTGTGGGCGGGATCACATTAAGCCTGGTACTTACCATCCAGATGCAGAGCATGGCTTCGCTGGAATTCTGGGGAGGGTACCTTCTCATGGTGATCTTCACCGCGTTGATCTTTTTCCTGAGCATGCGTCCGACGCATTCGATGCTGGTGGCTGAAAAGAAACGCGCACTTGAACCAGTCCAGCAGCACATTAATAGAGCTTGCAGAGAGCTGGTGAAGCGACTCGACCAATCCCGCGCCCCGGATGGCCTGGCGGCTGAGATCAACGCCCTGGTGGTCTATGAGCAGCGCATCCAGGCGGCGCGCACCTGGCCTTACAACACCTCTATGCTGCGTACTTTATTCTTTTCCGTGCTCATCCCGCTCGGATCGGCCCTGGCACGGCTGGTTTGGGAAAACCTGTTTCCTTGAGGCCGTCGGCCTCACCCCCGGCCTCTCTCCTGGCGGCACAAATCACCGGCGACAAAGATCGTCGGCGGCTCAAACCGTCGCTGGGGGGAGGGGAGTGTGAGCCAGGCAGCCGTCATCAGCGCTGCCAGGCCCCAAGGCATCAAAGACGATAAAGCGCGAGCAGGCTCTAAGAGCGCCACCGTGTACGGCACATTCCACATCAGGAACAATACCCCCAGGCCGAAACCTACTTCACAACCAATGAGGCTACCATGCCTAGCTCGATATGCCCGGGAGTGCCACAGACGACCTTGTACGTCCCAGCCTCGCTCGGTGCGGTAAAGGTTTCGGTCTTGGTCTCTCCCGGCCCGGCTTCGATTTCCCAGAAAACCTTGTCCTCATCATCCGCGTCGAATGGAACTGTGACGTCTTGCCCTTGTTTGAGCAACACCCACTCGTGATCAAGCACGCCATTATTCGTGATGGTGATCGTGACCTGCTTTCCAGCATTCACAGTCCACGTCAACGGCTCGAACTTGGATTCCGTAGTGGTCACTGATATTTTGGAACTTCCTGAGCACGCCACGAGACCAAGGATACTGGCGGCTAAAGACAAAACGATGATAATTCTTCTGAACATGTTATCTATCCTATATATTGATGATATTTATGGGCCAACTTTCCAGCTCCACAGGTCGTCCGGGGATGTCGTTCGCAGACCTACAGCGGTGAGAATGGCAATATTACCGATTGCCCTGCTCTTTAGGTGGTAGGGACTGTAAATGCAGCCAGACCGCCTTGAGTTCGTCATCGGTCATCTGGCCGAGGACTTTCCACGGCATATACTCATTATCCAGCTGGCGACCACTCGGCGTGACCCCCGTATGTAATGTGTTGACAAAACCGGCTTCAGTCCAGCCAATTAACTCGCCGCCGGGTGTGAGATTGAGGGGCGGCGGCCCTTCCGGGGGAATGCCGGGAATATAGCCGCCGGACATGCCCTTGCCGTGACAACCGGTGCAGGTAGTCGCCAGATATTGGCCGTATTCGACCGTCACACCCGCCTCAGGCGCGACAGGCCGCGGGGCCGCGTGGTCGATCATCTCCGCAGACAACATAGGCACGTCTCCGGTCAGCAAGTAGATGGCTCGGATCGGCAGCGCTATTTTTGTGGGTGGTCGTTGATTGTCTGTTGGCGGAACGCTTCTTACATAGGCGATGATGGCCCCCAGGTCGGCATCGCTGAGGGGATAAAACTCATAGGCTGGCATGGCTACTAGTGGCTTGCCATCAGACCCAACACCATTGCGAATGGCTCGTACAAAATCGGCGTCCGTGTATGTGCCGCCAACGCCACCCTTACCGGAGGTGAGATTGGCCGAATCAATGCGACCGACCATCGGGTCCTCTATCAGCAAGCGGCCGGCCAGGTCCGGCCCGTGGCAATCTCGGCAGCTGCGGATGGTTGCCAGATGCTCGCCGTATTTGATCGAAGCCGCGTCCGTCGGAATGCTGACGGTTTCGACTTGGATATCATAGGTTTTATTGATGCGCGATTGCGTGATCGCGTAAATAGCGATCAGCACCAGAGCAATTAAGCCCACCAGCGCGGCCAATACGATTCCCAGCCATTTCAATATTTTTTTCATTACATTTCCTCATGAATAGAAAGGTTGGTGGTAATTAGACTTTGCCCCGCTATGGATGACTATTGCTGCCATGTCCCCATGTTGTTTGGCTTTTGTGTCTAAATCACTCCTATGTCGAGTATATCACATGTTGCCATTAATGGTAAGTATTGTCTAAATAAGTTTTCGAATGATTTTAGAAATCCTATCGTATCGATTGTCATTGCGAGAAGGCGGCAGCTTTTTTGCCGACGACGAAGCAATCTCATTGCCGGGTAAAGTGGGAGATTGCTTCGGCAAAGAACGCCTCGCAATGACACTTGGGTTGGGAGAATTTCAAAATTCATTCGATGATCTACTTAGTTTTATTTGTGGTGGAAAACTCTACTATAGATGGACGGGTCAGGATTTCCGCACGAGCCAGGCAGCCGCCGCCAACGCCAGCAATCCCAGGCCATCGAAAACGATGAAGCGCATGATCGAAGTGCGCAATATTTCGGAAGCGGGCGGCAGCGAGGTGTAGATCCATGCCTCCCCCACCAGGCCGATGGCCTGCATCACCAGCGACACAAACACGAAATTTCGGTAGCGCATAGGGTGCCAAAGCGCCACGGCGTAAGGCACATTCCACATCAGGAACAACACCCCCAGGCCGCGCACCATCGCCGCGCCGGCCACGCCTCCCAGTTCGAAAGCTGGGG
>DATDRM010000058.1:0-5422 GCA_035291705.1 Anaerolineales bacterium
CGCCGACCGGAGCGCTTCGTCTTTCAATGGTATCCGGACAATCCTTCTTACCCCACCACAGTCGAAGTGGACTTCCAACCCACCGCAGGTGGTACAATTATTCGCCTGCGCGAGCATGGTTACCACGATACCCCCACCGGAAGAAAAGCTCTGATCAATTGCGCTACCGGCTGGGGAGAGGCGTTGACCCTCCTGAAGTTTTACGTCGAGCACGGTATTCGCTATTGAATAGGTAGCTAATTACATCTTTACGACCTTTGCGTTATAGCGGTAAATGATATTGTGATCGGAAACGCTCCATCGAGGGCTTTAAAATCTACGGAGATATAGCGATGGAAGAAATTCAAGTCGATAATGGAACGATGACCGCCTACCTAGCAACGCCAGTACGGGGAGTAGGCCCGGGTGTGCTCGTTCTGCACGCCTGGTGGGGGCTGACCGATTTCTTCAAAAATTTCTGCGATCGGCTGGCTGGTGAAGGTTTCGTCGTCCTGGCTCCTGACCTTTACCACGGAGCGACAGCCGCCACCATTGACCAGGCCGAGCATCTCAGTTCTAAGTTGGGCCGCGCTCAGGCCACTAAAGAGGTCACTGCTGCTGCAGATCATCTGCGCTCCCACCCGAACGTCAAGGGAGATCGGTTCGCAATGGTCGGCTTTTCTTTAGGCGCCTACTGGGGATCATGGCTGGTCGAAAACCGGCCCAGCGATATTGCCGCTGCCGTCCTTTTCTATGGCAAAAGACCTGGCGATTATAGTGGAACTCAGGCCAGCTTCCTGGGGCATTTCGCCGAAAGAGATGAGTTTGAGTCGCTCCCGTCAGTGCGCAAGGTTGAGAAGCAGATGCGGGCAGCCGGAAAGCAAGTCACCTTTCATTTTTATCCAGGAACTGGGCATTGGTTCTTCGAGGCCGACCGGCCGGAGGAGTATCATCCTGCCGCAGCGCAACTGGCCTGGGAACGAACCGTCGCCTTCTTGCATGCTCACCTCGATCTCTCATCCGTATCCCAACCAGAAAGGGAGTGTTAAGGCGTTGCCAGACCTGATTATCCGGCCGGTTACTCCTGACCGTTGGACTGACCTGGAAACTCTATTTGGCCCGCGCGGCGCGATTGGCGGTTGTTGGTGTATGTGGTGGCGTCTCAGCCGCGCTGAGTACGAGCGACAGAAGGGTGAAGGCAACAAACAAGCGATGCAATCAATCGTTGCCTCCGGCGATGTCCCCGGCCTGTTGGCGTACGCTGGTGAACAACCTGTCGCCTGGTGCTCAATAGCCCCTCGAGAAGATTTTCCTTCTTTGGAAAGGTCTCGGGTCCTGAAGCGTGTCGACGATCAGCCAGTCTGGTCGGTGGTGTGTTTTTATATCGCGAAGCCTTACCGGGGTCAAGGGGTTTCTGTGCAGTTACTGCTTGCGGCTGTTGAGTACGCTGGTCAACACGGCGCCCGCGTAGTCGAAGGATACCCGATCGAGCCCAAGAAGGACAGCGCCCCGGATATCTATGCCTTCACCGGTATGGCTTCCGCCTTCCGCAAGGCCGGCTTTGTCGAAGTCCTCCGCCGCTCCGAAACACGACCGATTATGCGCTATTTCATTAAATGACTTATAGACGAATGGACTTTGAAATACACCCAGATTCTGATGGCTGGTTCCTATCCCCTTCCCCCGATGGTAGAATCATGAGAGCCGGGGACGCCGACCCCGGCTCTCTCTAAGGAGGAGAAGAAGAGAAATCGCCCTTCGATAATAATATTAGCAGGATTCTCTCTTCTTTGCTTGACGCTTACCCTACGATTACCCTACGATTACCCATCAATTTTGTCAAATAAACAAGGATTTCTATGGATTTTGCCATTCGAACCGAAAAAGTAGGCCGAGTTTACAAGATCCGCGGCAGTAAAAGGTCCGAACCGAGAGAACTGGTCGCCTTACACGATGTCGACGTGCAAATTGAGAGCGGTGAGTTGTTTGGTCTGCTCGGCCCAAACGGAGCCGGCAAGACTACTTTGATCAAGATCCTGACCACCCTCCTGGCACCTTCTACGGGGAAAGCTTGGGTGGCTGGTTTCGACGTCGCCAAAGAACCCGAGAAAGTCCGCCCGCGCATCAACATGGTCTCCGGTGGGGAAGCCTCCGGCTATGGTTTGCTCACCGTACGCGAGAATCTGTGGATGTTTTCACAGTTCTATGGTCTGGATTCGGGCGAGGCGAACCGCCGCATCAAGCAGCTGCTCGATGTCGTTGGGATGGGCGACCGCCTCAATACCAAGTCCTCGGACCTTTCCACCGGCCTGCGCCAGAAGATGAACATCGTGCGGGGTTTCCTCACTGATCCGCAGGTGCTCTTTTTAGACGAGCCCACCCTCGGCCTGGACGTCGGCGCGGCGCGCGATGTACGCAAGTTCATCCGCCAGTGGGTCGACGAGGACTCCGCGCGCACCATCTTGCTGACCACCCACTACATGGTCGAGGCCGACGAACTTTGCGACCGGGTCGCTATCATTAATCAGGGGCGCGTGCTGGCCTGCGATACGCCTTCAAACCTGAAACACCGCCTGCAAAGTGATGCCATCTTCAAGCTCGAAGTCAGCCCACTCAACGGGTTTGGCGTTAAGACCCTGGAATCTTTGCCAGGTGTTAAGAAGTTGGTCCACCAACAAATCGATGGTGGGGCGCGGCTCGAATTCATCCTGGCCGAAGAGCCGGTGCTGGGCGCGGTGGTTAGCTCGCTCACCGCAGGGAATATCCGCATCTTGAATTTGCAGAAAAATGAACCCACCCTGGAAGATGTTTTTGTCGACCTTGTCGGCAGCAGCATGGCTGAAGTCGAGGGCAGTTCGTCAGGAAATAGCCAATGACCAGTGCTCAGTTGTCGGTAAGTCAGGGACCGGTTAGGAAGACCTCCGGGTGGCGGCTTTTCCTGAAGACCGTCATTGCGCGGGCTTATCCGCGCCTGATCGGCCAGCAGCGCGAGAAAACCTGGATGTTTTTCGACGTCTTATTGCCGATGCTGGCTGTCTCGGCTTACGTCTTCGTTTACCGCGCCATTGACGCACCGGAAGAATACATTGGCTTCGTGGTTGTGGGAGGCGCGATGACCGCTTTCTGGCTGAACGTGCTGTGGAGCATGTCCAGCCAGTTGTATTGGGAGAAGGAACAGGGCAACCTGTCCCTGTACATCATGGCCCCCAACTCGATGATGGCCATCCTGCTGGGCATGGCCTTGGGCGGCATGCTGGCGACTACGTTGCGCGCCGCTGCCATCCTGATCTTGGGCAGCCTCTTCTTCCATGTCCAATTTGCGGTTGTCAGCTTCCTGCAACTGTTCACTGTCTTCCTGCTGGCGATGGTCGCCCTGTATGGTTTGGGCATGATGTCCGCTTCATTGTTCTTACTGCTCAGCCGGGAAGCCTGGCATATCGCCAACCTGGCCCAGGAGCCGGTCTATCTGGTCTCAGGGTTTTACTTCCCGATCAAGAATCTCAGCTTTTGGGTGGCCGCGGCCGCCTCGATCATCCCTCTCACCCTGGGACTGGATGCCATGCGGCAGCTGGTATTCCCCTCAGGGCCTGCCCTGGGATTTCTCAGTGTCAGCATCGAGCTGGCTGTGCTGGTCGTCTTATGTCTGGTCTTCCTGGCTGGGGCGCGCTTCCTGCTGGCCTACATGGAGCGCCTGGCGATCCGTGAGGGGCGACTTACAGAGAGTAGGAGATAGAGATCAGTGCCCAGTAATCAGTTTTCTGTAGTCAGTGGTCATTATCAATGAACATTTCACGCTTCACGAATTACGTATCACGCAACATGCATCACGTTTCACCTTCTTAGATTTCAATGACTGCAACCAATCCAAATTCCCTAATTCCTAATTCGCAACTCGCAACAGGCAATTCACATTCCTTCTGGCGTTCGTTTAAAACCGCCGCCTGGCTGGGCTGGCAGATCGAGTCGAACTGGACCGATCCTTTCCTCTTCGCCATATATTCGATCGTTAAGCCAATCTCCAGCGCCGCCATCCTGGTAGTCATGTACAGCATCATCACGCGCGGCGACTTCGCTTCACCGATCTTCCCTTACATCTACCTGGGTAACGCCTTCTATATCTACGTTGGAGCGGTGATGGCTGGCATCTCCTGGGCCGTGATCGACGACCGCGAGCACTACAAAACGCTGAAGTACATGTACGTGGCGCCCATCCACATACCCACCTATCTTATCGGGCGCGGGGTGGCCAAGTTTGTTGTCGGGAGTATGTCTGTCATCATCACCATTCTGTTCGGGGTGCTGCTTTTACATCTGAGGATCGACCTGGCAGCGATCGATTGGCCCCTGTTCCTGGTCTCCCTGGCCATCGGGGTGGTCATGTTGGCCATGATGGGCCTCTTGCTGGCCGGGGTGTGCCTGTTGATCGCCCACCAGGTCTGGTTCCTGGGGGAAGGGGTCGCCGGTGCGCTCTACCTTTTCAGCGGGGCGATCTTCCCCCTCGAAGTGCTGCCCCCCTTCCTGCGCTGGATCGGCTACCTGATGCCGATCACCTACTGGCTGGAACTGCTGCGCCGCTCCCTGGTCAGCTCCGTGGCCCAGGCCTTCCCCACCCTGTCCGGCCTGAGCAATGACCAGCTATTGGGTATCCTGCTTGGCCTGACGCTGGTGTTTGGCGTGTTGTCTGTCTACACCTTCCGCCGGTGCGAACACCGCGCCCGCGAGCGCGGGTTGATCGATATGGTGTCGAATTATTAAGATGTTTGAACGTTTTAACGTGAGAACGTTCAAACGTTTTACCATCCCCCATTAACGAGTGTGGAGAAATATGAACCACGCCTGGATCGGATTCTTAGAAACCACGCCCCTCGGGCGGGTTTGGGTGGCGGTCTCTGAGCGCGGGTTGGTGGCGGTGGAGATCGGGGAAGACGACGAAAGGCTTGCCCTGAACCTTGTCCTGAGCACAGCGAAGGAGCAAGCGAAGGGACGACAGACAGACGACGGGTGGGTAGATGGAGGAAGTGGTTCCGAAGCGATCGTCCTGACGGTCCGACGGTTGGGATTCGATTATGTCGTCGTCGACCAGGAGCGCACGGGCGAAGCGCTGCGCCAGATCGCCGAATATTTGCAGGGGCAACGCCAGGTTTTCGACCTGCCGGTCGACTGGTCCGTCCTGACCCACTTCCAGGAGCAAGCCTTGCGCGCCACTTACGCCATCCCCTACGGGCAGACGACAACCTATGGCGCGATCGCCCACGCCTTGGGCAAACCGCGCGCCGCCCGCGCTGTCGGCCGCGCCGAGGCCACTAACCCCATGCCCCTGGTCATCCCCTGCCACCGCGTGCTCGGCGCAGACGGCGGTTTGCACGGCTATGGAGCGGGCAATGGACTGGAGACGAAGGCGTGGTTGTTGGGACTAGAAATGGATCAATTTCCTCCTTCGGGG
>DATDRM010000059.1:0-4181 GCA_035291705.1 Anaerolineales bacterium
CCAGGTAGCTGGCTGCTTCTCCACCAGGATCGGTCAACGCATCGGTATACACAGTCACCAGCTGCACGCTGGTATCTGCGGCGACGCGCCGCGCCAGGTTGGGTGCAACTGTGGTACCGGTAAAGATCGCCTGAACACCCATCTCTCTGATCGCGTCCTCCAGGGCAGCCAGCGAAGCTGCTGAAGGCTCGGCAGCCGCGCTGCCGCTGGGGATCACTGCCCCAACCTGCTCAAAGCCATAGCGATCGGCGAAATAACCAAACGTGCGGTGGTCGGTGACTAGCTTGCGTTTGGCTGGCGGGATTAGGGTAACTTGCTCTTCGATCCAGGCGTCCAGCTGGTGCAGCTCTGCCCGGTACGCCTCGGCGTTGGCGGCATACTGCTCTGCATTGGCTGGATCGAGGTCGCTCAACTCCCGCTCGATGTTTTGGGTCCAAATCAGGACATTTTGCGGGTTAAACCACACATGCGGATCGGCAGTTTCGCTTCCGGCGGAGCCAGCTGCGGTATGGTCATCTGTCATCTGGAGCAGCTCGACTCCGTCCGAGGCAGAGACCACTTGTGTCGCACCCGCGGTTTCCAGCAACCGCTCCAGAAATCCTTCCAGCCCGGCGCCGTTGATGAAAACCAGGTCAGCCTCCGCCACCGCGATCACATCCTGGGGAGCGGGTTCAAAAGTATGCGGATCAGAACCGGCTGGCAGCAATATGCTCAGCTCGATCGCCTCTTTCCCGATTTGCCTGACGATGTCGCCCAGGATAGTTGTGGTCGCGATTACCTTTATTTTGCGTGTTGTGATTGCGGCCGGCGCGGGCGATTGGGTCACTGCCGGCGTGCAGGCCTCCAGGAAAATAGACATTGCCAGGAGTAATATTGCCAGCCTATGAAAGCGAGCGATTATCTGGCCAGATACCTGGATCACAAAGGCGATTCTTCTGCTTTGTTCACTTACCTGCGGGAGGTTGAATCCCTAAGGTGTGACTGTCGGGCTGGCTGGATTGGTTGCCGCCGGCGTCAGCGTGGTAGACAGCCCAGGGGTCCTGGTTGGGACTGGAGTGGCGATGTTGACCGGGATGACCAATAGCTGGCCGACGAAGATCTCGTTGGCGTTATTCAGTGCCTTGTTTTCCTTCAGAATGGCATCCACGGTGCTGTTAAAACGGATTGCGATCAGCTCCAGGCTATCGCCAGGGGCGACAATGTATTCGATCGTGCCGCGCCAGCCAGTGGGGATTGGCGTGGGCGTGTCCAATGACAGGTCAGGAGGTGGGATCAATATTTCGTCGCCGACGCGGATGATGCTCTCATAGGTGAGTTTGTTGAGCGCCATAATCACCAACACCTCGACATTGAATTTCGTGGCAATGGCGTCGAGTGTGTCGCCCTCCTCGATTTTATAAACGAAGGGGCCAGCGGCTGTGGCCGTTAACGTGACCGTCGGCGTCAAGGTTTCTGTAGGGGTTGCGGTCGAGGTAGCTGTGACGGTGGCGGTTGCTGTTGCGGTCGCCGTCACCGTGGGTGTGAAAGTCGGTGTGGCAAACAATGCGAACGCCGGCGGATTTGGCCCTCTCAGCCACTGGATGAGCACCACGATGCCTACCGCGACGAGCACAATCGCAAGTCCGCCGATCAGGAAAGGCATGGACTGCTGGCGCTTCTTGCGGTATGAGTCGATGACATCCTGTGCCGAATCTTTATCGCTCATATTGTTTCCTTTTCCTATTGCCCGCCTTTTGAGCAGGTTTATTTAAGTGATTTTACTCTATTTTTTGAAAGCGCGCCGAAAGTCGCGTACCATGCAAAATGCCTGAAATTTGTCGCTCAATCATTCCGATCTCCAGCGAGGGATCCCTGATACCACGCTAGATCGCCAGATCTTCTTCGCAAATGGTTATAATTGCCTCTCAATATCATTTCTTCGAGGAGTCTTCTATGCGCATTGCTGTGTTCGGCGCCGGTGGCGTAGGCGGGTACTTCGGGGGACGCTTAGCTTTTTCCGGAGAAGAGGTGTTCTTCATTGCCCGGGGGGAGCATTTACACGCCATGCAGGTGGATGGTCGACGTGTGGACAGCCTCCAGGGCGACTTTCTGCTGCAGCCGGTACAAGCTACGGACGATCCCCGGCAGGTGGGGCAGGTGGATGTGATTCTGGTCGCGGTAAAAGCCTGGCAGGTGGTTGAAGCAGCCCAGTTTATGCTTCCCATGATTGGTTCCACAACCTTTGTCGTCCCCGTGCTAAACGGCGTTGAAGCCCCCACCCAGCTGGCCGAAGCCCTCGGAGAAGAACGGGTGTTGGGTGGGCTCTGTCGTATCTCCAGCCTGATTGCCGGCCCAGGCCATATCCGCCACGTAGGCATTGAACCGTATATTGCCTTTGGAGAACTGGATAACCGGTCCAGCCAACGTTGCGAACGCCTGAAAGCGGCATTTCAACGCGCCAGGGTCTCGGTCGAGATTCCAGCAGATATTTGGGCGGCTATCTGGGATAAATTCTTGTTCATCGCCTCGCTGAGCAGCGTTGGGGCGGTCACGCGCGCTCCGGTGGGCGTGATGCGCAGTCTGCCCGGTACGCGCCGGCTGCTCGAGCAAGCGATGGGCGAGATCATCGCTGTGGCACAGGCACACCAGGTAAGCTTGCCGGTCGATGCAGTAATCAGGAAGCTGGATTTCATCGATCGCCTTCCAGAAGACACCCAGGCTTCAATGCAGCGCGACATCCTGGCGGGTCGCCCTTCGGAATTGGAGGCGCAAACCGGTGCAGTGGTGCGGCTGGTAAGGGCGCGCGGCGTTCCAACGCCGGTGATTGCATTTCTCTACGATAGTCTCTTGCCCCAGGAACTTCGGGCGCGCGGGGAAATTTAAGGTATGTAGCGCACGATACTGCACCCTTGAGACAGCGTTTGCGCCGGATCGGGCTGCCGGCCGGCGAGCAGGGCTTCCACAGCCATTCGCAGATAATTCTGGGTTGGCCTGCGCTGCCTAAAGGTCACGTCGTCGAAAGCTCCCTGGTAGCGCAGGATTCCGTCCTGGTCGATCAGGAACAGTTGGGGGGTCGTCTGGGCGCTGTACAGGTCGGCGACCTGGTAGTCGGCATCGATTAACACCAAAGGCAAGCCGCGCTGCCCGGCCGCCCGTGCCAGTAGTGCTGGGCTCTCGTTGACATTAGACGCGATGGGCAACATAGTCGCAGCGCCTCCCCAGGATTGGGTAAGCGCTAATAGCTGCGCGTCAATCCGCTCGCACCAGCCACATTCCGCCGACCAGAAATTGACGATAGCGATCCGGCCGCGCCCTTCTGCTAGTGAATGGGCATGGCCGGCTAAATCAGGTAGAGTGAATTCCGGCGCTGGCTGGCCGATCGGGATCATAGTATCCATCACAGGCATTCATTATATACCAGAGCAGGCCTGCTCGGAAACGTTTCCAATGAATGGTAGAATGAGCGCCATGAAGCGCTGGCAATTCTGGCTGGGAGTGAGCATCTCCCTGGGTTTTCTGTATCTGGCCTCGCGCGGCCTCCAGCTGCAGGATGTATGGGGTGCGCTCAAGGGGGCAAATTACTGGTGGTTACTGCCTGGCGTGGCGGTATATTTCCTCGCCGTATGGGCGCGCGCCTGGCGTTGGCACTATCTCTTGCGCCCGGTGAAACCTGTTTCCACACGCACCATGTTCCCGATCGTCACCATCTGTTACATGGGTAACAATATTTACCCGGCTCGGGCAGGCGAGGTATTGCGGGCGGTGATCCTCAAACGCCGCGCAGCCGTGTCGATCCCCGCTTCCCTGGCAACTATCATTGTCGAGCGCGTCTTTGACGGGGTGGTGATGCTCGCCTTTGTGTTCTTAAATTTGCCCGAGTTAGCCCGTTTGCAGGCCGATTCAGGTTTTGTCGGGAACATCCAGACCCTGGCTTTATGGGGAACGGCGGCATTCACCGGCTGCCTGGTTCTTTTCCTTTGGATGGCGATGTTTCCGCTGCAAGCCAACCAGATTGTGGAGTGGTTAGCACAGCGCCTGGTACCCCAGCACTTCCGGGAGCGTCTGTTGGGGCTGGCCCAGCGTTTCTTGTCGGGTTTGGCGTGCCTGCGCTCACCACGCGATTCCTTGATGGTCTTCATAACTTCCGTGCTGATCTGGCTGCTCGAGACAGGCAAGTATTGGTTTGTGATGCGCGCCTTCTC
>DATDRM010000060.1:0-5323 GCA_035291705.1 Anaerolineales bacterium
CGCAGATGCCAGGCGATCGCTTCGCCCTCGCGATCGGGGTCTGTGGCCAGATAGACTTCGTCGGCCGTGCGCGCCAGGGCTTTGATCTCCTTGACGACCGGCTTCTTCTCGTTGGGGACGCGGTACTTGGGCGTAAAGCCGTTCTCTACATCCACTGAGAGCTGGGAACGCAACAGGTCGCGCACGTGGCCCACCGAGGCTTTCACAGTATATCCTTTCCCCAGGAAACGCCCAACCGTACGCGCCTTGGCAGGAGATTCGACGATCACCAGCTTTCCTGCGCCCGGGTTGGTTTTTTTGCGTTCCGCCTTGACCTGCGCAGCGTTCAATCCTTCATGGGCGGGAGTCCGGCCCATGCGAAACAGCTTCGTTCCGCAGACCGGGCAGGTGCCGCGCGTCATTGGAGTGCTGTTGGCGGTAAAATCCGCTTGCGGGTTTTGCAAATCCCGCTTGGTTTTACACTTTACACAATACGCTTCCAAAGTAAATCCCTCACTATATGTAATCTTGACCGATTTCATTTAGTTGATTTACCACCTGGCGGACCTTTTGGGCCTGGTCCTTGTGGCAAACCAGCAGCACATCGCCGGTGTCCACCACGACCAGGTCTTCAACGCCGATGGTCACGATCAAGCGGTGTTCCTGGTCGACGTAGACTAACGATCGGCTGGTATCCACTCCCATATGCCGCCCACCGATGATGATATTGCCTTGCGGATCGGTGGGCAAGACTTCGAAGAGCGAATCCCAGCTGCCGATGTCGCTCCAGCCGAGCCCCTCGGCGGGGATCACGGCTACCCTGTCAGCCCCCTCCATCACACCATAGTCGATCGTCTGCGGCCTGATCGCCGGCCAGAGACGGCCGAGGACAGCTGCCTGGTTGGACGTGCCCCAGGCGCGGGCGATTTCTTCCAATGCTTCTGATAAATCTGGCATTTGGCGGGCAATTTCTGCCTGGATTTGGGCTACCGGCCAGACGAACATCCCGGAGTTCCAGGAATAGAAGCCCGCCGCGACGAAACCCCGCGCCTGGACTTCGTCCGGTTTCTCTACAAAGCGCACCACGCGATATACGTTCAAGCCATTGTATGGACCAAGTGAATCCCCGCGCTGGATATAGCCAAATCCGGTAGCAGGGTAGGTAGGCGCAATCCCCAATGTGACCAGGTACCCGTCCAGGGCGACCTGGTGGGCTGTTCGCAAGAGATGGCGATAGCGATCCACATCGCCAATATAATGGTCTGCGGTCAAGACCGCCATGACCGCCTGGGGGTCACGTTGCGCCAGAGCGACCGCTGCCAGGCCAACAACGGAGGCCGTGCCGCGCGGCACTGACTCTAACAGGAAGTTCTCGGGCGGGATCTGCGGGGATTGGGCGCGCAATGCTTCGGCCTGATCGGCGACGGTGACGACCAGGATGCGCTCGGGTGGGAAAACCCCTTCCAGGCGCTGGTTGGTTGTCTCGAACAAGCTGCGCTCATCGATCAGGCGCAACATTTGCTTGGGGCGCATTTTGCGGGAAAGCGGCCATAAGCGCGTCCCACCACCGCCAGCCATGATGACCGCGTAATAGTGTTCTAAGGAGCCCCTTTCACTCACCGAATGTGTATTCTCCTTTCGGTTCGCGCAAGGCGATGTAGTGCATCCCGCCCACCTGGCGCACCATCCCTTTGAGCTCCATCAAAGCCAGCGTGGCGGTCACCTGGTCGATTGGGATGTCCGTGCGGGCGCGGATCTCGTCGATGTGTAAGGGTTCTCGTCCGAGGGCGCCGAAGAGTTGAGCTTCGATCGCGTCAGCGGGTAAGACAACCCGCGCGGTACGCTGTTCGGTAACCATGGTCAATTCCAATACTTCGAGAATCTCCTGAGGGTCGAGCAATGGATGCGCCCCATCCCGGATCAGGCGGTTAGTGCCCCGGCTCTGGAGAGCGTTGATGTTCCCGGGAACAGCGAATACTTCGCGTCCCTGGTCGGCGGCGAAGGCAGCTGTGATCAACGCGCCGCTGTTTTGCCCGGCTTCGACCACTACCACTGCCATCGAAAGTCCCGAGATGATGCGGTTGCGGGGTGGGAAATTCGTCGCATCCGGCCGGGTCCCCGGCGGGTAGTCGCTGATCAGCGCTCCATTCTCGATGATCTCATCGGCGAGGCGGCGATGTTCGGGTGGGTAAACCTGATCGACGCCGCTCCCCAGCACAGCCAGGGTGCGCCCGCCAGCTTTGAGCGCGGCCTGGTGGGCGACCGAATCTACACCGCGCGCCAGGCCACTGATCACAGTTACCCCGTTGCGAGCCAGCATCCCGGCCACTTCTTCAGCCACCTGGCGGCCATAAGCGGTGATCCGCCGCGTGCCAACCACGGCCACCGCCCACCCATCCTCCGGGTACAAGGAACCACGTAGATAGAGCACCGGCGGCGGCTGGTCGATCTCCTTCAGCCGGAGAGGATAAGCCTCGTCTTTCGAGATGAGCACGTTGATCCCCAACGCCTGGAGGCGCTCCCAGACTTTTTCCAGCGAGACTGAAGAACGTAGCTGTACCAGGTTCTCAATGGTCTTGCTGCCCAAACCGGCCTCGCGCAAGGCCTGGTAGGGCGCTTCCCAGGCAACGTGCGGATCGCCAAAGAAATCCAACAACGCCTGGAAGCGGACTGCGCCAATGCCTTTGACCAGGGAGAAGGCGACCCAATACAGACGGGGATCACTCAAGTGTCACCCCCAGGGAAGTAATTCAGTCCTTTCATTAATATGGGTCACAGAATACCACAAGATTTTCTACAATGTCAAGGTAAGAGGCCGGGGAGCAGGTGCACGCGCATCTCACCGCGCCCCAGGTCCACGTCCAGGACAACCGCTTCGATGGCCGGGAGCAACACCTGGCCGCCGGACGGCGTGCGCACCACGTAGACGTCATTGGCGCCGGTCTCCAGGATCTCGACCAGCTGGCCAACCAGCTGATCGGCCTCGTCGACCACATGCAACCCAAGCAGCTGGTGGTGGTAATACTCGCCTTCTGGCAAAGGCGGCCGGTCGTCGGCGCGCACCTGCACCAGTTGGTTGCGTAATTGGGCAGCATCTTCGCGCACCGAGTAACCGTCGAACGCCACCAACATCACCCGGTCGTGCCAGCGTTGGCTCTTCAGGCGTAGCGGCTTGTGCTGCGGGCCAATATATAAGATGACGCCCGGCTGCAACCGCTCGGGAAAATCTGTCAGCACCTCCATCAGCATTTCGCCGCCCACGCCATGTGGCCGGCCCAGCTTACCGACCGCTAAGAAGACAGGCTCGCCGGGGGACGGCGAGCCTGGTCGGATATCTATGGGTGAGGAGGCCTTACGCCGGGTCATCGTGGTTCCATGATGTCGAGCGAAACGCGCTTGCCTTCCCGCGCAGCGGCCACGCGCAATAGAAGGCGCATGGCATTCGCCACGCGGCCGCTCCTGCCGATCACACGCCCCATGTCCTCCTTTGAGACCTGCAGGCGCAACTCTATGGTAGGGCCGCGCCTGAACTGGCTCACGTGCACCTGGGTAGGATCATCCGCCAGAGAGCGGGCAATATATTCGATTAAGTCCTGCACGGCCCACCTCCTTACTTAGTCGATTTGTCTCATAGTCGCATGGTCACATAGTCTCACCGAACGATAGGTTTGCGTGGCCTACGAAGTGTGACCAGTTTTTTAATCGAACCTCATTCTGCCTTAGGCTTTGGCTTTTTGGTGACCGAAGCCTGGCTGGTCTTGGCGCTCCCCGCGCGTTGTCCTGCGGCAGCGGCGGCCTCTATCTGCAAAGCTCCAACCTCTTCCCCTTTCTTGAAGCGCTCAAAGCGATCCAAGGCGCCGGCGGTTTGGAGAATCTGCTTAACCGAATCGCTGGGTTGGGCGCCTTTGATCATCCAATCGTAAATGCGTTTTTCCTGGATTTCCAGGGTGGGCGGCTCTGTGCGGGGGTTATAGAAACCCAGGATTTCGAGGAAGCGACCATCGCGCGGGCTTTCTTTGTCTGTAGCTACGATGCGGTAACTGGGCTGCTTCTTCCCACCGACTCGGCGCAAACGGATACGAACCATAAAACTCTCTCCTTCAAGTTGTAGATGGATTCAAAATCACTAACCAAACAGGCGTGGCATACCACGCATGCCGGATTTTCGCAAGGTTTTAAAGAGGCGTTGGGCCTCCTGGTATTGCTTCATCAAGCGGTTGACATCCTGGACGACGGTACCAGAGCCGAGCGCAATGCGCCGTCTGCGGCTGGCATTGAGCAGCTTCGGGTTGCGCCGTTCAACAGCGGTCATGGAATTGATGATCGCTTCGGTCATCTTGAGCTGCTGCTCGGCGTCGCGCGGGTCAATAGAACGTGCCATCTGGCCCATGCCACCCGGCATCATCTCCAGCAGTTGGCCGATCGGTCCCATGCGGCGCATCTGGCGCAGCTGGTCGGCGAAATCCTGCAAGGTGAACTCGCCAGACATCATCTTCTCGGCCTGCTCGCGGGCTGTCTTTTCGTCAAAAGCAGCTTCAGCGCGTTCGATCAGACCCAACATGTCGCCCATCCCAAGGATGCGGGAGGACAGGCGGCCGGGATCGTAGGCTTCCAGCGCCTCCAGGCCCTCGCCGGTACCCAGGAACTTGATCGGCACACTGGTCACGGCGCGAATGGAGATGGCAGCCCCACCCCGGGCGTCGCCGTCCATCTTGGTCAGCATCAGGCCAGTCAGGGGCACCACCTCGCGGAAGCCCTTGGCGATGTTGACCGCTTCCTGGCCGATCATGGCATCCACCACCAACAGCACTTCGCAAGGATCGACGCGGCGGGTGATAGCGTGCAGTTCGTTCATCAGGGCGTCATCGAGCTGCGACCGGCCGGCAGTGTCCAGGATCAGGACGGAGAAGCCCCCATTTTGGGCCTTTTCACGCGCCCGGGCGGACAATTCCGGCGGGGCGATGCCAGGCTCGGCGTGCACCGGCACGTCCAGCCGCTTGCCGATGGTCTGCAACTGCTGGACGGCAGCCGGGCGGTAGGGGTCAGCCGCGACGAGCATGACGCGTTCCCCCTGTGAACGCAGGAAGCGAGCCAGCTTGCCGGCGGCGGTGGTCTTGCCGGAACCCTGCAGGCCAACCAGCATGATAATGCGCGGCTTCGCGCCGGTCAAATTCAAGCGGTCGGGCTGTCCCAACGTGGCGATCAGTTCCTCGTTGACGATCTTGATCACCTGTTGAGCCGGGTTGAGCGCCCTGGAAACCTCCGCCCCGACGGCGCGCTGGCGCACGCGGGCGATGAAGTCCTTGACCACGCTGTAATGCACGTCGGCCTCCAGCAAGGCCAG
>DATDRM010000061.1:0-5816 GCA_035291705.1 Anaerolineales bacterium
AAAGGTCTCTTGGTGATCGGAGCGACGGAGGTACACCCGGTAACATCCCGAACCCGGCCGTTAAGCCCGTCAGCGCCAATGGTACTCGGAGGGCGACCTCCCGGGAGAGTAGGTCATCGCCAAGAGACTTTTTGTTTTAAAGCAAAATGCTCTCTGCAAGTATTCGGCTGAGAGTGGTGTCCCCCCCAGTCAGCCTGTTTTCAATTTCCGAACGCGTGAATACAAGGACGTCCACGCCACGATCGATCTCAAAATAGGGGAGAAAGGTTAAAATTCTCTGTAAGGGGTCTTTTTCTACTGTATGCTCAAGAATGATCAATATATCGACATCGCTCATCCCAGTCTGATTTCCACGACCTAAAGAGCCGAATAAACGTATCTCCGCCACATTGGGGTGATCGTTTTGTATTCGTCTAGTAATTTGCTGAAGGTGTTGGAGCAGTTTATTCCGATTCAGCGATATGATTTTGACAGAATTTGATGAGGCGGCTGGCGGCATCTATGGCCTCTCGGGCTTTCGCAGCAGAAAAGTAATCGGCAGGAATCCCTTCGGGAAAGCCGTTGGGATAACGAGTCTGGATGTAAAACGCATCCAGGAGCTGTCCTTTTTCAATCAATTCCATTGGGGGGGAAAGATTTTGAATTTTCCGCAGCATTGGGGTGATAGCATGCCCCCAGGCATCGAGCCCCTGGAATAAAAGCAAGGCCTTGACTGCTTTTTCTGCCGCCTGCTGGGCGGTAAAGCAGGCCCATTCCCAGTACTCATGCTCCAGGTCTAACCTGGCTTTATCAAAATCACGCTGTGCTTGCGCAAGCCAATCCTGGTAGCGGTTCATTTTAGTTATCGTCCCAATCCTAGATAATTTGAACTATACCGTAACCAAGTGAGATTTGCAAGCCTTTCTCCGATTGACTTGGGGAAGGCTAGATCAAGGGGCGATCTGCTGCGCATACAGATTGTAGGCATCCCCCACCGTCTCCACGTCCCAGGCGGCCTCCAACGGGATGGTGAGACCCATCTCCTCTAAGCGCAGCATGAGCTCGACCAGCTTGATCGAGTCAATGAGCAGGTCACCGAGAAAAGTGGACTCGGGGACAATCTTGCTTTCTTCAATTTGAAGCTCCTCAGCCAAAATGCGCTTAAAATCCTCGAATGGCATGGGGTTCTTAGGGGGAATGTCCATCAGACTTAATCTTCTCCTTGAAGTACTTCATCACGCAGTTTGAACTTCTGCGGCTTGCCCGTCTCTGTGCGGGGAAAATCGGCCACGATCCGCACCTGGCTGGGGATTTTATATGGCTCCAGCGCGGCGCGGCAGTAGTCCAGGACCTCCTGAGAGTTCATCTCTACACCCTCTTCCAGAATGATAAAGGCCCAAACACTCTCACCCCCCAGGGGAGAGGGGATTCCAACGACAGCAGCCTCGCGGATGCTCGGATTGCCTGCCAGATAGGCTTCGATCTCAGCGGGGTAGATGTTCTGCCCGCCGCGGATGATCACGTCCTTTTTGCGGCCCACGATGCGCATGTAGCCGGCGGCGTCGATCAGCGCCAGATCGCCAGTGTAATACCAGCCGCCTGCATCGATCACCTGTGCGGTCATATCTGGAGCATTGTAATAACCCAGCATCAGGCTGTCGCTGCGCACGGCCAGCTCCCCCACCTGACCGGGAGGCAACGGGCGGCGCTCTTCGTCTACAACCTTGACCTCCATGCCGGGCATTGGCCGCCCTACAGTCGCAGCCTGGCGGTCGGCAGAGTCGGCCAGGCTGGTGGCAGCGATTCCCCCGGCTGTCTCAGTCGCTCCAAAGCCAATATGCACGGCGCATCCAAAGCGGCGCTGAATCTGGCGCGCTAAATCCGGCGGGCAGGGCGCTGCCCCGGTACCGCAGATGAGCAGGGAGGAGCTGTCATAATGGTCGAATTCCTCCACACCTAACATCATCTGGAAAGCCAGTGGCACAGCGATCAGGACTGTCACTCGCTCCTGCTCAACCAGCTGTAGAGCCTGGCGAGGGTGAAAGCGCGGCATCACTACCAGGCGATCGCCCATCAAAAGTGCCTGGAGCACGACTTCCAGGCCGGTGATAGTATGCCAACCGACCGTGGAAAGGAAGGTCTGAGGCCGGCCAGCGGCGCGCAACAGGCGCGCCCGGTAGCGGCCGATGGCTTTAGCCGTCTGCCCAATAGACTTCAGGCTGGGCCTGTGCAGCCATACCTCGCGCAGCTTGATGCTGGCGACCACCGGAGCGATCAGGCTGCTGTGGGTGTGCATTGTGCCCTTCGGCCGGCCGGTCGTGCCTGAGGTGTAAAGCAGGGCGAGCAGGTCCTGGGGGAAGACGTCGAGCGAGGGCAGTGATCCTGCGCCAGATAGGCTTTGCTCCGGACCATCGGCGAGGATGAAGTGGCGCAGGCTGGGGACTTGCTGGAGAAGGAGTTCCTCATCGACGGGCTGAGAACTCACCAGGGCCAAAGGCTGTGCGTCACGCAACACGTCCAGCAGGCCCTGGCGACGGAGCTGCGGATCGAGGGGGACGATGACGGCTCCCAGTCTGGCGAGGGCGAAGAACAGGAAGATGAATTCCGGGCCCGGCGGCAGGAGGCAGGCGACTTTTCCGCCTTTCTGCAAGCCAAGCGCGATGAGGTCTTGCGCCTGGGAGTCGATGCAAGCCAGCAGCTGGCCGTAGGACAGGCGAGCCTCGCCGCAAACCAGGGCTTCCTGATCCAGCCGTGCGGCGGCCACCTGCCGGATGGCTTCGTACATGGTCAGCTTGGCATGCAGCATCGACGGCCTCACAATCCTGGGAAATGCAATTCAATTTGCGGGAAACGCCCTGGGTCTAAAGTTTCAGCTGGTACAGGCGGTAGTGTTTGTACCGTTCGGCTCCCAGGCGGTTGGCGAGCAAGTTGATCATGGGATTGTATTCGGAGGTAATCGAACCGTCCAACCAGGCATAGCCTTTCTCGTAGACAGCCTTGACGGTTTCCAGGTAAAGCAGGGCGTCGATCCCGCGACGGCGGTATTCTTCCAGGATGCCCATCAATTTGAAGGAAACGACGTCGATCTGCCTGACTAGGCGCCGGGCTTTGAGCCAGCCGAAGGGGAAAAGCCGGCCGTTGAGGTGGATCAACACCCGGTTGATATCGGGGAGAGCGACGCAGAAGCCAACCGGATTTCCATCCACTTCAGCAAAGAGGGCGGTGTCCGGGTCGAGGAAAGGTCGCAGCTGGTTGGCCAAGCTGCGAAACTCTTCTTCGGCGATCGGGACAAAGCCAGGGAGATGGTTCAATGTATCGTTAAAGAGGCGATGGGCAGTGGCAATCTCGATCTCCCAGTTTTCGGTTCGCACCTTGCGGAGGGTGACGTTGGCGGAGCGACGCGCTACGTCAGCCACGCGGTTGAGCTCCGCAGGGATGTTCTTTAATTCCTCGCCGATTTGCGAGCGGAAGGCCCGCCAGGCATACAGGTCGTGATCTTTATCCATCCCGTAGTGCTCCAGGAAGTCTTTGTAATACAGGGGGGTGTGCGCTGCCAACATGACCGGTGGGCAATCGATGCCTTCCACCAGGACACCCGGGCATTCGTTTTCGGTGAAATTGGTGGGACCGCCCATCAAGGAGATGTTGCGTTCGTACAGCCAATCCACGGCGGCGTCCAACAGGGCTTCGGCGACGGCGAATTCCTCGATCACTTCGAAGAAACCAAAGCCGCCGACCTGCTGGCTCAAGTGAGCGACACGGCGGTGGTCGACAAAGGCGGCAATGCTGCCCACCGCCTGGCGGCCCTGGCGCGCCAGGAATAGGCCCACATCGGCGCGCTCATAGAAGGGTCCTTTGGCCGGATCGAGCTTGTTGAACTGATCGGAGATCAATGGTGGGACCCAGTTCGGGTCGCCCTGATAGACGCGCCAGGGGAGGAGGATAAAGTCGCGCAGGTCACGGTGGGACGTGACTGGCTGGATTTTTAGGGGTGAGACCACAATTATGCCTCGATAACGGTAATGGATTAACATCCATAGTGTACCATTAGATATCCAAAATAACCCGCTGGAAAGGCCAGCGATACGCGGCGAATCGATTGCGTCTCGCCGCGTTTCGGTGTATATTACGGTTCAGCAATGATCCCAGAACGCATCGGCCGCTACGAGATCAAGGCTGAGATCGGTCGCGGGGGGATGGCGACCGTTTATCACGCCCACGACCCGCGCTTCAAGCGCGACGTGGCGATTAAAGTCCTGCCGCCTCAATTCCTGCACGATCCGACCTTCCGGGCGCGCTTCGAGCGGGAGGCGCAGATCATCGCCGCCATCGAACATCCCGCTATCGTACCAGTATACGATTTTGGGGAGGAGAACGGGCAACTCTACCTGGTGATGCGCTATATGTCAGGGGGAACCCTGTCCGACCGGCTGGATGAGGGGCCGATCCCGCTGAACGAGGTGGCGCTCGTCTTCTCTCGGCTGGCGCCTGCCCTGGACGAAGTCCACCGGCGCGGTATCATCCACCGCGATCTGAAACCGAGCAATATCCTGTTCGATCAGTATGGCGAAGCGTACCTGACTGATTTCGGTATCGCCCGCATGACGGAATCGGCAGCCACGCTGACCGGCAGCAACATCGTCGGCACGCCGGCCTATATGAGCCCGGAACAGGCGCGCGGCGACGGGGAACTGGATAGCCGCAGCGACATCTACGCCCTGGGGGCCATCCTGTTTGAGATGCTGACCGGCAAACAACCCTACCAGGCGACTACGCCGATGGGGGTGATGCTGAAACACCTCTCCGACCCGGTGCCGCGCCTGCGAGAAGTGAAGACCGACCTGCCTGACGACTACGAAGCGATCATCGCCAAAGCGATGGCCAAGCAGCGCGAGCAACGCTTCTCATCGGTGGCAGAAATGGCGGGGAGCCTGGAGACAATCGCCAGGCAGCCCCCATCGCCGGCAGTTGAACCTGGGCAGGGAAAACCCCAGGCCAAGCCCGCAAAGCCGGGCGCGGCGGGCTTGCCAGCGCCTTTAGCAGTCCTGCGTGAGTCCGCAGGCAGGGCAGGCCCCGCGCCAGAACCGCCGCGCCCAAAAGGACGTACGCGCCTCCCGGTGTGGGCGTGGCTGCTGGGCGGGTTGATCGCCCTGGCCGGGCTGTGCGGTTTGGTGGGATTGTTACTGGCGGGCGGGAACCTGATGTTCAGGCCTTCTTCCCAACCTACCGCGCCCCCCACCCTGCCCGAAGTCTCCGTCACGCAGGCGCTCGCCCCACCCACAGAGGCAGCGGAATTAACAGAAGTACCAGTATTCAGGGACGATTTTTCCGACCCGTCCAGTGGCTGGGACCGCAGTGAAGACGCCGGCAGCCAGACCGATTACGCCGCGGGGGGTTACCGCATTTACGTCGACCAGCCAGACAGGATGTATTGGGCCAGCCCTGGCCAGGTTTTCGAGGCGGTGAGCATCCAGGTGGAGGCGGATAAGATCGCCGGAGCCGACGACAATTTCTTCGGCATCCTGTGCCGCTACCAGGACCCAGACAATTTCTACCTGCTCGCTATCAGCAGCGATGGCTTTTACCAGGTCGGCAAATACAAGGATGGGGAGTATTCTTTCCTAAAAAATGGCGAAGGGTACAGCGACTCCATCCACCAGGGAAAGACCCGCAACCAGCTGCGCGCCGAGTGTATCCGCACCACGCTCCGGCTGTATGCCAACGGGACCAAGCTGGCCGAGGTAGAAGACACAGATTTTTCCAGGGGGGATATCGGATTAATGGCCGCCGCGCGGGATGTGCCCGGCACGAACATCCTGTTCGATAATTTCGTCGCA
>DATDRM010000062.1:0-22447 GCA_035291705.1 Anaerolineales bacterium
GGGCTCTGGCACACTATTTAAACCCACGCGCGGGCTAATGGTCACGCTCAAATCGGAAATGGGGAGGCCAGGTTCAACAAACACCGTAGAACCGGACATACACAGGTCGGCGCCGTTTAAACTGCCGTCGATCGCCAGGGCTTGGCAGATTTTGGCCGGCCCATCTGTCCAGCGCTCAGGAGGTTGGCCGTTACGCCGGGCAGCGATGCTCGCCGAACCCTCACTGGGCACGATGGCGCGGATCAGCACAGCCGCCGGAAAGCCCTCCGCCTCGGTCACGAAGTTTAACATCCAATGCATCCCATAGGTGAAGTACACATAGGCGTGCCCCGCTGGGCCATACATGACGCGCGTGCGGGGAGTCAGGCCGGTGCGCGCGTGGCAGCCTAGGTCTTCCTCACCCCGGTAGGCTTCTGTTTCGATGATCACCCCCGCGATCCGCTGCCCATCCTCAATTCGAACCAGCCGCGCCCCTAATAATTCTCGGGCCACTTGCAAGGTTGGCCGGGCATAGAAATCGCGCGGCAGTTGGTTTAAATTGGGCATGGGAATATTGTACAATAAAAAGTGAAGCGTGAAACGTGAGGTTCGAGGTCGTCGAAAACCTACAGGCGACCAAGGATAGTAAAGGCTGGTTGCGCTCTGGGATGAGTTATGGCGGGGCGGAGAACCTGGACGCTCTTTATCAGCCGGCCAGTTCATCCGCATCACGACTGCCGGCAGAGAAGAATCCGGCGTTCATGACGTTAGCCTGCTTTAATTAATCACCCTGGTCGGAGGGATTGTGCTGGCGCAATGGCCGGGTTGGCTCGTTTTTAAAGCGCAGGTCCCGTTCAAGAGTTAACCGCAGACCTTCGGCCAGGGAGACGCGCGGGCGGTAGCCTAGCTTTTCGCGCGCCAATGTCAGGTCGGCGCACATGCGTGAAACACCCGCATTAGTGCGTGGATTGTACATCACCTCAGCTTTACTCTTCGTGACCTGGATCACCAGGTTGGCCAGCTCACGGATGCTGGTTTCTGTGCCGCTGCCGACGTTGATTTTCAGGCGCTCGACGCCAGGCGCGGTGGCCGCCGCCACCATAGCATTGACCACGTCGTCCACAAACACATAATCGCGTGTCTGGCTGCCGTCACTGTGCATGACCAGCGTTCCGCCGCGCACCGCCTGCCGCAGGAAATTGGGGATCACCGGAGGATGCGAGGCAGGTAAATGTTGCCCGGGGCCATAGGCGTTAAATACCCGTAGACACACCGTCTCAATGCTCCATAGATCGCCAATGGTGCGCACATAATATTCAGCAGACAACTTGGAAACCGCGTAGGGGGAATGAGGGTTGAGCGGAGCATCTTCCTGCAAAGGTTGTTCGCCCTGATCCCCATACACCGCCCCGGAGGAGATGAACACCACCCGGCGCACTCCCACGTCGCGCATGGCTTCCATTAAGGACACCGTTCCACCGACGTTTACTGCGTTGTATTCCCGCGGATAGAGGATTGACTCCGCCACTAATACCCGAGCGGCCAGGTGGTAAACGCAATCGACATCCTGGAGCAGGGTCCATAACTTCGGCCGGTCGTTGACATCCCCGCGGGTGAAGAGCACGTCTGGCGACAGGGATTGCGGATCCCCCGTGGACAGGTCGTCAATCCCGCGTACTTGATGTCCCTCGCGCGCCAGGCGGTTTGCCAGGGCAGAACCCAAAAAGCCAGCCGCGCCGGTGATCAAAAAATTCATGGTTCGGGGATTATAGCACGAGAATAACCCCTAGAACTGATTTGACACACTGCAGGGAACGATGTATTATCCACGCCATGTCTTTCATCCTTAGCAGGCGAATTGCCTTTGCTCTGCTCCTGGGAGCCCTATTGCTCAGTTACAGCAGCCTGCCGCCGGGCGACCAGCTCGAGCGCGTGCGCGCTTTCTCCCGGGATATTGAGTTTGATTACATTTCCTGGACCCTGGACGCTATCGAGATAAAGTTGGTCCAGAGCGCTCTGGATGTGAGTGATCGCCTCCCGGAAGGCGACCGCAGCCAGGTCGTGTTGGATTACCTGGGTCTGGTGGCGCGTATCTCACAAGCCGAGGCTCACTTGAATGAAATCTACGCCAACCCAGAGATTGTCGATCCACAGAATGCCTCCGCCCTGGTGCGCGGGCAGCTGGAAGATCTGCACGCCCAGCGCGCCCTGCTGGAGCCCCTGGCAGAGTCGGTCTTGCAGAGCCAGATCAGCGACACGGTGGCTGGACTGGGTCTGACTCTGGGTGGGCAACCGATCCCTCCGGTTTTGTACCACAGCACGCCTCTGCCGACGGCGTTGATCGTCTCTCCGCGCGACACTATCCGCCAGGATCAAAATATCTCCCTTAAACCCGACATGAGCGTAGACGAGCGCAATGCCCTGGAAGAAAAAGTCGATCGGGCGTTAAACGTGTCTTCCCTGGTTGTAGATGTCGGGGGGATTGGTGTGTACCCGACGATGGTGATCCAGACCAGCGACTTGAACTACCTGAGCGAAGTGATTGCCCATGAATGGGTGCATAACTTCTTGACCTTTCGTCCATTGGGGGTCAGCTTTCTCAACGGTCCAGAATTACGCACCATGAACGAGACGGCGGCTTCCATCGCCGGGGTGGAGATCGGTCGTGCCCTGTTGGAGCGGTATTATCCAGAATTGCTCCCCCCGCCCCCACCGCCGTCGCCAACTCCTGGGGAAATCCAACCGCCTCCACCTCCTGTTTTCGATTTCCGCGAGGAAATGCGCATCACGCGTGAAACCGCCGACCAGTTGCTTGCCGAGGGGAAAATCGAGCAGGCTGAAGACTACATGGAAGCCCGGCGCGTCTTCTTCTGGGAGAACGGCTACCTCATCCGCAAGTTAAACCAGGCCTACTTCGCCTTCCACGGTGCGTATGCTGACCAGCCCGGCGGCGCAGCGGGGGAAGACCCGGTTGGTGCGGCTGTGCGGGCTTTACGCTCCCAAAGCCTCTCGTTGGCGGATTTCTTGAATCGCATCTCCTGGATGTCATCATTCGAACAATTAAAGAAGGCAGTTTCGCCGCAAGATTAATTGTTGGACAAAATATACCTGCTGGAGTTCTGGTACACTGGTAAAATTGGACACATTGCCTCCTCCAGCAGGTTGCTCAAGATGGGATTCTATTGCGACCATCGAGTATCCCGCGGGAGGATCCTAAAAACGCAGAAACGAGAAACTTCATGCCAACAAAGATCGCGATTTTGATTCTTTGCCTCGCCTTCGTGCTGGCTGGCTGCCAGAGTGCGATCGAGGCAGTGGAAGGCGGAGCCGCAACTGGAGTCGCATCCCTTCCAACGCTCGAAGCCATTGTCACCGCGCAGTCTTCCCAGGCTTCATCCTTGCCGACGAGCGCGGCGACCCCGGCTAGTCCACTTAGTCTGGCCAAATGCACAATAGCGAGCAGTCAGCCAACCCCTGACTCGACGGAACGGTCTCTCTTTCCAGCGGTGAGCGATGTCGATTGGGTCCAGGGCCCTGATACAGCCGCCGTGACGTTCATCGAATACAGCGACTTCCAGTGACCAGCCTGCGGGAGCCTTGCGCCCGTGCTGGCGCAACTCGAAAAAGATTATCCGCAAGACGTGCGCGTCGTTTACCGCCATTTCCCCTTGCTGAGCATCCACGACAAAGCTGCCCTGGCGACCCAGGCCGCCGAGGCCGCCGGCGCCCAGGGTGAGTTTTGGGCGATGCACGACTTGCTCTTCGAACACCAAGGTGAATGGGTGGAGCTGCCGGTGGGGGAATTCCAGGCATGGTTGATCGAGCAGGCCGCTGGCTTAAATCTGGATGGCGATCAATTTCAGGCGGATTTGCTCAGCGAAGCCACCGTGGCGATCGCCCAGGATGCCTGGGATAAAGGCGTCGCCGCCAGCCTGCCTGGCACCCCCTTCCTCCTGGTCAATGGCGGTTATTATGGCGGCCCGCGCGATTATTGGAGCCTGGAGGCAATTATTAAAATGACTAAACTTGAAGGCCGGCAATTTACGGAATGCCCGCCAATGACGATCGATTCTGCGAAAAAATACAATGCAACCTTGCAAACCGAAAAAGGCGATATCGTGATTGAGCTCTACCCGGATGTGGCCCCCATGGCAGTAAACAGTTTTATCTTCCTGGCGCGCAATGGTTGGTTCGACGGTGTCACTTTCCACCGCGTCCTCCCTGGCTTTGTCGCTCAGGCTGGCGATCCAACCGGCACTGGATTCGGCGGGCCGGGGTACGCTTTTGACAATGAAGTCTCACCTGATTTGAACTTCGACCAGCCGGGGGTGCTCGGCATGGCCAACGCTGGCCCTGGTTCCAACGGAAGCCAGTTCTTCATTACCTTAGGTCCCGCGCCACACCTGGATGGGGGCTATACCATCTTTGGCCGGGTGATCGAGGGCATGGACGTGGTCAATAGCCTGACCGAGCGCAATCCCGAGCAAAATGCCAACCTGCCCCCCGGTGATAAAATCTTGAGCGTTTCGATCGAGGAAAGATGACAAGGAGCAATGGATGGAACTGATTTCTTTTATTGTTGACTTCATTCTCCACCTCGATGAGCATCTCAGCACGATCATCCAGAATTATGGCACCTGGACTTACCTGCTGCTGTTCCTGATCATCTTTTTGGAGACCGGCCTGGTGGTAACGCCTTTCCTACCCGGCGACTCCCTGCTGTTTGCAGCCGGGACCTTCGCTGCCCTGGGTGCGCTAAACGTCGGTGTGTTGTTCCTGCTCTTGTCTGTCGCTGCTATCCTGGGCGATACGGTCAATTACTGGATCGGTCACTATATCGGACCGCGCGCCTTTAGCGGCAACATCCGTTTCCTCAAGAAAGAATACCTGGATCGCACCCACGAATTCTACGAAAGGCATGGTGGGAAGACTATTATCCTGGCGCGCTTCATCCCGATCATCCGTACCTTTGCGCCTTTCGTGGCTGGAATTGGCGCCATGACCTATCCCCATTTCATCGCCTATAACGTGGTCGGCGGGGCGCTGTGGGTAGCGATTTTCACCTTTGGGGGATACTATTTCGGTAACTTGCCTGTTGTCAAGGAGAACTTCACCCTGGTCATCCTGGCGATTATCTTCATCTCGGTACTACCCGGGGTGATCGAGTTCTTCAAAGAACGGGCGAGAGCAGCCCGCAAAATCGAGGCTTAAACCGAGGCGATTGGGGTGTCTCTGTGGCGCCCTTCGCCACAGAGACACCCCAATCCTTTTTAAGGCACCAAGCGGAGATGCCCTTCAGCCTGATCCTCGACCTGGCTGCGCTCCCAGAGCATAGGGTGGTACTGGATGGTGCGCCACAGGTCGGTCATGTCGACATAGTGAGGATGGTAGGCATGTCCCGACTGGCCGCTAGTATGGATAATTAGCGAGTTATTCAGGTTTCCCAGGTCGACGATCATCCGCATCGAGGGCAACCAGTCTACCTGGAATGAGGCGGATGCGTCCCAACCGGTGGCGTTGACGATGTCGTCGCCGCCTGATGTGCGGAAAGGCCCGCGGTTAAAGACGGCTTCGATCGGGGCGATACCCGACTGGCCCAGGGTCTGGTTCTCCAGGGTCAGGGTGTGCAGATCCCCCCAAGCCCAATTGGTTGGGTCTTTGCCTAAAGCGCTCTCCAGTTCCTCCACTGCGGTGGCGAATGCCTGGCTGAAGATGGCGTCACGCGTCTCGATTGTTGAAGTGGCGCGGTCATCCCACCAGGGGCTATCGGGTTGGTCGAGCAGCTGCTTTATGGCTACGAACCAGCGATCGCCTCCTTTAGGCCAGGTATCTTCGGGCAGATCGTCGTGAAATGTCGCCGCGAGCAGGTTTTTCCAGAAGACAGCGAAGAGCGCCGCCGGAGCCGAGTCCATGTGGCTTTGGTAGTCCCAGCCCTGCAAGAATTGGCGCGCTGCCTCCAGGCGGGCATTTCCCAGGGGGATCCCCATCAGCACCGGCACCAGGGTTTCGGCGTTGAGGTCTTTATTGTCCCCTTGTATTTTTTGCACATAAGCCAGGTCGATCGGCCCGGGAGCCGATTCGATCATATCTACGATGCGTTGGGCACGGTAGCCGTAGGCCCAAACCAGTGAGATCAGGTAGGGGTAACTTGGCTCTACCACGGCATTGTTGGCCGTGACAATGTAACCCTGTGGTGGATTGAAGGTGTTTGGCAGCTCGTCAAAGGGGATGTAACCCGTCCACTCGAATTCGTCCGTCCAGCCAGGGGCGGGCAGGCTGCCGTCGCCGCTGGCGCGGATGGGTATCTTCCCAGGGGTTTGGTAGCCGATATTGCCATCCATATCGGCGTAGACCAGGTTCTGGGAGGGGGCAGCAAGTTCGGCCGTCGCCACGCGGAAGTCTTCCCAGCTCTTGGCGCGGTTGAACATCCAGATGGCAGGGAAAGCATTGCCAGGTTCAAGGGCCGTCCAGCGTAGGGCGATAGCGTAGGAGGGTGGAAGTTCGATCCCCACCGTCTCCGTAAAATCCTCCGGCAAATAGGTCTCGGAAATGATCGGCCCGTGCCGGGTGTAACGCACGGTAAGCTCCACCGGCTCGCCGCCACCAACTTGGATGGTTTCCTTGACGATCTGCATATCTACCCATTGACCGTTGACTTCGTATTGGTCAGGATTAGCCGGGTTTACCTTTTCGATATACAAGTCCTGGACATCCGGGCCGACGTTGGTCATCCCCCAGGCAATGCGGTCGTTGTGGCCAATGATTACTCCCGGTGCCCCGGCAAACGAGACACCGGTAACTTCATAAGGGCAAGTCTCGCCTTTTGGGGTGCAATGTAACCCAATCTCATACCAGATGGAAGGCATCTGCGCGCTCAGGTGCGGGTCATTGGCCAGGATGGGCATGCCGCTGCTGGTGAGCTGGCCGGAGAGGACCCAGCTGTTGGAGCCGATGCCAGTCCCGATTGGTCCTAACACGGTTTCCATTCCAGCAACCTGGTTCTTTACAGCCTCCAAGGCAGGCGAAAGCACGCCCAGGAGATCGAGATAGCCTTGAGCGCTTGCGCTTGGGGCTCCGTTTTGTGTACTTACCTGGAAGCCGGGTACGATCACCGGCATGTCGAAAGGATACGGAGGTATGATCTCATTGACCTGTGCCGGCGTGAGCGTCTTGAGTAAGGTGGCGCGTTGGATTTCTCCATCCATGTTACCGCCCAGGTCCCAGGCCATGACCTTGGCCCAGGTCAGGCTGTGCAGGGGCTGCCAGGGTTCGGGCCGGTAATCAGCGTTGATCAGCTTGAGCACTGCATATTCCAGGCTGAGCGCACTGCCCACGTGATCCGCAAGGTATGTGTTTACTCCCTCGGTGTACGCCTCCAGGATGGTCAGGCTGGTGGGATCGAGCCCGGCGAGTTCCTCCTGAACCACCCGCGCCCAACCCAGGGTACGCAGGAACTGATCGGTCTCCAACTGGCTCTCGCCGAACATCTCGGACAGGCGACCAGAGCCGATGTGGCGCCAGAAATCCATCTGCCAGAAGCGATCCTGGGCATGGACATAACCCTGGGCGAAGAACAGGTCGTGCTGGGTGGAGGCGTAGATGTGGGGGACGCCAAATGGATCGCGGTAGATGTCTACCGGCCCATCCAGACCTGTGAGCTGAATTTTGCCGGTTATTTTAGGAAAAGAGCGGCGGACAGTGAGCGGTGCGGAGACCGCCATCACGATGCATATCCCTAAGAAGATGGCGAGCAGTGCGATCAGGACGCGACGGAACATGGGGAGCCTCCTTACATATGTACGAATCAGCCGATCAACGGGTTAGCGATTCAGCGAAACGGCGATTAGGCGAGCCATGGAATTGTGTACACCGGTAAGGGGGACTATTCAATTATAAAGGTAACTTTCAACTTGAGGCAACCGCGAGCGCGATAGCGTGGGTGTGAGTGTGGCTCAGGCTGATCGACCAATTTTCCAGGTCGAGTTCCTCAGCCAATTGGGAAGCCGCGCCGTGCAGGTGTAAGGCCGGTTGGCGTGCCGGGCCGCGCAGGACCTCGATCTCCTGCCAGCGGACTGGGCCGATGCCGGTGCCCAGGGCCTTGGCAACTGCTTCTTTGGCAGCGAAGCGCGCCGCAAGCGAGGCCAGGTTCTCCCCTACTTCGGCCAGTTCCTGCGAGGTGAAGACGCGTTCCAGGAAGCGTGCTCCATGCCGCCGGACGGCGCTCTCGAATCGCTCAATTTCAACCAGGTCGATCCCAGTCCGAAGTTTCGTCATAACTGCATCGTCATGCTTTTTGTTTCACGCATTATGAAACTTCCGTCATGGGCCTGCGATGGCGATGCCCAGGCGGTTGGGGAGAAAATAACGTCGTGCGGTTTCCAATACTTCCTCCTGGGTGACTGCTCGCACAAGGTCCGGGTACTGGCGATAATAATCCAAACCCAGGTCGAAGCGTTCCAGGTTGAGCATCGCAGAAGCCACACCGCCGTTTGATTCGAGCGAGAGTGGCAGGCGACCGATGAAGTTGGTCTGGCTATCGGCCAGTTCCTCAGCCGTCACAGGCTCAGCGATGAACCGGGCGATCTCGTCGCGGATCAGGTCGATGGCTTGTTCGACATTGGCGGGATCGACGCCCGCCGAAACAGACCAGGGGCCTGGTCCTATCCCCCCCGACAGGTTGCTGTAGGCGTAGTAGGCCAGGCCAGCCTTCTCGCGCACGGCCTCGCCGATGCGGCCCATCATGCCAAACACGCCGAGGATGTTGTTGCCCAGGGATGCCGCCAGGAAGTCTGGTGAGCGCCGTTCAGGGCCAACGACGCCCAATACGATGTCGGCCTGGGATTTACCTGGGATGTCGACTTTGCGAGTCAGAGGTTCTTCGGGTGCGGAGACCGGTGGTAAGCTGGGGGGTTCTGGTTGCTCAAGATACTGCCAGTCGCCTAAAACCCTGCCAACTTTATCGACTGCCTGGGCTGGTTCGACTGCTCCAACCACGGCAATCACCATGCCGCGCGACCCGTAAAAAGCGCGGTGGAACGTTGCTAGGTCCTCCTGGCTGATGGCCTGGATGGTTTCCGGGTAACCATCCTCCGGGCGAGCGTAGGGATGGCCAATGTAAACGATCTGGTCGAAGGCCAGCGAAGCCATCTCCCCAGTGTCTTGGGCGCGAATAGCCAGCCCAGTGAGCAGCTGGGCGCGCAGGCGTTCCACCTGTTCTAGGGGGAAAGTGGGTTGGCGCAGGGCTTCGGCCAAGAGTTCCAATAACAAATCCAGGTCCTCGGACAGAGCCCTGCCGCCAAAGCCGATCGTGTGTGTGCCTCCGCTGAAACCCAGGCTGGCGCCGGCCGACTCCAGGGCATCATAGATCTCCTGGAAGGGGCGCCGGATGGTGCCGCGCATCAGCGCCTGCGCGGTGAAGTCGGCGAGACCTAATTTCTCGTCGCTGTCAAATAAACTGCCGGTTGGGAGATAACCGCTAACCACGACCGAGGGGCTGTTGAAGTTCGCCCGGGACAGGACGACGATGCCATTGGACAGTTCCTGGCGGGTGATATCATCGGAGCCGGGGAGGGAGTGAGATGTTGCGATTTGTGAGTTGCGAGTTGCCAGTTGCCAGTCCAAAGTATTAATCTCCTTCTACAGTATGGCCTGTTGGCAGATAGACACCAAGTACGCGGTTGCCCGGGCGCAGGTAGGTGCGAGCGATGCGTTGCACATCCTCTGGTGTCACGGCAGCCAGGCGATCCAGGTAATTCAAGAACCATTCATAGGTTGCAAACATTTCTGAATAGCCCATCCAGTAGGCCTGATTGGTGATGCTCTCACTGCCGTAAGCAAACAGGGCGCGCGCTTGCTTGACGGCCCGGGTTACTTCACTGTCCGGTGGGGGTGTGTCTTGCAGGTGCTTGATCTCATCGTCCATCGCACCGATCACCTGATCAGCCATGCTGTTTGGATGTACGGTGACCATGACGTTGTGCAGGAAGGGGTCGATCGTCGCCGTCAGGCCGCCAGATACGCTCACCGCCAGTTCTTTCTCCACCAGGGCGCGGTACAGGCGAGAGGTCTTATTGGATATACCGCCGCCGAACAGATTCTGATTGCTGGGACCGGTCAACATGCTGTCGGTCACCAGGTAGGGGAAGAAATCTGGGTCTGTGGCGGCTGGGGCATGGTAAGCGGCTTGCACGTAGGTGGTCTCTCCCGGGCCCTCCACAGCCAAGCGTCGCTCGCCCGGCTGGCGTGGTTCAGTGCGCGTACGTTGAGGCGTTGCCCTTCCATCTGGGAGGGGATCAAACAGGGCGCGGATGCGGGTCAGCATTGACTCGCTCTCGAAATCGCCGGCAACGGCCAGGGTGGCGTTGCCCGGCACGTAGTGTGCCCGGTAGTGGTAGTAAAGGTCGTCGCGCTGTATGCTTTGCAGGTCAGCCATATCGCCGATGATCTCGTGGTGATAAGAATGCACCCGGAAGGCGGCTGCTTGTACCTCTTCCCCAAGCAGGAAAAGCGGCTCGTTTTCATTGCCCTGCCTTTCAGAGATGATTACCGTGCGCTCGGACTCCACATCGCTGGGTGTGAAGGTGCTGTTGTGCATCCGGTCAGCTTCCAAATCCAATGCCAGGTCGACCTTGTCGGCTGGCATGGTCTCGAAATAGGTGGTCCAGTCCAGAAAAGTAAAGGCATTGCGGTAGCCGCCCTCCCGGGCGACGGCTTTATCTAGCACATCGGCCGGAAAGCGCGCTGTGCCCTTGAATTGCATGTGCTCTGTCCAATGGGAAATACCGGTAATACCTGGTCTTTCGTTCCGCGAGCCGACGCGGTACCACAACCACACGCTAATAATGGGCGCGGTGTGAATCTCTTTGAGCAAGACCTGTAAGCCATTCGAAAGTTGAAGTTTTTTTATTTCAGTTTCCATAATTTGCGTATCTGTTCAAGAAAGTATTCTTTCAGGTCGAAAAGTAATAAACTATAGCACAACCATCCATTTTGAGCAACGATAACCTTCGATTTTCTACTTGTGAAAAATTTCCCCTCAGGCTATAATTTTTATCAGGATACTCCGACGGCGTAAGGCCGTCTTTTTATACACCCAAGGGAGGCTCACGTGGCCACAGAAATGCAGAGCAAATATCTTATCGCCGTGATCGGCACCGGACCAGCTGGCTTGTTTGCCGCTAGGCAGATCGCCAGCGAAGGCGTCTATGTCGTGCTGCTTAACCGCGATATCAAGCCCGGCGGCCTGGCGGAGTACGGAATTTACCCATCGAAGCACAAGATGAAGGAAGGGCTGCGTAAGCAATTCCGCCAGATCCTCGAAACACCCAACATCGATTATTACGGCAATTTGGTAGTCGGCCAGAAGGGCGATTTGAGCCTGATTGACCTAAGGGCAATGGGTTTCCAGGCCTTATTGGTGACGGTTGGCGCCCAGGGTACCAAGTGGCTTGGAATTCCGGGAGAGGACCTGGTGGGGGTCTACCACGCCAAAGACATTGTCTACCATTACAACCAGCTGCCTCCCTTCAGCGAACAGAGATTTGCCATTGGTAAGCAGGTAGCCGTCGTCGGAGTGGGGAATGTGATGCTGGACATCGCTCATTGGTTGATCCGTGAAGTGAAGGTGGATGAAGTGGTCGCTGTGGCGCGCCGCGGGCCAGCCGAAGTGAAGTTCACCAAAAAAGAGATGGAAACCGTGGCCCGCAACCTGGATCTGGACGCCCTGGAGGCCGAATTCGTGCGTTCCGCCCCGGTGATGAGATCGGTTGGGCAGGATGTCACCGCAGCCAAGGCCTTTTTCCTTTCCGCCTTGCCGAAAGCCGTGGAGCCGGTTTCCAACACCCGTTTTCGTTTCGATTTTCTGGCCTCACCGAGCCGCATCATCGGCGGCGAGCGGGGTATAGTGCGTGGTCTGGAAGTGGAGGATACCACCCTGGTGGCTGACGATGGTGACACCAAGGCCAAGCGCCTGGGAACAAAGCGCGTGATCCCGGTCGACACGGTGATCTTTTGCATCGGTGACCGGGTCGACGAAAACTTTGGGCTGGCTGTGCGTTGGAATGAGTTTGTTAAAAATCCCGAACCGCGCTTCCCGGTGGACGGAAATTCCTACGAAGCCTTCGATCCGGACGCCAACCGTCCGGTCGACCGCGTGTTCGTTGCCGGCTGGTCGCGCGAGGCCAGCAGCGGGCTGGTGGGGATTGCGCGCAAGGACGGGGAAAGCGGGGCGCAGGCCGTTCTGCAATACCTCCAGACCCTGCCCCCATTGAAGAATCCTGACCATATCCTGGAGGAACTACTGGCGCGCCTGCACAGCCTGGAAAAACACGTAGTTACCAAGGAAGAATGGCAGCGGCTGGAGGCCGCCGAAGCGGCCGAGGCCGAACGCCTAGGTTTGGAAGAGTTCAAGTTCAAAACCAATGAGGAGATGCTTGCGGCGATCCAGAGGGCGGTAGAGCAAATGGCTGGTTAACTCCCCTCCAATCTAATCCAGCACCCTTTCTGGGCTTTCCTTTACTAATCTTCGCTCGAACAGAGCGTCCTCTACCCGCATATACCCGCGAATTGCATGGCTGGCGAGCAGGCGTAACGGCTCAGGCGGTCAGGGGATCAAGCGGCGGTTCACAAACCACACTTCAGTCAGGTCGGTCTGGCGCTTCAGGATCAGATCGGCCAACGTGCGGCCGTTCAGATGCGCCATGGGGACACGGTGGCCCACGCAACCCAGGCTGTAAACCGCCCGCCGATCACCGAGGTAGCCGATGACCGGGGCTAAATCTAACGGCACAGAAACCAGCCCGCCCCAGCGGTGCGTAAAGTGCAACCCTTTTAGGCAAGGGAACAGCCAAACTTGCAGAGAATGTAAGCCGTGGAGAATCCCGTGAATCCCCCGCCGATGATGGCCACGTCGACTTCAATATCGCCCCTTAGAGGCGGGTTGGTCGTATAAGGTCCGTAAGTCGCCAGCCAGAAGGATGTTTGGCTGTAGTCTTTCATGTTTTCCTCTCATTCCAAGAGTATTGCTCCCAACCTGATTGTCCATTCGTTCCCCTCACCCCAAACAGTATCGCGCATTTGAACGCCGAAGACATCTTACACTGCTGGTTACATTTTTATAAACTGTAACCGATTGCACCGTGTGACGTTTTAAAAAATGAACGGTATTGGTGTGGGGACTCTGCGGGAAGGTGATGGGGTGCAACGCATAGTAAGCTTTGGCCTTTGGTTACTCGCCCTGGTCTGGGTGGTGGGTTGGATGGTGTGGGCTGCTTATCGCGAAGAGTTGCCCGGCGGCCTGCTCTGGGCGCTGATTGCCTTGATCGCCTGGTGGTTGGTTGGGGGAGCGAGCAAAGAGGGGCGGCGGCGAAGGTGATTTAGATTTAAAGCAGCACAAAAGCCAATCATTCAATCATCAGGAAATAAAGGATGCGCCCGGTGACAACCAGGCGTTTATAATTTTCAGGTACAATCAGGTTATGCCCGCCGTGTCAGTGCTCCTGCCATGCTACAATGCCGCCGGAACGCTCCCCGAAGCGCTCGACAGCCTGGCCTGCCAGACCTTCACCGATTTCGAGGTCATCGCCGTCGACGATGGGTCGAGCGATACGACGGCTGTTATCTTGCAGGAATGGGCCAACCGGGATAGCCGTTTTTGCCTGCTCTCCCGGCCCCATGGCGGTATCATCCCCACCCTGAACGTTGGCCTGGCAGCCTGCTGCGCCCCCTATGTGGCCCGCATGGATGCCGACGACCGCTGCCAGCCGGAACGCTTTGATCGGCAGATCGCTTTCCTGGAGGCGCATCCCGAGGTGGCGGTAGTGGGTTGCCTGGTCAGGGGCTACCCACCTGGGCAGGTGCGCCAGGGCTTTCGCCTGTATCTGGACTGGTTGAATTCGCTGGTTGCCGACGCCGACATCCGCCGTGAGATATTCGTGGAAAGCCCGTTGGCGCATCCCAGCGTAGTCTTCCGCCGGCGGTGGGTGGAGCAGGTCGGCGGTTACCAGGAACACGGCTGGCCGGAGGACTATGACCTGTGGTTGCGCCTGTACTTGGCCGGGGCAAATTTTGCCAAGGTTCCAGAAGTCTTGCTGGATTGGCGAGAAAGCCCCGAGCGGTTGACGCGCCGCGACGGACGGTATGCCCTGGAAAATTTCCTACGCGCCAAGGCGCATTACCTAAAGCGTGGCCCCCTGGTCGGGCGAGAAGCGGTGATTATCTGGGGCGCAGGTATGCTCGGCCGTCGCTTGAGCAAGTACCTTGTCCGCCAGGGTGCACCCCTGGTCGCCTTCGTTGACGTCGACCCGCGCAAGATCGGCCGGGAGCGGCGTGGTCTACCTATCCTGGCGCCCACGGCGCTACTGGAATGGTGGCAGCGCTATGACCACCCGATCGTTCTGGCGGCGGTGGGCGCCCGCGGCGCCCGCCTGCTGATCCGCGCCCAGCTGGCGGCCTTGGGCCTGCGTGAAGGGCGGGATTGGTGGAACGTGGCCTAAGGAGTAATGTATGGACTTCACCGAAATCATCCAACCTGGCTTGATCAAAGAAGAAACTTTCCCCGTGGACGAGGACAAGACCGCCCGGCACATGGGCAGTGGTTCGTCACGCGTGCTGGCAACCCCCTGGTTGATCGCCTTCATGGAACGGCTATCTCATCGCTTGCTGGCGGAGCGCCTTCCCGCCGGTTTCTCCAGCGTCGGGGTGCACGTCGATGTGCGCCACCTTGCTCCCACCCCACTCGGAAGCACCGTACGTGTCCGCACCGAGGTCATTTCCTTGGATGGCTCGCGTGTCTCGTTCATAGTTCAGGCTTGGGACGAAACAGAGCTGGCCGGCGAAGGTACTCACCAGCGGATGGTGATCGAAGAAGCGCGCTTCCTGCGGCGGGTGGAGGCCAAGCAGCGAGGGACTTGATAATTCAATAGAACCCTTTGAAAATGCAAATACCCCAACACTCATACACTCGTGCATCACTACTCCACTGCCCCCCGGCTCTTAGCCCTTCCCATCCAGCCAGCGTAAACTCCCAGGGCGATCCCGGCAAGAAGGAGTAGAGCTCCAAAGATTCCGAAAAGCAGTGACCGGCTGCTGCCGGTGGTGTCAGGAGCTTCCGCTAGCGCAGCGGAGCTGATTTGCGCGCCGAAGTCCAGGTATGTCTCAGATCCCGGCTCCACAAGTAGGGCATAATTTAACACCGTGGTTGGGTTGTAACCGTCAGGCACGGCTACGCTGACATTGTATTCACCTTCCGGTAGATCCTCGAAACAGTAGGGCTCCAAACCGCTGGATGTGGTTTGTGTCAGCGAAACCTTCCTGGCCCGATCGGTCACACTGATCGCTCCCTCTGGGATGGATACCTCTTCTTCCTGGCGGAGAGAATCGCCATTCGTGTCGTCATAGACTAACACGCACAGGGTCCCCGAACCAGGGCGCGGGGTGGGGGTGGGCAAAAGGGGTGCTGGGGTGGGGGTCGGGCCGGCGGTCGGGGTGACTTCGGCAGGGCCGCCAAAACCGAGCAGGACCTCCTTGCCCACGGCAAGGATCGTCTCGCTGGTGGCGTTGTTTAATTCATACAGTTGTTCGGGTTTGAGATTAAACCTAGCGGCGATCAGCCACCACGAATCGTTCGGTTGAACGATATAAATAATGCGTCCATCTAGCCCCGGAGTGGGTGTCGGAAACGGCGTGAATTGCACCTGCGGCGCAGCCAAAGTCGGGAGGACCAGGCTTAACAAGAGCCCGATCAGACCTGCCAGTCCCAGGCCAGCGAGAAATCGTTGGGATGTCCGTCTTGCCATGCTTACGATTATACATCAGAGGAGGAAAACGGGCGGGGGATGGGAAATAGGTGAGTAGAGTATAATCCTGTCATATGCAATTGTCATCCGAACGCTGGTGGGAGAATAACTCCCCGCCATCAGAGCGTATCCAGGAAGAAGTCCACCAGCGCCATCTCGAGATCATCGGGGAACCAGGGTCTGTCCCGCTGTCAAAGCGTCTGTTTGACTTCATCCTGGCGCTATTCGGCTTGATCTTCTCCGCTCCGATCTGGTTGGGCAGCGCTGTCCTGGTATGGATAGAGGATCCCGGCCCGGTCTTATTCGTAAAGAACTCGGTCGGCAAAGGGGGTATTAATTTTCGTCAATTCAAGTTGCGCACCATGGTCGTCGGCGCAGAGGAGAGCACTGGGCCGGTCCTGGCCGGTGAAGAGGACGAGCGTGTACTTCTGGTCGGGCGCATTTTGCGCAAGACCGCCCTGGATGAGTTGCCCCAATTGATCAACATCCTGCGCGGTGAGATGAGCTTCGTCGGCCCACGCCCGCAACGAACAATCCTGGTGCACGGCTATCTAGAAACTATCCCGGAATATGCTGAACGCCATCGTGTGCTGCCGGGGCTTTCCGGCCTGGCCCAGGTCGCCGGGGATTACTATCTCACTCCTCGGCAAAAATTGCGCTTTGACCGTCTCTATGTTAAATATGCGAGCCTGGGATTTGACATAAAACTGCTCTGCCTGGCTTTCTTGATCGCCTTCTGGTTTCGCTGGCAGAAAGGCTGGGATGGCCGGCTACCGCGGGGGCTACTGCGTTTCGGCAGTCATAAACGGGCAGCTTGACTGTTTAGACAATCTTCTTCTAAGCCCCTCTTACAAATTCACGTTTCACGTTTTATTCCAATCCACGTCCCCCACAAGATCAATCCGACCATCAGCGCGTTGAGCGCCTGGCCGGCGATCGTGCCATAGACTCCCCAGCGTAGGATCATCCAGATTCCCACTGTAAACATTAAGAGGATTGCCACCAGGTTGGCGACGAAGATGGGGCGGGATAACCGGGCCGCCTTAAAGATGGTCTGTAATGGCCAGTAGGCGAACCACAGGGCATAGAAGAGCGCCATCAGGACTACGCCGTCGCTGTAGGCGAGATAGGTATCTCCATAGACAAGGTGGAGCAGCTGCTTCGGGAATGTAATGGCAACGATCAATATCGCCAGGATCGGAATACCGGCTGCCAGGTAAATCAGGCGTAACGTGCGAGATAGAGCTCTCTGGCCGTTTTTTTCGTAGATATTTGCGGCGCGCGGGGTGAGAAAGGTGTCGGTCGCGCGCAGCAGCAGGTGGATCGGTGCAACCAGGTTCTGCAGGGCGCGGTAAGCGCCGGCAGCAGCGAAACTGATCAGCCCGGCGGCCAGCACCGGGTAAAATTCTACAGCCACCCAGTTCGCAAGCGTGCCGCCCAACACCCAACGGCCAAACCCCCAGTTCCGCTGCCAGGTTATTTTTATGCTTAGAAAATCCTTGGTCCAATAAGCCCAGGTGGACCACATGCCGGGGATTAAGGCCGCCAAGGCTCCCCAGGCGATGGCGTACAATCCGGCGATGCCGCTCAATTTGCTTTGTGATGCCCATAGGATCATCAAAACCAGGCGCACGGTGTTTGCCATGACAGTGTTGACGACCGCGTTGAAGACGGCCCCGCGCGTATAAAGCATGCGGCGGACGTATTCTTGTAGCTGCCACCAAAGGAAGGCGAACCACAGGGAGAACAGCGCCGGGCCGGCGGTGTCATTTCCAAGGACCGTTAGAACCCTTCCGCTGACTGCCACGATCAGGGCGGACAGGATCGACAGCAGAACTTGGATGATGCCCGAACTGGTGGCGTAGCGTTTGAATGCCGTCTTGTCCATACTCGCCCCATAGACATTCAAGGGCTGGATCACCAACCCCTCTTGAAAAGACCGTACCAGATGCAAGGAGATGAAGCCGACTCCATAAACACCCAACTCGGTTGGGTCGACGTTGCGTGCCAGGATAACTGTCGCCAGGAAATTGGCCGCGCTAATCACGCCCTGGTCCAGGGATGCCAGGTACCCTTCCCGAGCGCCTTTGCTGGAGAAAAGCGCGACCAGAGCGCCAACCTTTGTCTTCCAGGGTTGGCGCTCGGGCGAAGGGATTGCGTCCTGGGGTAAAGGAGTATTGGGATTGGAAGGCATAGGTTCTCAGATTTCCCCCAACACCCTCCCTAACTCCCTCATTACCAACGCCGTCCGCTCGTCACGCAGCAAGGGTAAGCGAACCCGCGTGCGGTGCAACTGGTTAAGGTCGATCTCCGCCAGGGTCAAGCCCTCTTCGTGGTAAGGCCCCTTGGCGATCAAGTCACCATTGGGATCGAATAGTGTAGAGCCCCCCCAGAAGTTGAGGCCATCTTCGTAGCCAACCCGATTGGTGTGGGCGACGAATGTGGTGAACAAGCTGGCGTAAGCCCGGTTGATGTGTTCCACCCAGCGCGCCGATTCCAACTGGGGCTCGGCAGTCAGGCCGCGCCCCGGCGAAGCGGAGGCGAACAGGAATAAGTCAGCGCCGTCCAACCATAACAGGTAGGGCGGTGAGGCATGCCAGAAGTCTTCACAGATCAGGATGCCGGCCCGGCCAAAGCGAGTGTCGAAGGCGCGGATGGCATCTCCCCAGGCAAAGAAGCGCCCTTCATCGAACAAGCCATACGTCGGCAGGTAGACCTTGTGGTGGACGTGCACTACTTTGCCCTGTGAGAGGTAGGCTGAGGCGATGAAAAAGCGGTGGCGGCGGTCCTCGTCGACGAATCCGACGACCAGGTCCAGGTCGTGGCTGACCTCCAGCAGGTGCCGGAAGATCGGGTCATCCGCCGAGGGTGGGTGGGCGACGGCCGAGGCCAGGTCCTGCAGCACGTAGCCAGTCAGGGATAGTTCGGGGAAGACCAGCAGGTCGGCGCCAGCGGCGCGCGCCTCCTGGGCCAAAGCCAGGTGTTTCTCCAAGTTGGCTTCTACATCCCCCAGATGGGTGTTGATCTGCGCAAGAGATATCGTTAGTTTCATAGTCGCTCAGTCGGTTGGTTGAATAGTCGAATAGCCATAACCAGTAACGCCAGAAATGTGCCTACTGCCAGCGCCAGCGCCGCCCAGGTTTCCAGGCGCAGGTTGTGCCATTGCAAGCTGGGATCGGCTCTCAGAAAGGAAAGCGCCAGCATCTCCAGGGAGAGGCCGAGCACCCCCAGGCCGGCTGAGAGCCGGGGAGGGAGGCATCTTTGGTGAGCCCAGTTTAAAAAGCCAAACAGAATCACGGCTAGCAGCGCGCCGAGCAACTGGGTCGGCCAGCGCAGGACAATTGTACCCCACTCGTCGCGTGCCGGTACCCCCCACCAATCTGCGACCGGCGCGCCATAGGCGCAGCCGTCTAACCAGCAGCTAAGCCAGGCGCTTACCATGACGCTCGTCCATAAAGGCCACAGTGCGACGATTATCGTTCCCAGCGGTTGGTGGGTCAGCAGGGCCAGGAGAGCCTGGGCAACCAATCCACCCGTTGAAACGCCAGCCCAGGACATCCCTCCCAGGTGGATCAGGGGTATTTCTCCCCAATGGGATTGAAAGTAACTCCAGTCTGCAGCCACAAAAGCCATCCGCCCCCCGATCAGCCCTCCCAGTAAGGCCACCAGACCGGCATCCACCTCCCGCAGCCTTCGCTCCGGCGGAGCTTGCCGGGCGACCCAGCTCAGGCCAAGCGTCGCCCCCAGTCCCAAAAGCATGGATGAGACATATACCGGGAGATTTCCTGGAAGATAGAAGGCAACCGCCACGGATTAATCATACCACGTGGGTTTTTGTATGGAGGAAGGCAAAAGATGTATAATGGAGACAGTAATTCGGTTGAGAGAACCGAATACCAGGAGTCTGTATGATCGAAGCGATCCTCCTCAATCCGAACGTCGCTTATCTGTTGCTGGTGGGAGGGGCACTCCTCGCTATTCTGGCCTTGCTCAATCCGGGCACCGGCCTGCTGGAGGTTGCCGCCCTGATCCTGCTGGTGCTGGCTGGTTGGGGGATTTACAGCTTGCCGATCAACTATTGGGCATTGGGACTGTTATTGTTAGGGGTGCTTCCCTTTCTATTCGCTTTACGGAGGTCTGGACGGATGGTTTATCTCGGTGTCTCCATCGCAGCCCTGGTGGTTGGATCGATCTTCTTGTTTCAAGGGGAGGGTTTGAAACCGGCGGTAAATCCTTTCCTCGCGCTGCTCGTTTCTTTGCTGGTCGTCGGTTTTGTCTGGTTGGTGGCGCAGAAAACGCTGGAGGCAGACCGGGTACGCCCAGTGCACGATCTTAAAGCGTTGATCGACACGATCGGCGAAGCAAAGACAGATATCCACGCGGAGGGTTCGGCGCAGGTTGCCGGAGAGTTATGGAGCGCGCGCAGCCAACAACCGATCCCGGTCGGTTCCAAAGTGCGCGTGATCGCTCGTGAGGGCTTTATCCTGGACGTTGAAAAGGCAGAATAATAAAAAGGAGGTCGACCGTGGACCAGGCAACTATCGTACTATGTCTGATTGGGTTTGTCGTCGTTGTTGTGTTTGCCCTGATCGCATCTGCTATCCGGGTCGTTCCCGAATACCAGCGTCTGGTTGTATTTCGCCTTGGGCGCTGCATCGGGGCCAAGGGACCGGGGATCGTTTTCCTGATCCCCATCGTCGACCGGGCCATAAGGGTGGATCTGCGCGAACAGGTGCGTGAGATCCCGCACCAAACCTCGATCACCAAAGATAACGCCCCAATTTCGATCGATTTCCTGTGGTATTACAAGGTGCTCGACCCGGCAGAGAGCGTACTCCAAGTCGGTAACTTCGAAGCTGCAGCTTTGGGCATGGCCACCACGACTTTACGGGCGGTGATCGGCGGGATGTCCCTCGATGATGTGCTTTCGGAGCGCGAACACATCAACAATATGCTGCGCGCCCGGCTAGACGAGGTTACCGAGCGCTGGGGGGTGAAGGTGACCAACGTCGAGATTCGCGAGATCGTCCCGCCGCGCGAAGTCCAGGATGCGATGAACCGCCAGATGTCAGCGGAGCGCATCCGCCGCGCTGTGGTCACCGAGTCGACCGGGACGCGAGAGGCGGCGATCAATGTTGCCGAGGGCGAGAAGCAGGCCAATATTCTGCGGGCCGAGGGCGAGAAGCAGGGCAATATTCTGCGGGCCGAAGGCGAAAAGCAAGCCCAGCTGCTGCGCGCCGAAGGCTTCTCGGCTGCCTTGGATAAAATCTTCTCCGTAGCGCAAACGGTCGACCCGAAGACCATGACCTTGCAGTACTTTGAAACGCTCAAAACCATTGGGAGCAGCCCGTCCACGAAGTATATCTTCCCCATGGAATTCACCTCCATGTTAGAGAGTTTCATGAAGAGCCGAGAAGGCTAGATGGTTTCTGCGATCTCAGATACGCCAGGTAGCCCGGCGATCATCGAGCCGGCTACCTGGCGCGATTTTAACAGCCTGCGCCATTTGGAGCAGGTATGTTTTCCGAATGACGCCTGGCCTGTGTGGGATTTGATCGGCGTGCTGACCTTTCCGAACGTGGTGCGCTTGAGAGCGATGTCCGATGGTCAATTGGTTGGTTTTATCGCCGCCGATATCCGCCGATCGGAAGGGCTGGCCTGGATCGCCACGATCGGCGTATTGCCAGAATATCGCCAGCAAGGGATCGGCACAGCCTTGTTGAGGGCCTGCGAGGATCGCCTGGTCGTGCCGCGCATCCGCTTGAGCGTGCGCGCCTCCAACGGAGCTGCGATCCGCCTGTACTCACGCCTTGGCTACCAGCGTTCGGGGGTCTGGTCGCGTTATTACTCAGACGGCGAGGACGCGCTGGTGCTGGAAAAATACCTGTGAGAGGAATAGGCTATAATAACTCGGCCATGACTGCCCGCCAACCCCAGACGCCCCTGCTGATCACGCGCCCGGCCGCTTTACGCCAGCTGGTGGACCGCATCGCCGGCGAGCCGATCCTGGCAGTCGATACAGAATCAAACAGCCTGTTCGCCTACCAGGAACAAGTGTGTTTGATCCAGTTTTCCACCTCGGAGGAGGATTTCCTGGTAGACCCGCTGGCGCTGGACGATCTCTCTCCCCTGGGTGCGCTGTTTGCCGACCAAAAGATCGAGAAAGTGTTCCATGCCGCCGAATACGATCTGATCACGCTGAAGCGCGACTTCGGATTCTCCTTTGCCAATCTGTTTGACACCATGCTGGCGGCGCGCATCCTCGGCTGGGAAGAAGTGGGGCTGGGGTCGATCCTTAAGGCGGAGTTCAACGTCCAGCTGGACAAGCGCCACCAGCGCGCCAATTGGGGACAACGCCCGCTGCCGGCAGAGATGCTGGATTATGCCCGCCAGGACACCCATTACCTGATCCCCTTGCGCTACCGCCTTAAATCCGAACTGAAAGCCAAGAATCGCTGGCCTCTAGCCCTGGAGGACTTCAACCGCTTGCGCTACGTCAACGGGCGCGATCCGGAAGAGACGCCTGAAGCCTGCTGGCGAGTCAGCGGGGTGAACGAGCTGAGCCCCCAGCAGACCGCGGTCCTACAGGAATTGTGCCGTTACCGCGAGCATGTGGCGAAATCGATCAACCGACCGTTGTTTAAGGTGATCAGCGACCGCACATTGCTGGCGAT
>DATDRM010000063.1:0-12486 GCA_035291705.1 Anaerolineales bacterium
TACACACTCGGCCTGGATAGCGATCTGCCCGCCGCTGGGTGTGTACTTATGGGCATTGCTCACCAGGTTAGTCAGGATCTGGACCAGCCGGGTGTTGTCATACCAAACCAGCGGCAAACTCGCCGGCAACTCAACCACCAGTCTCTGTTCCTTTTCTTCGATCAGTTTTCGCAGGGTACGCACCGCTTCGTCGACGGCGTCCGTGAAGGAAACCTGGCTATATTGGAGGTGCAACTGCCCGGCTTCAATGCGAGAGATATCCTGCAAGTCGGAGACCAGGGTGCCCATCCGGTCAGCGTTGGAACGGATAGTGGCAAGGAATCGCGCCTGGCCTTCATTGACCGCTCCCACCGCGCCCGATACCAGAAGGTCGCTATAACCCTTGATAGAAGTCAGTGGATTTTTTAGCTCATGCGAAGCAGAAGAAACGAACTGGCTTTTTGCAAGATTGGCGGATTGGACCGCCGCGTAAAGCTGGGCGTTCGAAATAGCGATGGCGGCATGGTCGCTGAGGCGCGCCAGAAAAGCCAGCAACTCCTCAGGGAAACCAGAACTCGATTTACTCTCCAGCAGGATTATCCCGATCACCTGTGATTCACGGCGGATTGGGACAATTGCCTGGCTGCTGGCATCGGCCAACAGGTAAGAAGGCAGTTTACCCCGGCGGATGGCTTGTTCAAGCGCAGGGATTTCCAACCTGAGATGTGAATTGCTAGAGGTGACCAGCTCAGGTGAGTAACCCTGCGCCGCCACAACCTGCAACCCAGCCTGATCTATCAGCCCAGCCAGGCCGGCGTCGGCTCTGGACTGACTCAGCGACCACTCCAGGGTGATGTGCAGCACGCGTTCCAGATCGAGGCTGGCGTTCAGATCGCGGTCAACGCGTTGCATCACCGAGAGCTCCTCGACACGCGCCGCCAAAGCCTGGTCGGTGAGGGTGTATAGCCGGGCATTTTCGATGGCCACCGCCGCTTGCCCGGCAAAAGCGCTTAACAATTCCAGGTCTTCCCCGGCGAAAGGCGACCCGTCCCGTTTGTTCAGGACTTCCAACACTCCGGTGACACGCTCTTTAACCACCATCGGCACGACCAATAGATCCCTGGTTGTATAGCCGGTCTGTTGGTCGGTATCGAACCAGTCAGCGCACTGCTGAACCGCGTTTTGGATAAGCGGTTGTTTGCTCTTGACCACTTTCCCAACCAATCCAATCCCCGGCGGAAGACGCTTCCCAACCAATACCGTCCCGACCGGGCCTAATGCCACTGCGAAGACTGCCTCCCCTGTGCCGTCATCGATCAGAAGCAAGCTACCCGCTTCGCAGTCCAAGATATCCACCGCGCTCTGTAAGATGCGGTTCAGCAGGGGCTGCAGCTCCAACATGGAGGTTAAGCTGCGCGTCACTTCATTGAGCGTAGCCAGCTGGCGAGCACGCCTCTCTGACTCCTCGAGTAAGCGCGCTTTGACGATCGCTCCGGCAACCAGGTCGGCGATGGCCTGGAGCAGGTTGGTCTGGTCTGATGTGTAAACAACAGCTGGATCGCGGCTCCCCAGGCTTACCGCTCCGATCGTATCCGCTCCAACATTCAAAGGGACGCTCATCCAGGCTAAGATTCCGGGCGAGTCAGGCAGAACCCCGCGGCCGCGGCATTCTCGCTCGAAATCCTCCGTAATGATCGCCCGCTGGCCGCCCACGACTTCAGTCTCCAATCCCTGGCCAGGGGGGATCGGGAGTCGTTCCAGGTTGTGCAGGCGTTCATCGTTCTCCAGATAAAAGACGTGGTGGAATTCCTGGCCAGGCCCATCTCCCAGGGTGATGCGCAGGTCCCGCGTGGGGATGAGCAGGTTAATTTGGGTATAGAACATCTCCAGCAGGTCGTCAAAAGCCAGGGTGATATTGATGCCTTCCGCCACGCGGGTGATGATATCCAATTCATGGAGGCGCTGTTGCAGGGCGATCACAACCTGCGAACGCTGCAAGGCGAGAGAAGCCTGGTCGCAGAGCGACTCCAGGAATTTAAGCGCGTCCATCGAATAAGGTTGCCCCGAAAGCCGGAGGCCAAGCCCCAGCCAACCGGTTAAGCTCTCCTTTCCAGGCAACGGTATATATAGCTGCGCGCCGAGCAAAGCCAAGCGCGCCTGGTCAGGACGCAACGCCACTGACAATGAGTTTTCTTCGTCGATAAAAAGCGGAGCGCGGCGCCGGTCCAGGGTTTGGGCAAGCGCGCTGTTAGCAGTAAAGTGCAGATCGCTGCTGGGCCGGCCCTCCTGATCGGCCGTGGCATAGTAATAGGTGCCAGGATCATGCTGTACAAAAATATGCAACCGGGATGGTGAGAGGGCTTCTTCGATAGATTTCCGCAATAATTGGATGATCGCCGAGAATTCCGTAGTCTGGGTGAGTTGGCGCCCGAAAGCCTGCAGCCGTTCCTGGAAGGCAGATCGTCCCCGGAAGAAGAAGGCATCCACTCTTTTCTGAAGGTAGAGACGGCTGGGGTTGAGCATCAGCGCCAAAATGAAGATCACCAGGCCGAGCATGTAGGAGCTGTTCGCCAGGAAAAGCTCCCCAAAAATCAAGCTCAACCCACTTACCAGTAAGCCATATCCGCCAGCGACCAGCAAGGTCAGCGTGGTATATACGATCATGCGACTAAGCAGGTAATCCGTATCCAGCAAACGATAGCGTAATTTTGCATAAACCATGAAGAGCGGGAAGGCGATGGACGGTAAAAGCCAGTACGGGGTGAAGGAAATCGATGGCCGGATAGCGCTGAGGCAGAACCAGGCTAAAAGCGGGCCAAAGGCGATCACCGCGCCGAATAAGATCAGGCGGCTTTGCTCGCGGACGATTGGAGAGGTTGATTTGATCCAACGGTGAATAGTCCAACACAGGAAAAAGGTCAATGCCAGAGTGAGGAAGATCAATTCCAATCGCCGGGCCAGTAATAAAGCGGCTGGATTGGACGCCGCATCCAAATACCGGAAAACGCTCAGGATAACTATCCCTGCCAGGAGATAGCCCAATGTGCGTAAGAAGGGATAGCGCGCCACCAGGGGTACTTCCTGTGGGAAAACAAGCGCCAGATCGAACAACCCCCCACCGGCCAGGGCAAAGGTAAACACCCACAAGGAGGTCAGGGGATGAGTTGTGCCAACTTCGAACAGGCTTACGATACCAATCGCCACCGAGGCTGTAAAGGACGCAAAAACACGTGCGGCGACCTCCGTGCCTCGCAAGCTGAACACCCATAAGCCGCAAGCCATATAGATGAAGGCGACTATGTAGGGGAGGTACAGGTAGCTCCACCGGTCGCCAGCAGAGGGGACTGGTGAGGTGAGGTTCCATTTGGACGCTACCACCGGCACGACTGCCAGGAGCATTAGTGCCAGCACCTGGTAGATAAACACGATCCCCAGGCTGGTCCGCTGGCGGATAAAGGCGCGGAAATGGGTCGCAGACCCGTTCAAAGAGCCGACCATGCTGCAATTGTATGGCAGGGGGTAAGGAAGCGCAAGAAAAAGAGGGAAATACTTACCGGACTGAAAGGTAAACGGGGCCAGGGAGTTGAAATCTGGCGAGCGGCCGGGAAAAATTTACGGCTTGACCATCGCCCTCGATATATTAGCACCGCGGGGTGTCCCATATACGGCATGGTGCGGGTAGGGCTGGTGCAATACAATTCAAATTATGTTACAGGCTGCTGTTTTGCTCCCCTTTCTCAAGGGGTTACAACGCTTCAGCACAGCCAGTCACCCGGCTGCACTGGTTGCCTGCTCCCTGGCTGCCTGACCATTACCAGAGTCGGACTTTCAGCGACGAGCAGACGATGTCTTTCAGGACACACAAGCGACTGGTTTGGTGCGTTTATGCGTTGGGAATCCAGCTTTTCCGGCTAGTCTCGTACATCCAATCAGTCTTTCAGTATAATTGGCGAGAATGACCGATGTGGTACTATTGAACTAAGCCTGCTTTCACAGCCTTCGGTACCGATAGCCGTTATTGCATAGTACAAATTATCCTGTGCAGCATCAACGTGTACATAGCTTGTTGTAGTGATAGGTTGGGAGGTTACAGGATAAAAAGCTGAAAGATCTGAATTGGAACTCGCATACACTTTATATCCAATGGCTTCATTCAAAGCTGACCAACTTAGATGGATATCATTTCCGACAGCAGACCATGTGAGACCAGTAGGTGGATTGAAACAGTAATTGTCTGCCATTTGTAAGGCTTGTAATGCGTCAATATCGGACCCTGGAAAGGGTGATCCTGTTTTTGTACTGAGATCTTCGATGCGTACATATCGAGCGTTACTGAGGGCATGGCCAGCTAAGTCGAACTCAGTCATTGCAATTCCTTTACCAAGAAAGGTCCAAGGTCCTGTGGGAGAATTGCTGATAAAAACATTGTAGTCTTCATCAACTCCCCCGAGGAGAACACCGACTTCGTAAACCCGTAAGTCATTACCAGTGCCATCAACGATTTCTTCGCCGAGGCCCATATCAAAGACAATCCAGTAACCAGGGCCACCGATTGACATATCATCGTTAGCACCGCGCGGCCGTCCTAAGGCGAGTACAGGATTGGCCTGAGAATTACCTTCTGTCATGATGTTTGCGTCAGCAACTGCATCGGCGTATGGGTCTACAGCGCTAGTTGATACGACAATATTGTCAAAGTGACAACCAGTGCTGGCAGACGTGCCTAGCCCGATCATGCCTGTAGATAATGAGCTATCACTGGCTGTGAAGATTTGTGTGTAATTGAGCGACACTGTTATCGTTGTGCTTTCGACAGCAATGTGAATATTGTGCCAGCCTGTGCCATAACCATTATTGGTGTCTTCGGCTAAGGTGGTGTAAATCCCATCCACTTTTTTCTCCAAACGCCGAAAACTCTCCTGCTTATTCATGATGAAGCGGTAGTAGTTCTGATCATCGGCATAACGGAAAAGCACAAACACGCTATCGTCGTCATCGGGATACACATCTACGTCCAAATGATAGTTTGCCCAAGTACCTTGACCTGCGTAAACCAAGGTCCCCTCGTAATTTGCGTTGGTATAGATATTTGAATTTTGCCGCAAGACTGAGCTATCTTTCGCCTGCACAACAGACCAATTCGATGGTCCCGAGATAGCCCCTGGCGCGTCAAACACTGTCCAACCGTCGAGATTCCCATCCTCAAACGTGTCACTAAAGAGAATTGTTGTCGTTTGGGAGAAAGCTGAGGCGATTAAGAAAATGCTACATATCCCAAAAACCACAACAAACAATAAGAGGCTTAGCTTCCAGTTGACTGCCTTCATTGTGTCCACCTTTTTCTAAACACATAATATTGACGCTTTCGATTCGCGCTTGTCTTTGCATACCAATATATTCCATTCTCACATTTCGCGCACCCAACGATTTAAGGTTAGATGTGTGGCCAGAGCCAATGCCGAAGCCAGGTTCAACACGCCGCCACAACAAACCGATTTTTGCAGACGGTTATGTAAAGATTGTACAATCAAAAGCCAACCAACAAGCTTACAAAGCTGCAAGAAATTCACGTGGAACCTTTGGTGCTAGGTGATAAAAGTCATTAGGTGCACTAATCTGATAGATGCAAATACTCCAACCGACCGCATCTTCCTTCGTCACGTTGGTAGCGGTTACATTATTAATCATCGAATGCTGATGGAGCACTTTGCTGCGATGGCTGAGCAGGGAGAAAAAAGACTATCATGAAAGCGCCCGACTTTCGCTGATCGTTTATGATCGTCACTCCATCCTATCCCCAGGTGATGGTTTACTTTTCTGAGTCGGTATCCAGCTAGATGCTCAGGAATTCATCCAAGCCTGGCGGTTTGTAATCCAGCGACTGGTGGCGGAAGTAAGTATTATACAGGCCGGCGTAGTGCCCACCCTTGCGTAACAAACCCACGTGATCCCCCTCCTCGAGGATGCGCCCATTCTCCAGGACGACGATGCGGTCGGCGGCTTTGACCGTGGACAGGCGGTGAGCGATTAAAATGCTGGTCGTATTGGCCAGGATCAGCCCCAGCGCCTGCTGGATTTGCCATTCCGTGAAGGGATCGATGCTGGCAGTGGCCTCGTCCAGGATGAAGATCGCCGGGCGCTGGACGAGGACGCGCAGCAAAGACACCAGCTGGCGCTGGCCCATGGAAAGCCGCCCGCCGCGCTCGCCCACCTCGGTGTACAACCCGTGGGGCAGGCTTTCCAACCATTCCCCCTCCCCGATCTGGTTTGCCATCGCTTCGATCGTATCGAGATCCACCCCCTGGCAGGCATAGCAGATATTCTCGGCGATCGTCCCGGAGAACAGGAAAGGCACCTGGGAGACAATGCCCAGCTGGCGGCGGTAATCTGGCAGGTCGAAACTGCGGATATCGTTCCCATCCACCAGGATGCGCCCTGCCTGGAACTCGTAAAAGCGCGCGATCAGCTTGGCAATGGAGGATTTGCCAGCACCGGTGTGTCCCACCAGGGCCAGGTTCTCACCGGGGTGGATGTGCAGGTCAAAGTCATCCAACACCGGCTCCTCATCCGGAGAATAGCGGAAACTAACGCTTTCAAAGCGGATCTCGCCGCGCAAGGATGGCACCCACCGACGATCGGTTTGCACGACTTTCGTCTCAGCATCGGTCAAGGAAAATACCCGCTCTGCAGCCGAAAGTCCGGACTGCACCTGCGCCCAAAAGGCGGACAGGTTGAGCACCGGGAAGAAGAACTGGTCCAGGCTTTGCAAGAACAGGAACCAGGCGCCGGTTGTGATCGCGCCAGCCGCCGCGCCCAGCCCGCCCACAAAAACCAGGATCGCCATTCCGATCCCGCCCAGGGCGTTCAATACCGGGAAGACCAACGAAAGCACCAGCCCGCGCTGGACGTTAACCCGGTAGGATTGGCGGTTGGCTTCATCAAATTCGGCGAATACCCCGGCTTCCTGGCGAAAGTTCTTGGCGATGGCTATCCCGCTGACGGTCTCTTTGATGGCTGCGTTGACGTTCGCCATGGCGCGCATGCCGCGGCGGGTGACCGTGCGCGCCAGCCGGCGAAAGCCGAGCGTGACCAGGAAAATGACCGGCATGAAACCAAACAGGTAAAGCGACATGCGCCAGTCAATGTTCACCAGCACGATCCCCAGGATGAACGCCTGAATGACCTGCGAAAAAAGGTCAGTGATCAGGACGACCGTCTGGCCAAATTCCTGGGTGTCCGAAGTGATGCGTGAAACGATGCGGCCCGACGAATACTGGTCATAGAAAGACAGGTCGTGATCGACCGCGGCGTGGAAAGCATCGTCACGCAGCGCCAGCACGATATCGCCCACCATGCGCACCGTAAGTCGCCGGCGCAGCCAGTTGGCACCCCAAGAAACCACCCCCGCTAGCAAGATCGCCCCACTCAGCAAGCCGATCGATAGCGGGGTGAGCTGACTTCCGAGTATATCCACACCGCGCGAGACGATCAGCGGCGTAGCCGCACCGGCCAAGGCGATCAACAATAAAAGCCCGACCACCAGGATAAAAGCCGCCCGGTGCGGGCGGAAATAGGTCGCCATGCGCAAGACCAGCTGGCGGTCAGAGTATTGGCGATCGTAGCCTTCGGTATCTAAACCGGCGAAGAAACTCACTGCTCAACCCCGCTCTGTGAATATGCGGCGATACGCCGCCGAGCTGCCCATCAATTCCTCGTGAGAGCCAGCCGCCGATAGGCGACCCTGGCGCAGTACCAGGATCAAGTCTGCCCAGCGGATCTGCGACAGACGATGCGTGATGATCAGCGTTGTCCGGCCGCGCGCTGCGGCGTAGATGGCGCGCTGGATCCTGTCCTCGGTAGCGCTGTCGATGGCGCTGGTCGAGTCGTCCAGGATCAAGATACGCGGATCGGTCAGAAATGCTCTCGCCAGCGCCAGGCGCTGGCGTTGGCCGCCGGAGAGAGTCACGCCGCGCTCGCCGATGGTAGTCTGGTAACCCTCTGCAAGCGCGGTGATAAACTCGTCGGCCTGGGCAGCTCGGGCTGCGGCCTCGATTTGCTCCTGCGTGGCACCCGGGACGCCAAACGTGATGTTCTCGGCGATCGTGCGCGAGAAGAGGAATACATCCTGCTCGATGATGGAGATGTTACGCCGCAGGGCTTCCAGGTTCCAATCGCGGGCATCCACCCCATCAATCAGCACCTGTCCGGCGGTGGCATCGTAGGTGCGGTTGACCAGCTTGGCCAGCGAAGTCTTCCCGGTTCCGGTTTGCCCAACGATGGCAACCGTTTGGCCTGGTTGGACCTTGAAAGAGAGGCCTAGCAGTCCAGGCTCTCCCTCTCCGTAGGCAAAAGTAACCTCCCTGAATTCGATCTCCCCCCGCATCGGGCCAGAATAACCGGCGGCGTTCTGATCGAGATTGTTCTCGCGATTGATCAGTTCCAGGATGCGCTTTGCGCCGGCGATCCCCAGGGAAACCTGTGAGTAAGCAAACAGGGAGACGAAGGTTGGAAAGCCAAACAAAGTCAGTAAGCCAAAATACGCCACTACCTCCCCGACATCGATCAATCCCCGGTAGAATAAGAGCAGAGCGTGAAACAGACCCCCGGCCAGGGCCAGCGCCAGGAGCAACATCGGCAGGAAACGCGCCTCCACGTCTCCTTGACGAACAGAGGCATCTCGATAACGGCGGGCGTTTGCGGAGAAACGCCGCATTTCGCTGGACTCCTGGGCTAAACCCTTCACCGTTTCAATGCCATCGACCGCCTCCGCCAGGCGGCTGTTCAGCTCTCCAAAGGACTGCCTGACCTGGCTGGTGATCGGTTGGAGTTCGTGGAGGTACTGCCACAAGGCCAGGAAATAAGCCAGGATATACACGGCTGGGGTGATCATCAGCGCCGGATGGTAACGCGGGGCGACGAACAACGGCATGAACATGAAGAGCGCCGAGCCAACCACCAGGTTGATCCCAGGGCTGAACATCAAGTTGATCTCCCGCACGTCGTTGGTGGCGCGCGCCATGGTATCGCCCACTGGCAGCAAGCTGTGAAAGGTCATGCTCTTGCCCAACAGGCTGACATAAAGCTCGTCGCGGATATCCCGTTCCAGGCGTTGGCCGAACAATTCGGCGCTGAAGTTGCGTCCGAACTGAAGCACCCCGCGCACCACCTGGGTCACGGCGATCCACCAGGCGATGCGCGTCAAAACCGCCAGATCGGGGGGCGAAGCCAGGATAGCGTTGAAGGCCTGCCCGATCAAGACCGGCACTGCGGCAGCCAGGGCAGCGTTGGCGAAAGCCCCTCCCAATAGAGAAAAACTCAACGGCCAATGGCGCAGCCCGTGGAAGATAATCCAACGCAGCGGCCCACGCCGGTCGTTGGGATGCCGTTGAGGGATTGTAAATTCAGCGAACGTGGAAGACATCTCGATCGTCAAGCCACTATTAAAATTTTAAGGGTCTTGTTTTCAGGCATAGAAGCAAAGGATACCATAAAAAGACCTCTCGAATGGTATTTGCCTGTTATAATCGCATCTACCCCCACGCTGGCGAAGGGAGGATTTTGATCGGCGAGCTCGGCGAAGCGCGTCCCGGCAGCTGCCAGGCGTAGACCGTGCCTGTGAGGTGCAATCATCGGTACTGAAGATACGAACATACCTGAAGATCCCGAATTTATAGAAACGGCAACCCTCCCCCTGGCACGGGCGCGCCTCTTCGGGGGGATAAACTTACGCCGCCTGGCGACTAAAGTTGGCTTATTCCTGATCAGTATCTCGATCTTCATCCTGGCCCTGGTCATGGTCAAGGAAGGCGCCAAACCGCTGGCCCCCCTGATCCGAGAGCGCTTTTCGGTAAACAGCCCGGCCAGCGCCCTGGGATTCGGTTGGCTGTCTGCCAGCTTGGTGCTTTCTGGCTCACCGATCGCGGCGACAGCCCTGGCTTTTCTAGACGCCGGGGTACTCGCCCCGGTCGAGGCCTTTGCCATGATCGCCGGATCGCGCCTGGGAGCGTCTTTCATCGTGCTGCTGGTGGGGTTCGTTTACGTGCTGCGTGGAAAACAACGCCAGGTGAGCCTGGGCGCCGGTCTAACCTCGCTCCTGGTCACCCAAACCATGTATCTGCCAGTCCTGGGGATCGGTTTCTATCTCCTCTCGAGAGGCTGGATCCAAAAATGGCAGTTCCAGGCCAACCAGTCGTTTAACTCACCCCTGGATATCGTCTTTGATCCGATCATTGCCACCCTGAGCCAATACATCCCCACCTGGGTGCTGTTCCCGATCGGCTTTGGTCTTTTATTTTTCAGCCTGTGGTTGTTCGATCATTTATTGCCCGACCTTCATCTCGAGGAGTCGAAGCTGGGTCTTGTCCACCACCTGCTCTACCGGCCGGTGGTGACGTTTGCCCTGGGAGCCGGCATCACCGCTCTCACCATGTCCGTTTCAGTCTCGCTGAGCCTGTTGGTGCCGCTCTCGGCGCGCGGTTACATCCGCCGGGAGAACATCATCCCTTATATCATGGGGGCAAACATCACCACCTTCGACGATACACTGATCGCCGCCGCGCTGCTGGCCAACCCGGCGGCAGTCACGGTCGTTTTAGTGCAAATGGTGAGTGTTGCCGTGGTTTCTATGATCATCCTGCTCGGCATCTTCCGGTTCTATGAACGGATGCTGAACCGGGTGGTCTCCAAGATCGGCAAACGCCGCAGGTATTTATTAATTTACATCCTTTTATGCTTAGGAATTCCCTTTGCATTACTCCTGCTAGGTTGAGGTAGAGGTTATGCGCGTTTTGATTTGCACCGACGGATCCCCTGCAGCAGAGGCAGCTGCCTCTTTCGTTTCTCGCTTGAGCTTTCCTCCAGACACCGTGATATCCCTGCTGGGGGTCAGCGAGACCGACGGCGACCAGGTCCACCTGACCAGCTCCTTCGAGCGGATTGAACGCACTTTGGATGGGGCACGACACACCATCCAGCGCAAGATCGGCTATGGCAATGCCGCTGAAAATATCCAGAAGGAGACCGAAGAAAATAGTTACGATCTGGTTGCCCTGGGCGAACGGGGACACCAGCGGGGCTTTGCGGGCTGGAAAATCGGCTCTACGGTGAATAAACTGGCACGTACGCTGACCATCCCCTTTCTGGTGGCTCGCAACGTCCCGCTGAGATTGAGCAAAATTTTACTCTGCACGGGCGCAGAAGCGCCTTCTTTAGAGACTGTGCGCGTTGGCGGACGATTGATCTCAACCGCCAGGGCAGAGATCATTCTGCTGCATGTCATGTCCCAGGTAGCCATGCGTTTAGACAGCCCACCGGATGACCTGCTGGACACGGCTCAATCTGCCATCCAACGCGGAACGCGTGAAGGCCAACATTTAAAGCAGGCGCTTCAACTCTTGAGCCAGGTTAGCGTGATCGGCGCGGTCACCCCCTGTCTCCGGCATGGGTTGGTCGTAGATGAGGTGTTGGCAGAACTCGAAGAGGGCCAGTATGAATTGCTCGTGATCGGCGGGCATTACCACCATGGGAGAAGCCACTGGGAAGAATTCTTACTTGAGGATGTCGCCGGCCAGCTGATCCATCGCGCTGCTTGCGCTGTATTGATCGTTTAATACAAGGTGTTAAAAGCCCGCTACCGCCGCATCGTTTATTTCTTCGCCCGCCTGCTGGTCTCGTTCACCATTTGGGATGTGCTCCTGCCCCACCTGGGACTGCGCAGGTGGTCGCAGCGCTCGCGTTCGATACGCCTCAGCCGGGCGGCTGCCCAGTTTCGCTTTTTGGCGATCCACCTGGGCGGAGTCATGATCAAAGTCGGGCAATTCTTTTCCGCCCGGGTGGATGTCTTGCCGGCCGAGATCACCCAGGAGCTGGCCGGCCTGCAGGACGAAGTCCCAGCGGAAGCTTTCGCGGATATCCGGCGAGTGATCGAAGCCGAGTTCAGCCAGTCGCTAGAAGACAAATTTCCCAGTTTCGAGCATACCCCGGAAGCGGCAGCTTCCCTGGGACAGGTCCACCGGGCAAAGATCGCCGGGCAAAACGTGGTCGTCAAAGTCCAGCGGCCAAACATCGAGCAGATCATTGCCACTGACCTGGCAGCATTGCGCACGGTGGGGAAATGGCTGCAGCGCTACCGTCCCATCAGCCGGCGAGCGGATATCCCCGCCATCTTAAATGAGTTCACCCGCATCCTTTACGAAGAGATCGACTACCTGGCCGAAGGGAAAAACGCCGAAACCTTCGCCGCCAACCTGAGCGACCGGCCTGGCGTGCGCGTCCCGGGTGTGGTCTGGACGCATACCACCCGCCGCGTGCTCACCCTGGAAGACGTGGGCGCTATCAAGATTACCGACTACGCCGCGATCAGCGCGGCAGGTATCACTGGGGTAGAGGTCGCCGAGCGGCTGTTCAAGATTTACCTGCAGCAGATCTTCGAGGACGGTTTCTTTCACGCCGATCCCCACCCTGGGAACCTGTTCGTCTCTCCCCTGCCTTCCCCCTCCAATGGGAAGG